>NZ_JBEZIQ010000015.1:0-167334 GCF_040651155.1 Kitasatospora sp. NPDC048545
GCCGCCTGGCCCCCACCGCGCGGTGGGGGGAACGACGGCTCTGTGCCGCTCCGGGCCCGTCCGCGCGGCGGGCGGGCTCAGCCGTTGCGGTGGTAGCGGTCCAGGGAGACCTTGACCGGGTCGTCCGGGCCCGCGGTCTGCAGCACCCGGACGACCGCGAGGTCCCGGCCGTCCGCGGACCGGACGCAGAAGGCGCTGCCCGGCCCGGCGGCGGCGAACGGGATCCGTCCGGCCGGGCGGCTGCCGAGCCCCTTGAGGCACTCGGCCACGCCCAGGCCGGCGTCCCTGCCGATGAAGGAGTCGGCGCTCTCCGGCACGAGGAACTCGCCGTCGCCGCGGCCGACGTACCAGGTCGCGCTGTCGATCGGGGCCACGGTGCCGTTGGTGAGGTCGAACTCGTAGCCGGAGTCCGCCGAGGTCAGCTCGACGGAGCGGTAGACCGGGGCGAAGTCGGCGGCGGGCCCCGGCGGCGGCGTCGATGCGGGCGGCGCGGCGGAGCCGGACACCGGGGCCTCGGCGGTCGCGGCCTCCACCGGCTCCTGGTCGTCGAGCAGGAACACCGCCGCCGCGGCGCCGACGGTCAGGGCGACGGCGGCGGTCAGCGCGGTGCGCCCGAGGGCGCGGCGGCGGCCCCGGTCGCGGGCGTCCTCGCGCCGGGCCGCGCGGGAGCCGGTCGACTGCCCGGGCGGCGCGGGCGGAGCGGGGACGGGGGAGGGCGCCGGGGCGAGCAGGGTGGGCGTCGGCGCGGAGGCCGGCGCGAGGACTGTCCGGGCGGACTCCCGGCCCGGCTGCGCGGCGGCCTCGGCGGGCACCTGGGGAAGGTCGGCGTGCCGGGTGATCTGGCTGGTCAGTGGGTGCGGGAGCCAGTCGTCGCCGAACCGGAGGTGGCCGCCGACGGCCGGGTGGTTCCGGGCGGCGGCGATCACCTCGGCGGTGGTCGGACGGTCCTCGGGCCGCTTGGCGAGGCAGTGCAGGAGCAGGTCGCGCAGGCTCTCCGGGACCCGGCCGAGGTCGGGGTCCTCGTGGACGGTCCGGTAGAGCGCGGCCGGGTCCGGGCCGTCCCCGAAGGGCGGGGTGCCGCCCGCGACGTGGACGGCCAGCGCGCCCAGCGCGTAGACGTCGGTGGCCGGGGTCGCGGCCCGGCCCATGGCCTGCTCGGGCGCCATGTAGGCGGGCGAGCCGATGCGCACTCCGGTGCCGGTGAGCGCGCTGGCGTCGGCGGCGCGGGCGATGCCGAAGTCGATCACCCGGGGGCCGTCGGAGGCGATCAGCACGTTGCCGGGCTTGAGGTCGCGGTGGACCACCCCGCTGGTGTGGATCGCCTGCAGCGCCTCGGCGATGCCGGCCATCAGCAGCAGGACGGTCCGCTCCGGGAGCGGACCGAAACGCTGTACCACCTGCTGGAGGGAGGGGCCCGGCACGTACGTGGTGGCCAGCCAGGGGGTGGCGGCGTCCACGCCGGCGTCGACGACCTGTGCGGTGAACAGTCCGTGGATGCGCCGGGCGCTGGCCACCTCCTGGGCGAAGCGGGCCCGGAACTCCGGGTCCTCGGCCAGTTCGGGCCGGACCACCTTGAGTGCCACCGGCCGCCCGCCGGGCGTGTAGGAGAGGTAGACCCGACCCATGCCGCCGGCGCCGAGCCGGGCGTACAGCAGGTGGCCGCCGACCTCGCGCGGGTCGTCCGCGGTCAGCTCCTGGAAGACCGGCTGCAGGGCGAAGGGGGATCGGTCAGCGGACATGCGGTGGCCTCTCTCGGCGGACAGGGAGGGGGGCAGGAGCCGGAAGGGCGCCCCGGGCGGCCACGGCGCTGGTCGGCGCAGACGGCATCGCGAAGTTTAGAGGCAGGGCCAGGGTAGTCGTGACGGGCGGACCGGAGGCCGGCGCCAGGGGCGGTCAGCGTTGCAGTTCGGTTTCGACGGCGCTGCGGAGCAGCCGGCGTGCGTGGTCGAGCGGCAGCGAGCCGCTCAGCCACCGCACGCTGAGGCCCTCGACGAGGATCGTGAGCCGCTCGGCGGCGGCCGCGTGCGCGGGAGCGGTGCCGGTCGGGTCGGCCCGGGCGAGGAGTTCGGCGATGTCGTGCACCCAGGTGTGGGTGGTCCTCGCCAGGTCCTCGCGCAGGCTCGGTTCGAAGACTGCGCTGGCTCTCAACTCGCCCCAGGCGGTGCTGTTCTCGCGCACGTCGATGCTGTCCTGGAGCTCCCGGAGCAGGACCCGTTCGAGGTCGGCCCGGGGGTCCTCGGTCCGGGGCGCGGGGCCTTCGTCGGCGGTGTAGTGGTCGGCGCGGTCGCTGATGAACTGCAGCGTCTGGCGCAGGATGCCGGCCCGGTCGGTGAAGTGGTAGTAGATCAGCGAGGTGGACACCCCAGCCTCGGTCGCCAGTTCGCCCACGCGCAGTCCGCGGACGCCACGGCGGGCGATCACCCTGGTGGCGGCCTTGAGTATTTCCGTCCGACGGTCCGACATGGTCGCCCACTCTACCGGGCTTCCCGGCTGGTCAGACAGGTTCCTGATGATCGTTTCAGTGAGATGGGCCGGCTTTGAGCCAAAAGCTTGACTGAATTTTCAGTACGGTAGAGGATGCGGGGCAACCCCCACCCCTGCATCACCCAGGGAGTCCCCCATGCAATCCCCCACCCCTTCCCGGCGCGCTCTGCTCCGGTTCGGTGCGGCCGCCGCCCCCCTGATCGCCCTCGGCGGCGTCCTGCCGGCGTCGGCCCGGGCCGCGACGGCCTCGACCGCCGCGGCGGGCGCCACCACGAGGCTGCGGATGCCCGCCGAGAGCGACCGGCACGTCCGCACCTTCATGGCCTGGCCGGCGCTGTCGTCGATCTGGCGGACCCAGCTCTCCGCGGTCCGTGACGACATCGCACGGGTCGCCCACCAGATCTCCCGCTACGAACCGGTGGTCGTGGTCGCCCGCCCGGGTCAGGCCGCCGACGCGCGGTACTACTGCGGCCCCGGCGCCTACTACGGCATCACCGTCGTCGAGATCTCCAACGACGACCTGTGGATCCGGGACTTCGGTCCGACCTTCGTGGTCGCGCCGGGCGCCATCGCCGGTGTCGACACCAACTTCAACGGCTGGGGCAAGAGCGGCACCCCCTACTACCAGCGCTTCACCGAGGACGCCGGGGTCGCGGCCACCCTGCTCGTCGAGCACGGAGTCGACCGCGTCCAGGCCCCCTTCGTCGGCGAGGGCGGCGCCCTGGAGACGGACGGCCAGGGCACCCTGCTGGCCACGGTCAGCTCGCTGGTGAACCCCAACCGCAACCCCGGGATGTCCCAGGACCAGGTCGAACAGGCCCTGAAGACCACGCTCGGGATGGACAAGGTGATCTGGCTGGCCGGCCTGGCGGGCCAGGACATCACGGACGACCACATCGACTGCCTGGCGCGCTTCACCTCGCCCGGCCGAGTCGTCCTCGACCAGCCCGGCCCCGGCACCGACCAGACCTGGATCGACGTCCACCAGCAGGCCAAACAGGTCCTGCGGACCGCGACCGACGCCCAGGGCCGGCCGCTGACCGTCGTGGAGCTCCCCGGCCCCGACCGGGCGAGGATCCGCGGGCGCGGCAAGGACTTCCTGTCCAGCTACACCAACTTCTACGTCGCCAACGGCGCCGTCTTCGTTCCGCAGTTCGGCGACACCTTCGCCGACGCGCAGGCCTACGCGATCCTGCAGGCCGAGTTCCCCGGGCGCGACGTCGTCCAGCTGAACATCGACAACATCGCCTCCGGCGGTGGCGGCATCCACTGCGCCACCCAGTCCCAGCCGGCCGTACCGCCGGCCCTCTGAGACCCCTCGGCGGCCCGTCCGGAACCCCACGGAGGCGGGCCGCCGAGGACCTCCGCTCACACCACCCTCACCCTCCCTCCCGGCCGGCCGGCGCACCGAAGGCGCCGGCCCGGCCGGACCCGAACAGAAGAGGTTTCCCGTGACGTACCGAATGCCCGCGGAGTGGACCGAGCACGAGGGCTGCCTGATGGCCTGGCCCGTCCGGCCGGAGCTGTGGGGCGACACCCTCGACGAGGTGCAGGGCGAGTACGCGGCGGTCGCCCGCGCCATCGCCGAGTTCGAGCCGGTCACCATGGTGGCGCCGCCCGGTCACGGCGAGGACGCGCGCTCCCGGTGCGGCGAGGGCATCACCGTCGTGGAGCTGCCGACCGACGACTCCTGGTTCCGCGACTCCGCGCCGATCTTCGTCCTGGACGGGGACGGCCGCCGGGCCGGCGTGGACTTCCGCTTCAACGCCTGGGGCCGCAAGCACCACCCGTGGGCCGCCGACGACCGGATCAGCGGCCTACTGCTGGACCACCTCGGCACCCCGGCGATCCGCTCCGAGATGATCCTCGAAGGCGGCGCGGTCACCGTCGACGGCGAGGGCACGCTGATCACCACCGAGCAGTGCCTGCTGCACCCCAACCGCAACCCGGACATGAGCCGTGAGGAGATCGAGGCCGAGCTGAAGGCCCGCCTCGGCGTCACCAAGGTGATCTGGCTGCCCTACGGCGGCGCGCTGGACACCGAGACCGACGGGCACGTCGACGGCGTCTGCGCCTTCGTCGCCCCCGGCAAGGTCGTGGTGCAGCTGCCGTCCGACCCGGAGCACCCGGACCACGTGCGGATGCGGGCCAACCGCACCGTGCTGGAGCACTCCACCGACGCCCAGGGCCGGCCCTTCGAGATCGTCGACCTGACGCAGGCCGCCTTCGTCGAGGTCGACGGGCGCGAGGTCGAGGTCGGGTACCTGAACTTCTACCTGGCCAACGGCGGTGTCGTCGTGCCGGTCGCCGACCACCCCGAGGACGCGGGTGCGCTCGCCGTGCTCGCCGCCGTCTACCCGGACCGGAAGGTCGTCGGCGTGCGGGCCAGGGTCATCGCCTACGGCGGCGGTGGTGTCCACTGCATCACGCAGCAGTTCCCGGCCGCCCACGCCTGACCCCCTCGCCAGCGAACGGAGAACACCCCCTCATGACTCCCACCGCGCCCGCGAGACGCGCCACCGCCCCCGGCCGGCTCGCCCTCGCCACCGCCCTGCTCTCGGCCGCGGCCCTGGTCGCCGCCTGCTCCGGTCCGCCGCGCGGCGGCGCCGACCAGGCGGCGGTCCAGCTGTCCGCCGACACCCCGGCGGCCAAGGGCGAACTCGACTCCTTCACCTGGGCCACCTACGCGGAGCCGCCCACCCTCGACTACATCCAGGCCTTCGACTACCCGCAGAACACCGTCCTGTCGAACGTCTGCGAGAGCCTGATGCGCTGGACCCCCCAGCTCACCCTGGCTCCCGGCCTGGCCGAGAAGGCCTCCAACCCCGACGCCACCACCTGGGTCTACGACCTGCGCTCCGGCGTGCACTTCCACGACGGCTCGGTGATGACCGCCGACGACGTCGTCTACAGCCTCGGCCGGCAGACGAACCCCGACAACGCCTCGGCCTGGGCCCAGGTGTTCCAGAACGTCGACTCCGTCGCCAGGACCGGCCCGCTCCAGGTCACCGTCAAGCTCAAGCAGCCGGACTCCCAGTTCCCGCAGTACATGGCCACCGCGGCCGGCGTGGTCGCGGCCAAGGCCGGGGTGGAGGCGGCCGGCAAGGACTACGGCACCGGCGGCAGCCTCGACTGCACCGGGCCCTTCGAACTCGGGGCCTGGGCCAAGGGGCAGTCGATCGAGCTGCAGCGCTTCGACGACTACTGGGGCACCAGGGCCAAGTCCGGGAAGGTCGTCTTCAGCTTCCTCACCGACCCGTCCGCCCGCACCAACGCGATGCTCACCGGCGACGTCGACGGCGGCTACCTGATCCCGACCGAGAGCTACGACCGGCTGCGCAAGAGCGGCGCCGGCACGCTGTACTTCGGCGAGGGCCTGAGCACCGTCAACCTCAACGTCACCAGCATGCAGGGCCCGCTCGGCGACCTCCGGGTCCGCCAGGCCCTGTCCCTGGCGCTCGACCGCTCCGGCTTCGTCAAGACCGGCCTCGCCGGCGCAGGCACCGTCACGGGCTCGCTCACCACTCGTGCGGCCTGGGCCGGCGCCCCCGACGACGTCCGGAAGTCGGCCTTCGAGCACCTCACCCCGACCGCGCAGGACGTAGACCGGGCCAAGGCCCTGGTCAAGGAGGCCGGCGCCGAGGGCAAGACGCTCACCGTCGCCACCAGCACCATCGGCCAGGACGTCTCCCTGCTCGCCACCGCCGTCCAGGCCGCCGGCGCGAAGATCGGCCTGAACGTCCGGCTGAGGACGATCGCCCCGAACGCCTTCACCGCGCTGTTCACCGACCCCAAGGCCCGCGAGGGCCTGGACATGTTCCCCGAGACCTACTACGACTCGGTCACCGACCCGCTCGACCTGCTCGCCAACTTCAAGACCGGCGCCTACCAGAACTTCGCCGGCTACAGCGAACCGGCGTACGACGGCCTCGTCGACCAGGCGACCGCCGAGTACGACCCGGCCAAGCGCGCCGCGATCGAGGCGAAGCTCCAGCAGACCGCGTCCGAGCAGCTGTTGTGGATACCGGTCGCCGAGTGGCCCACCGCCGCCTTCCTCAACAAGCGCATCACCGGCGCCCCCACCACCATCTCGTACATGTACTACCCGTGGGCCGCCGACGTGGGGGCCGCGCGGTGAACTTCCTGAGATTCGCCGTACGGCGGCTGGTCGAGATGGCCGCCACCCTGCTCGGCGCGTCCTTCGTGGTGTTCGGCGCGATGTACCTCGCGCCGGGCAACCCGGCGAGCTTCCTGCTGTCCGGCCGGTCGGCCTCGCCGGCCGCCCTGCAGGCGATCAACGACCAGTACCACCTCGACGACCCCTTCCTGGTCCGGTACTTCCGCTGGCTCGGCCAGGTGCTGCAGGGCGACTTCGGGCGCTCGATCACCTACCGCACAGACGTGTCCACGCTGCTCGCCGACCGGCTGCCCGCCACCCTGACGCTGGTGGCCATGGCCCTGGTCGTGGTCGTCCTCATCGGCCTGGCCCTGGGCTGGATCGGCGCGGTGCGCGGTGGCGCGACCGACTCGGCGATCCTGCTCTCCACCACGCTCGCGGTCGGCACCCCCTCCTTCGTCGCGGCGGTCCTGCTGCAGGGCCTGTTCGCGGTCAAGCTGGGCTGGTTCCCGACCAGCGGCACCGGCGACGGCCTCGGCGACCTGCTGTGGCACCTCACCCTGCCGGCGATCGCCCTCGCGCTGTACCTGATCGGGATGCTCGCCCGGGTCACCCGCTCGGCGATGCTGGAGGCCCTGGAGGGCGAGCACGTCGCCGTCGCCCGCAGCCGCGGCGTGCCCGAGCATGAGGTGATCCGCCGTCACGTGTTCCGCAACTCGCTGGGCACCGTCCTGACCACCGGCGGCCTGATCGTCTCCACCCTGCTCGTCTGCACGATCCTGGTGGAGTCCGCGTTCAGCATCGGCGGCATCGGCCAGCTCCTCGAACTGTCCACCACCACCAAGGACTTCCCGACCGTCCAGGCCATCTCCCTGCTCATCGTGGCCCTGTTCATGATCGTGAACCTGGTCGTCGACCTGCTGCACCCGCTGGTCGACCCCCGGGTCACCCTCGGCACGAGGAGGTCCGACGCATGAGTGTCGCCCTCACCCGACGGCCCGGCCTCGGCCGCCTCAAGGCCGCCCGCGCCCCGCTCCACCTGGCCTGCCTCGGCATCGTCGCCCTGGTGGTCCTCGCCGCGCTGCTCGCACCCTGGGTGGCGCCGGCCGACCCGAACGCCGTCGACCTCGGCAACGCCCTCGCCGGTCCCTCGCCGGACCACCTGCTCGGCGTCGACGCTGCCGGCCGCGACACCCTCTCCCGGCTGCTGCTCGGCGCCCGCACCTCCCTGCTCGGCCCGCTCGGCGTCGTCGCCTTCTCCACCGTCGCCGGCGTCGTGGTCGGCCTGGTCGCCGGCTGGCGCGGCGGCTGGATCGACTCCGTGCTGTCCCGCAGCACCGAGCTGGTCTTCGCCTTCCCCGGCATGCTGCTCGCCATCCTGATCGTCTCGGTGTACGGCGAGGGCCTGATCGCCCCCGTCCTCGCTCTCGCGATCGCCTACCTGCCGTACGTCTCGCGCCTGACCCGCTCCCTGGTGCTGGCCGAACGGATGCGGCCCTACGTCAGCGCCTACCGGGTCCAGGGCCACTCCGCGGCGCAGATCTGCCTGCGGCACGTCCTGCCCAACATCGCCCCGATCGTCCTCGCCCAGTCCACCATCAACTTCGGATACGCCCTCATGGACCTGGCCGGCCTGTCCTTCCTCGGACTCGGCGTCCCCGCGCTCACCCCCGACTGGGGGCGGATGGTCTTCGACGGCCAGACCGCGATCCAGCACGGCTACCCGCTGTCCGCGATCCTGCCGTGCGTCCTCATCGTGCTCACCGTCGTCGCCTTCAACGTCGTCGGCGAGCGCTGGGCCGACCGCGTCGCCCGGAGGACCCCATGAACCCGGGGAAGCACACGAATCCCGAGGACTCCATGAACCCGGGGAAGCACACGAATCCCGAGGACTCCGTGAATCCCGGCGAACGGGTGCACGCCCTCGACGTCAGGGGCCTGCGGCTCCACCTGCCCGGCGCCGCCCGGCCCGTCCTCGACGGGGTCGACCTGACCGTCGCCCCCGGCGAGACCGTGGCCCTGGTCGGTGAGTCCGGCTCCGGCAAGACCCTCACCTCGCGCACCGCCCTCGGCCTGCTGCCGACCGGCGCCACCGCCGAGGGCAGCGTCCTGGTCGACGGCGAGGACGTCCTGACCATGGGCCCCGACCGGCTACGGGCCCTGCGCACCGGCCGGGCCGCGATGATCTTCCAGGACCCGCGGGCCGCCATCAACCCGCTGCGCCGCGTCGGCGACTTCCTCACCGAGGGCGTGCGCCGCACCGGCGTCATGACCGCGGCCGACGCCGGCCGGCGCGCGGCCGAACTGCTCGACGCCGTCGGCCTCGGCCCGGAACTGCTGCGCAGCTACCCCGGCCAACTGTCCGGCGGGATGCTCCAGCGCGTCATGATCGCCGCCGCGCTGATGGGCGACCCGGTGCTGCTGCTCGCCGACGAGCCGACCACCGCGCTCGACGTCACCAGCCAGGCCGAGGTCGTCGCGCTCCTCGACCAGCTGCGCGAACGCTTCGGCACCGGTCTGCTGTTCGTCACCCACGACCTCGGTCTCGCAGCCGCCATCAGCGACCGCGTCCACGTCATGTACGCCGGGCGGATCGTCGAGCACGGGCCCGCCGAGGCGCTGTTCGAACGGCCCCGCCACCCGTACACCGCCGCGCTGCTCGCCGCCACCCCGCGGCTGGACAGCGGGCCCGGCCGGCTCTCCGCCATCGACGGCCAACCGCCGGACCTGCGGCAGGAGTTGACCGGCTGCGCGTTCGCCGCCCGCTGCCGGTACGCGACCGACCTGTGCCGTGAGGCGGCCCCCGCGCCGGGCCCGGTCGCCTGTCACCACCCGCTCGAAGGGAGCCGCGCCGATGACTGAGGCCGTCCTGCAGGTCAACGGGCTGTGCCGCACCTTCGGCAGCGTGCGGGCCGTGGACGAGGTCTCGTTCACCCTCCCGGCCGGCGGCTCGCTCGGCATCGTCGGCGAGTCAGGCTCCGGCAAGACCACCACCGCCCGCATCATCGTCGGCCTCGAACAGGCGGACGCGGGCGAGGTGTCGGTCCGCGGCCGGGCCCGGACCGGGCGGGCCCGGGGGAGGGCCGAACGACTGGCCCGCGCCCGCGAGGTGCAGATGGTCTTCCAGGATCCGTTCCTCTCCCTGGACCCGCGCACCAGCGTCGAGGCCGTCCTGCGGGAGACCCTGCGGCTGCACTTCCCCGGCACCGACCACGCGGCCAGGATCCGGGAACTCCTCGACCAGGTCGGCCTCGGCACCCGGGCGTCGGAGGCGCTGCCCCGGCAGCTCTCCGGCGGCCAGCGCCAACGCGTCGCCATCGCACGGGCGTTGGCCGTCCAGCCGGACGTGCTGGTACTGGACGAGGCGGTCGCCGCACTGGACGTCTCGGTCCAGGCGCAGGTCCTCAACCTGCTCGCCGACATCCGCGAACGGACCGGCGTCGGCTACCTGTTCATCACCCACGACCTCGGCGTGGTCCGCTGCGTGACCGACGACGTCATCGTGATGCGGCACGGCCGGATCGTCGAGTCCGGCCCCACGTCCGACGTCCTTGACTCCCCGCGACACGCCTACACCAGGCTCCTGTTGGAGTCCGTTCCCCGGCCCGGCTGGGATCCCGACCGGATCGCCGCCGCGCGCCGCGCGCTGTAAGACGGCCCCGGCCCGGCAGGCGGTGGGACCTGCCGGGCCGGGGCGACCGAGCAACACCGGCGGCGGCGCCGGGTCGGCAGCGAACCTGCCCACCGGCTGCCACCGCCGGCGGTTCGCCCGTCGCCGCCTCCCCGGCCTGCACCGCCTGGTTCGGCATCCGCACCGAACACCGGCTGCGCCGCGAACGGGAGGAGGGCACCGACGCCCCGTGACCGGTTTCCCCCGAACGGCGGATGCGTGCCGCGCCGGGTCCTGACCGCCCTGTCAGTAGCCTGCGGAGCCGAACCCGACACTTACCCGGATCGAGGCCCCATGGCTCACCCCCGGCCGTCCCGCCGCTCGCTCCTGCAGTCCGGGGCCGCGCTCGCCGCACTGGCCCTGACCGGTGGCTGTTCCTCCGACAGCGGTGCGCAGGAGCAGCCCGGCCCCGGTGCCACGGCCTCGGGCACGGCCCCGTCCGGCAGCCCGGCGGCCGCCGGGCGGGCCATGCCCGCCGAGTCCGCGCCGCACACCCGCACCTTCATGGCCTGGCCCGCACTTGAGGAGGTGTGGGGCGACCAACTGCCCGGCGTCCGCCAGGACATCGCGAGCCTGGCCCGGGCCGTCGCCGGCTTCGAGCCGGTCGTCCTGCTGGCCCGCCCCGACCAGGCCGACGAGGCCCGGCAGGCCTGCGGCTCCTCGGTCGAGGTGCTCGACCTGATGGTCGACGACCTGTGGGCCCGGGACACCGGGCCCACCTTCGTCACCGGCCCGCAGGGGCTCGCCGGGGTCGACTTCGACTTCAACGGCTGGGGCAACAAGCAGACCCACGCCAACGACAGCCAGGTCGCCCGCAACGTCCTCGCCCACTACGGCATCACCCGCATCCAGGCGCCGGTCACCGGCGAGGGCGGCGGCATCGAGGTGGACGGCGAGGGCACCCTGATGGCCACCGAGAGCTCCTGGGTCAACGACAACCGCAACCCCGGCAAGACCCGCGACCGGATCGAGGCGAGCTTCGAGGAACTGCTGGGCGTCGAGAAGGTGATCTGGTTCCAGGGCGTCGCCGGGCAGGACATCACCGACTGCCACGTCGACGCCCTCGCCCGCTTCGCCGAACCCGGCACCGTCGTCCTGCACCGCCCCGCCGCCGACACCCCGCCGGACGTCTGGACCACCGCCTCCGCGCAGGCGCTGCAGGTGCTCGGGTCCGCGACCGACGCCAAGGGCCGCACGCTCAAGGTGGTCGACCTCCCCGAGCCCGACGTCGACCTGATCCAGGGGGCCGGCAAGAACTTCCTCGCCACCTACATCAACTACTACGTCTGCAACGGCGGCGTCATCGTCCCGCGCTTCGGCGACCAGGCCGCCGACGACCGCGCGGCCGGCATCATCGGCGACCTCCACCCGGGCCGCAAGGTCACCCAGGTCGACATCAACCACATCGCCTCGGGCGGCGGCGGCATCCACTGCGCCACCCAGCAGCAGCCGGCCACCGGGGCGTGAGCGCGTTGCGGTGGCGCGGGAACCGCTTCCTCGTCGCGCTGCTGACGGTGGCGGTGCTGTGCTCGGCCGGCGTCGCGCTGTACCTGAACGAGCGCAACACCCGGCAGCAGCCCCACGAACTGGCCCTGCCCGGCGTCGGTGACTGGATCGAACTGGACGTCACCGCCCAGGACATCGACCCCGGGACGGGCGAACTCACGCTCTTCGTCGTGCCGGTGCCGCACGGCGGCCTCGCCGCGGGCCCGGACTCCACCGCGTTCAGCCGGCATGTCGTGATCACCGTCCAGGCGGCGACCCGCACCGAACTGCGGGCGGCGCCGGGCGAGGCCGCGACGCCCCAGGCCGTGGCGGCCGACTTCTACAACGGCACCCTGACCGACTACCCCTTCGACCGCCACCACTTCGCGCTGTCGTTCGCGGCGTCGGACACCACCGGCGGCGTGCCCGTCGGCCTGGTCGTCGTGAACGCCGATCCGTTCTTCGTGGTCCACCCGACCAGCACCCCGAGCGCCTCCGGGGCGACCGTCCTGGAGGGCGCGGTCACCCGGGCGCGCAGCACCTTCATCCTGGCCTGGTTCATGATCGCGGCCATGTGGGCGCTCGCCCTGGCGGTGATGGCCGGCGCCGAGGTGCTCTACCGGGGGCGGCAGGGGATGGTGTGGCCCTCGCTCGGGTGGATGGCGGCGACCCTGTTCGCGCTCATCGGCATGCGCAACGCCGCGCCCGGCTCGCCGCCGATCGGTTCGCTCATCGACTACGTGGCCTTCTTCTGGGCCGAGGGCATCATCGCGGCGTGCCTGACGTTCACCGTCGTGGCCTCCAGCCGCGTCGAGCGCCGCAAACGCGCGGAGGCCGCCGCCGGTTCCGGAGCGTGACGGGGGGCGTCCCGGCCGGTCAGACGGCGTCGGCGACGACGGCGGAGGTCAGCGAGTCCAGCAGGGTCCGCAGCACCCGTTCGTCGTCCACCGTTCCGTCGAGCGACCCGATGGCGGCGAGGCCGTCCACGGCGGCGGCGAAGGCCTCACCGAGCGGAACCGGGTCGGCCTCCCCGCCGCGCTCCTCGACCAGGCAGCGGAACAGGCGCACGAAGGAGGCGCGCCACCGCGCGTACTCGGCTTCCAGACCGGCCCGGACGCGGTCGTCGTTGAGGGCGAGCCAGTGCAGGGCCGCGTGCAGCCGGGCCAGGTCGGGGCTCTCGGGCCGGGTGAGCAGTGCCAGGACCCGTTCGGTGCGCTCGGCGTAGCCGCCCGGGCCGGCGACGGCCTCCTCCAGCGGGGTGATCCACTCGGGCCGGATGTCCGCCACGACCGCGACGATCAGGTCGGTGCGGTCCGCGAAGTGGTAGTGGCACATCCCGTGCGAGACCCCGCACAGCGCGGCCACGTTGCGGGTGGTGAACCGCCCGGCGCCGTCGCCGGCGAGCAGGGTGCGGGCGGCGGCGATGAGCCGGGCCCTGGTCTGCTCGCCCTTGGCGGAAGCGCGCGCCCGGCCGGTGCCGCCGGGTCCGGTGGCCGTTCGCGGGGCCTCGCCCGTCGCCTGTGTCGCCATGGCCGCCACTGTAACGACTGCGGGCGGGCGGCAGGGGCGCATCGGCACCGATACTTGCGCAAAGTATTGACCGAGCGCTTGGCCAGTTTTACTTTTTCGGTCAACTGCTGCACCGGCAGCGGACTTTGATGTGGAGGCAGCGATGGAGGACAGCTCCAGACCCCAGCCGACCCGCGACGGCGGGCTCGACCGACGCCGGTTCCTGGCGGCCGCCGGGCTCACCGTGGCCGGAACCGCGCTGACCGCCGTCGGCGGCGGTCGGGCGCAGGCGGCGCAACCCCGCAACGGCACCGCCGGCCCGGCCGTGGCCGCCGGCTACCGCGTGCCGCCGGACACCGCCCGGCACACCCGGACCTGGATGGCCTGGCCGGACAGCACCACCATCTGGCGGAACAAGCTCAGCGGCGTCCAGTCGAACATCGCGCTCATCGCGAGGACCATCGCCAAGTACGAGCCGGTCACCATGTGCGCCAACCCGGCGAGCGTGGCCAAGGCGCGGTCGATGTGCGGCTCGGCCGTCACCGTCATCGGGGACATCCCGGTCGACGACTGCTGGATGCGCGACACCGGCCCGGTCTTCCGCACCGACGGCGCCGGCGGCCTCGACACCTTCGGCCTCAACTTCAACGGCTGGGGCAACCAGCAGAATCCGCACGGCAACGACGCCCTGGTCGCCCAACGGGTCGCCGGCTACCTCGGCCTGCCGTTCACCGCCGCCGGGCTGGTCGCCGAGGGCGGCGCCGTCGAGACCGACGCCGCGGGAACGCTGATGGCCACCCGCAGCAGCATCATCAACGCCAACCGCAACCCCGGCATGTCCCAGGCCGCGATCGAGAGCACCCTGTGCGCGGCCTTCGGCGCCACCAAGGTGATCTGGTTCACCGGCATCACGGGCCAGGACATCACCGACGACCACGTGGACGCCACCTCGCGCTTCGTCGGCGCCGGCACGGCCGTGGTCCAGATGCCGCTCGCGAGCGACACCGACGTCTGGGCCGAGGACGAGCGCCAGCAGTACCGGACCCTGACGACCTCCACCAGCGCCCAGGGCACCCCGTTCACGGTCGGCCGGATCCAGGGGCCCGACTACAACCTCATCCGCTCGACCGACCCCAACTTCGTCGGCTCCTACGCCAACTACTACCTGTGCAACAACGCGGTGATCTCCGCGCAGTTCGGGGACACCCGGGCCGACAGCGCCGCCAGGACCGCCCTCGCCCGGCTGTTCCCCGGCCGCACCGTCGAGCAACTGAACATCGACTACCTCGGGGCCGGGGGCGGCGGCATCCACTGCGTCACCCAGCAGCAGCCCGCCGGGTGAGTCCGGCGGGGCCGGCCCCGGGAGCGACTCCGGGACCGGCCCGTCCGGTCAGCCCAGGGCGGGGATGTCGTGCGTGGCGCAGTGGATGCCGCCGCCGCCCGCCGCGATCGCGTCGATCCTCACCGGGACGATCTCGCGGCCCGGGAAGTACTGCTTCATGATCTGCTGGGCCCGCTCGTCGGCCCGGGCGTCGCCGAACTTCGGCAGGTAGACGCCCTTCGTGCCGATGTAGAAGTTCATGTACGAGGAGACGAAGGCGTCGCCGCGCCCGGTGATCTTGTCAGGGTCGGGCTGCTGCAGCTCCACCACCTGCAGCTTCTTGCCCGTCGCGTCGGTGGCGTCCTTGAGGACGGAGCGGGCCTGGTCGGCCGAGCGGGACCAGACGTCCGGCGGGGTGCCCGGGAAGGCCTGGTCGAGCAGGACCACGCCGGGGGCGACGAAGCGGGTCAGGCAGTCGACGTGGGCGTCGGTGATGTCCTTGCCCTTGACGCCCGCCAGCCAGATCACCTTGGTCACGCCGAGGACCTTCTTCAGCTCGGCCTCGACCTGGTCCCGGCTCATGCCCGGGTTGCGGTTGTCGTTGACGACGGAGCTCTCGGTCACCATCAGGGTGCCCTGGCCGTCGGTCTCGAACGAGCCGCCCTCGGCGACCAGCCGGGTCTCGATCCGCTCGACGCCGTACTTCGCCAGCACCGTCCGGGCGACCTTGGAGTCGTTGCCGCGCTGCTGCTTGCCGCCCCAGCCGTTGAAGTTGAAGTCGACGCCCTTGACCTTGCCGCCCTCCTCGACGAACACCGGCAGGGTGTCGCGGGCCCACAGGTCGTCGACGGCGATCGGCACGACCTCGACGGCCGAGCCGCAGGCCTTCTGCGCGGCGTCCTTCTGCTCGGGGCGGGCCATCAGCACGACCGGCTCGCGGGCGGCGATGGCCTGGGCCAGGCCGGCCACGTCCCGGCGGACGTCCGGGAGCTGGTCGCCCCAGACGTTCTCGGACGCCGGCCAGGACATCACCGTGCGCAGGTGCTTGTCCCACTCGGCGCCGAAGCGGCGCGGGCCCGGGGTGCCGCCGGGCTGCGGCGGCACGGGGTTGTCGATGTCCTCGGCGCCCGTGGGGTCACAGGCCGTGAGGCCGAGGGTGAGGGCGCCGACACCGAGGCCGACACCGGCCAGAGAGCGCATCAGGGTACGGCGGGACGGGGCGTTGGTCATGCGGGAACTCCGGCTGCTGGTCTGGGCGGTGGACGGTGTGTGCGGTACGTGCGCGGGGCGCCGGCTACGGCAGCGGCTCGTGCATGGTCGAGCAGTGGATGCCGCCGCCACCGGTCATCAGGCGGTCGACGTCGATCTGCACCACCTGGCGGCCGGGGAAGGCCGAGGCGAGCGCGTCCCGGGCGGCGGCGTCCTTGTACGCGTCGCCGAACCGGGCGGTGATCACGCCGCCGTTGACGACGTGGAAGTTGAGGTAGGAGTCCACGAACTTGGAGCTGCGGGAGCGGACGGTGTCCGGGCCGTGCACGGGAATGACCTGCAGGCGGCGGCCCCGGGCGTCGGTGGCGGCGGACAGGATCGCGAACTGCTCGCGGGCGTCCCGCGCCCAGGTGTCGTTGCGGTCCGCCGGCGGCAGCTGCACCATCACCACGCCGGGGCGGACGAACCGGGAGGTGACGTCCACGTGGTCGTCGGTGATGTCCTGGCCCTTGATCCCGGGCAGCCAGATCATGGTGTCCGCGCCGTAGGCCTCCAGGACGGCCTCCTCGATCTCGTCCCGGCTCATGCCGCGGTTGCGGTTCTTGTTGACCAGGCTGCTCTCGGTGGCCATCACGGTGCCGTCGCCGTCGGTCTCGATCGCGCCGCCCTCGCCGACGAAGTCCGCGTAGGTGTGGCGCAGGCCGCGGCGGGTGGCGATGAGCTCGGCCGCCCGGGCGTCGTCGTGGTGGACCTGCTTGTTGCCCCAGCCGTTGAAGTTGAGGACCACGGCGTCCAGGCCGCCGTACCCGTCCCGGCGGAACACCGGCGCGATGTCGCGCATCCACAGGTCGTCGGTGGGGATCGCGGTGATCACCTCGACCCCGGCGCCGCACCAGGACCGGGCCTTGTTCGCGGTCCAGTCGTCGGGGGCGCACATGACCACCGGCTCGAACTCGGCGATCGTGCGGGCGATCAGGGCGATGTCCTCCTGGACACCGCCCAGGCGCAGGCCCCACACGCCCCGGCGGGAGGGCCAGGACATCCAGGTCCGCGCGTGCGGGACGTCGTCCGCCGGCACCCAGGGGTAGGCCTCGGTGGAGCGGTCATCGCGGTAGTGGGTCATGAGGGTCTCCAGATCGTGCGACGGTGCCAGGACGGGCGCGGGGCCGCCGACTCCACTCTTCGGGCCGACATGCGGTGGCGCACCACGGGAGCGGGGCGGACGGAGGTGCCCTGCCTGCACATGCAGGCTCGCACTGACTGAAAAATCAGTCAAACTTGCGGGCGAGTCATGACGCATCCTTGACGGCGGTTGTGCGCGACGTGAAGCTTCCGTGCGGATCCGGGCGGATCCGCTCAGATCAGGAACCGAGCCGGACCACTTCGGCGTCGATGGCGTCGGCCAGCAGTGTCCGGGCGTGCGCCAGCGGCAGGCTGCCACTGAGCCAGCGCATGCTCAGGCCCTCCAGCAGCGCCGTCAGCCGCTCCGCCGCGCCGGCCAGCGCGACCGCCGAGGCCATCGGCCGCAGGTCGCCGAGCAGCTCGGCGATCTCCTGCACCCAGGTCCGGGTGGCCCGCGCCAGGTCCTCGCGCAGGGTCTCGTCGAACACCGCGCTCGCCCGCAGCTCGCCCCAGGCGGTGCTGTTCTCCCGCACCTCGACGGTGTCCTGGAGCTCCAGCAGCAGGGTCTGCTCCAACTCCTCGCGGGGCGTCAGCGGCGGGGCGTCCGGGGCGCGGTCGGTCGTGTAGCGCTCCGCCCGGTCGTTGATGAACTCCAGCGTCTGTCGGAGGATCCCGGTGCGGTCCTTGAAGTGGTAGTAGATGAGCGCGGTCGACACGCCCGCCTCGGCCGCGAGTTCCTCAACCCGCAGCCCGCGCACCCCGCGTCGGGCGATCACCCGTGCCGCGGCTTCCAGGATCGACGTTTTACGACTGGCCACGGTCCACCACCTTACCGGTGCGTACCGGCAAGATCCGACCCGCCGTCTGAGAATCGGGTCAGCCGCCCGGCCGGTGTGTCGGCGGTGCGCCGGGCGGGAAGGTCCCGGCTGCTCGTACGTCGACACCCCGGACCCCGGCCGATCGGACACCCGACCTTGGACTCCCTGCTGCTCTCCCGCCGTGACCTCGACTTCCTGCTGCACGACTGGCTCGACGTCTCCGCCCTGACCCGTCGCGCCCGCTACGCCGACCACGACCGCGACACCTTCGACGCCGTGCTGGACCTCAGCGAGGCCATCGCCACCCGGCACTTCGCCCCGCACAACAAGAAGAGCGACGCCGAGGAACCCTGCTTCGACGGCGAGCGGGTCCACCTCATCCCCGAGATCGGCCGGGCCCTGCGGGCCTACGCCGAAGCCGGACTGGTCGGCGCCTCCATGGACCACGACATCGGCGGTCAGCAACTGCCCGTCGTGGTCGCCAACGCCTGCCGGGCCTGGTTCCAGGCCGCCAACATCGCCACCGCCTCCTACCCGCTGCTCACCGTCGGCAACGCCAACCTGCTGCTGGCGCACGGCAGCCGGGAGCAGATCGACACCTACGTGCGGCCCATGGTCGAGGGCCGCTTCTTCGGCACCATGTGCCTCTCCGAGCCCCAGGCCGGGTCCTCGCTCGCCGACATCACCACCCGGGCGGTGCCGGCAGCCGACGGCACGTACCGGATCACCGGCACCAAGATGTGGATCTCCGGCGGGGACCACGAGCTCAGCGAGAACATCGTCCACCTGGTGCTGGCCAAGATCCCCGGCGGTCCGCCCGGCGTGAAGGGCATCTCGCTGTTCGTCGTGCCCAAGTTCCTGGTCGGGCCGGACGGCGCGCCCGGGGAACGCAACGACGTGGTGCTCGCCGGCCTCAACCACAAGATGGGCTACCGCGGCACCACCAACACCCTGCTCAACTTCGGCGAGGGCCGGTACACCCCCGGCGGCGCCCCGGGCGCGGTGGGCCACCTGGTGGGCGAGGCCCACCACGGGCTCGCGTACATGTTCCACATGATGAACGAGGCCCGGATCGGCGTCGGCCAGGGCGCCACCGCGCTCGGCTACACCGGCTACCTGCACGCCCTCGACTACGCCCGCACCCGCCCGCAGGGCCGCCCGCTCGGCGCCAAGGACCCGGACGCCCCGCAGGTGCCGATCATCGAGCACGCGGACGTGCGCCGGATGCTGCTGGCGCAGAAGAGCTACGTCGAGGGCGCACTCGCCCTCGGCCTGTACTGCAGCCGGCTGCTCGACGAGGAGGCCACCGCCGAGCAGGAGGCCGACCGGTCCCGCGCCGAGCTGCTCCTCGACGTGCTGACGCCCATCGCCAAGAGCTGGCCGTCGCAGTGGTGCCTGGCCGCCAACGACCTTGCGATCCAGGTGCACGGCGGCTACGGCTACACCCGCGAGTACGACGTCGAGCAGTTCTACCGCGACAACCGGCTCAACGCGATCCACGAGGGCACCCACGGCATTCACGGCCTGGACCTGCTCGGCCGCAAGGTCGTGATGAACGGCGGGGCGGGGCTGAGGCTGCTCCTCGACACCCTCGCGGCGACCTCCGCGCGGGCCGCGGCGGCCGGCGGCGAGGCGGCCGGGTTCGCGGCCCGGCTGGACGCCGCCGCGGCCCGGATCGGGCGGACCACCGCCGCGCTGTGGGCGACCGGCGACCCGGCGGTCGCGCTGGCCAACGCCACCGTCTACCTGGAGGCGGTCGGCCACGTGGTGCTGGCCTGGATCTGGCTGGAGCAGTTCCTCGCGCTCGGCGCGGGCACCGACGCCTTCCGGGAGGGGAAGCGGCAGGCCGCCCGGTACTTCTTCCGGGTCGAACTGCCGCGCACCGGGCCGCAGTTCGACCTGCTCGACAGCCTCGACCGGACGGCCGAGGAGTGCCGGCCCGAGTGGTTCTGACGGCCCGGACGGGGGCGTCCGGACGGACCGCCCCCGCCTTCTGGAGGGAGGGTCGGGCGCCCTCGTGCCGGACGCCCTGCCGGTCGGGCCCGCCCGGGCGGCCGGCTGACGCCGACCCGTCGGGCCGATCCCGTCGGGCCGGCACCGGCCCCCGGGTCAGCCCGCCGTGGCGTGGGGGCGGCCCGCCGGGCGGGGCCAGGTGTGGTGGTGGCGGTCGATGACGTAGTGGTGGTCGTGCCGCCAGGCGCCGCCCGGGGTCGCGTGCGCGTCGGCGAGGTGCGGGTGGCCGGCGGGCAGGTCGGTGTGCAGGTGCTCCAGCTCCTCGGGGTCGCGGGCCGGCCACAGGGCGGCGGCGCCCGTCGCGGCCGCCAGGGCGAGCCCGCCGAGGACGACCGCGGTGACGGGCAGTCCGGCGCCGGCGGCGAGCCATCCGGCGAGGGGGTAGGTGAGCAGCCAGCAGGCGTGCGACAGGGAGAACTGGGCGGCGAACGCGGCGGGCAGGTCGGCGTCGGCGGCCGAGCGGCGGATGAGCCGCCCGCCGGGGGTCAGCACGGCGGAGCTGCCGGCGCCGACGAGCGCCCAGGCGGCGAGCAGGGCCACCCACGTCCCGGTGCCGGCCGGGGCGGCGGAGATCGCGGTGACGGCCGCCAGGACGGCCGGCAGGGCGAAGGCCGCGGGCAGCATGACGGCGCGGTCGCCGACCCGGGCCAGCACGCGGGGCAGGAGGAGCGCGGCGAGCATCGAGCCGACGCCGTAGGCGCCGAGCGCGAGCGAGACGGCCCCGGCCGGGCGGTGGAAGTGGTCGCGGACGACGTTGACGGTGTCGACGAAGACGATCGCGCCGGCGGCCGCGACCGCGAGGTCCAGGGCGAGCAGGGCGCGCAGCCGGGGGGTGGCCCGGAACAGGCGGGCACCCAGGGCGGCCCGGGCGTGGCCGCCGCCGGTGTGTTCGACCGGGGCGGGCTTGGGCAGGACGGCGGAGACGACCAGGGCGGCGGAGGCCAGGAACCCGACCGCCGTCCCGGCGAACAGCCAGTCGTACGAGACCGCCGACAGCAGCAGCGCGGCGAGCGCGGGACTGAACAGGGACTCCAGGTCGTAGGCCAGCCGGGCATCGACAGGGCGTCGGTGTAGTCGCGCTCGGCGGGCAGCACGTCCGGGATGGTGGCCTGGAACGTCGGGGTGAAGGCGGCGGACGCGGCCTGGAGCAGGAGGATCAGCACGTAGACCTGCCAGACCCGGTCGACGAACGGCAGGGCGAGCGCGACGCAGGCCCGGGTGAGGTCCATCGCGACCATCAGGGTCCGCCGGGGCAGCCGGCCGGCGAGCGCGCCGGCGACCGGGGCCACGGCGACGTAGGCGACCATCTTGATCGCCAGCGCGGTGCCGAGGACGGCGGAGGCGTCACTGCCGGCGATCCGGTAGGCCAGCAGGGACAGCGCCACGGTGGCCAGGCCGGTGCCGACCAGGGCCACGACCTGCGCGGTGAAGAGGTGGCGGTAGGTGCGGTTGCGCAGCACGGAGAGCATGGGCGTCGTCCCGGTGGGCAGTGGGGTGGTCAGCCCATCATAAGAACAAGTGCGTACCTGTGCACCTATTCGTCGAAACTCGGCCCCGGCAGTGCGGTGCCGCCGGTGCGAGCGCCCGCCGACGCGGGTCAGTCGTGCGGCGGCAGGTGGCCGATCTGGTGGTCGGCGACGTTCAGCGCCTCGTCGACGAGCCGGCGCAGGTGGCCGTGGCGCAGCGAGTAGACCACGCGCCGGCCCTCCTTGCGGGTGGCGACGAGGCCGGCCAGCCGGAGCTTGGCCAGGTGCTGGCTGACGGACGGCCGGGCGGCGCCGGTGGCCCCGGTCAGCGTGGTGACGTCCGCCTCGCCGCGGCCGAGTCGCTCCAGCAGGGCGAGCCGGGTGCGGTCGGCCAGCAGGGTCAGCACGGACGCGGCGACGTCCAGGCGCTCCTCGGCCCGCTGCTGCGAGCTATGCGCATCTGCTGGATCGGTGCCGGTGCTCATCCGCCCATCGTAGGGCGTTCCCGTGCGCACCCGCGCGCACATCCGCCCGTGGAGCCGCCGGGGCCGCTCCCGTCCGGCGGCGCCGCTCGCCGGGCCCGGACGGCGGCGGGGCGCACGCGCGGACCGGCCGCCGCGGCGATCGACGTGAGAGGCTCGTCCCATGGAACAGCGCGTACTCGGCCGCACCGGCCGGCCCGTCTCGATCGTCGGACTCGGTACCTGGCAGCTCGGCGCGGACTGGGGGGACGTCCGTGAGGAGGACGCCCTGGCCGTGCTGGAGGCCTCCGTGGAGGCGGGCGTCACGCTCTTCGACACCGCCGACGTCTACGGCGACGGGCGCAGCGAGCGGCTGATCGGCCGCTTCCTGAAGGACCGCCCGGAGGCCGAGGTCTTCGTCGCCACCAAGTTCGGCCGCCGGGTCGAGCAGCGGCCCGAGCACTACCACCTCGCGAACTTCCGTGCCTGGGCGGACCGTTCACGGTCCAACCTGGGCGTGGAGCGGCTCGACCTGGTGCAGCTGCACTGCCCGCCGACGCCCGTCTACTCCTCGGACGAGGTCTTCGACGCGCTGGACACCCTGGTCGCGGAGGAGCGGATCGCCGCGTACGGGGTGAGCGTGGAGACCTGCGCGGAGGCGCTGACCGCGATCGCGCGCCCGGGCGTGGCGAGCGTGCAGATCATCCTCAACGCGTTCCGGCTCAAGCCGCTGGAGCGGGTGCTGCCCGCCGCCGCCGCGGCCGGCGTGGGGATCCTGGCCCGGGTGCCGCTGGCCTCGGGGCTGCTCTCGGGCCGCTACAGCGAACGCACCGTCTTCCCGGCGGACGACCACCGCACCTACAACCGCCACGGCGAGGCCTTCGACCAGGGCGAGACCTTCTCCGGGGTGGACTTCGCCACCGGCGTCGAGGCGGCCGCCGAGTTCGCCGCGCTCGCGCCGGAGGGCGCCACCGCCGCCCAGACGGCGCTGCGCTGGATCGTCCAGCAGCCGGGCGTGACGACGGTGATCCCCGGCGCCCGCAACGTGGCGCAGGCGCGGGCCAACGCGGCTGCCGCCGGCCTCGCGCCGCTGCCGCAGGCCACCCTGGCGGCGGTGCGGGAGCTGTACGACCGCCGGATCCGGCCGCAGGTGCACGACCGCTGGTGACGGCGGGGCGGGCGGTGCCCGGACGGCCGTGAATCCCGGGGCGCGTACGTCACCGGCAAGCACGCGCTGGAAGGCATGACGCAGGCCCTGGCCGCCGAGGCCGCGCCGTTCGGCATCCGGGTCGCCGCCCTGGAGCCCGCCGGCTACGCCACCCGCTACGACACCTCGCTCACCGATGCCGCCGACCGCTCCGCGCTCTACCGGGACGCCACCGAGCCGATGCGCGAACAGCTGCGCGGGATGGCGCAGTTGCCGACGGTCAGCCGACCCGAGGACTTCGCCCGGGACGTCCTGCGGATCGTCGTCGCCGACGCTCCGCTGCCGGTGCGCATCCCGGTCGGCGCGGGGAGCCTGGACTCCATCGCGGCCGCCGTGCACGCGGGTGCGGAGGAACTCGCCGCCGTCCGGGGCCTGTTGGGCGGGTGACGCCGACCGCGGGCGTCGGGCGCCGGGGTCCGTGGTTCGGTGTCGACTCCGGCCGCTGGGACAGCTAGCCCCGCTCGGCCGCGGGCGGGTCGAAGGCGCGGAAGAGCGAGAGGTCCGGTGCCTGCTCGCGGATCGCGGTCCACCGCTCCTGGAAGACGTGCCGCAGGCGGGCGGGCGGCCAGGGGGAGGGCCGCAGCTCCGGGGGGAGGAGCGGGTCTTGCTCCAGCGCGTGGCCGAACGCGTCGGCCAGGCGCAGCGCGGTGGCGACGAGGCCGGTGGAGCCGTGCGCGGCGCCGGTCGGGCCGTCGGCGGGGGCGCCCCGGCCGGCGTGGTCGAGGGCGTCGGCGAGCGGGCCGTACGCGGCGAGGGTGTCGGCCGCGGGCCACAGGCGTTCCGCGGTGGTGGCGGGGTCGGAGAATCCGGGGCCGGCGAGGCGGGTGGCCTCCGCGGTGATGAGGTAGGAGTCGACGGTGGACTGCGAGGTCTCGTCGGTCAGTTCCCGCAGGAGGTCGTGCGGGCTGACGTAGGTGCCGGGCGCGAGCGGGACGCCGCCGAGCCGGGTCAGCGCGGTGCGGAGCGCGTCGCGTTCGGCCCGGCGCTGCTCGGGGACGGAGAAGGCGTAGAGGCGCCAGAGTCCGTCCCAGGGGGCGAGTCCGGCGTCCTGCGCGTGGGCGAGGGCGATGAACCGGGCGTCCGCGTCGGTGCGGAGCCGGCCCGCATCGGTCAGGTGGAGACGGCCCTTGCGGCCCCGCCCTTCCTGGCGCAGCACACCCGCTGCCTCCAGGCGGCGGACGGCCAGCCGCACCGGCTGGTCCGCGAGGCCGGCCGCCGCGGCGACGTCGTAGACGTAGTCGAGCGAGGCGGTGCCCCGGGGGTCGAAGCAGGCTTCGACGACCGTGCGCGGCGCGGGCTTGTACTCGGGCACGGGAGTCCTCGGTTCGTGACGGCGTGTCCCCCGGGCGGGGGCGTGCGGCCACTGTGCCACACGGGGGTGGGCGCCCCTCCGGACCGCTGGCGGGGCGGCCGCGCGGGGTGCGGCGGCCGGGCCGACGGGGCCGGCGCCCGCGCCGACGCCGGTGCGGGTGCCCGCCTTCCGTACGCGGTGGGGGAGGGGGGAGGTTTGGCGAGCGGCCCGGGGAATCTTGTATGGTTCCTGGCGAATCATCCAGAGGGGTGGAGGGACCGGCCCTACGAAGCCCCGGCAGCTCCCCGGTCGACCCGGCGTCCGAAGTACGCGCCGTGCCGTCCGGGATCAGTGCCAACTCCGGCCTGCCGCCACTGTGGCGCGGGAAAGATGAGGAGACACGGTGCTCTCTGTGCTGTCCTTCGCCCGGGCGCTTCCCGCCCCGGCCCTTTCGCGTACCCGTCTCGTGCCCGGCGCAGGCAATCGGCCGACTTCTCCGGCCCGTCCTCGCTGACCACCCCCCGCTCCCCGCGGGGAGCCTCCGTGAGCACGGCCCGCCCGCCGCTCACGGGATCTGAGACGGAGTACCCATCCATGCAGAACACGAGCGGTGTCGGCGTGCTCGACAAGATCACCTCGATCCTCGGCACCCTGGAGGCCGGTCCCACCACCCTGGCCGGACTCGTCGCCGCCACCGGACTGGCGCGGCCCACCGCCCACCGGCTGGCCGTGGCACTCGAACACCACCGCCTGGTCACCAGGGACATGCAGGGCCGGTTCGTCCTCGGCCCCCGGCTCGGCGAGCTGTCGTCCGCGGCGGGGGAGGACCGCCTGCTGGCCGCCGCCGGCTCGGTCCTCACCCACCTGCGGGACATCACCGGCGAGAGCGCCCAGCTCTACCGCCGGCAGGGCGAGATCCGGATCTGCGTGGCCGCCGCCGAACGCCTCTCCGGCCTGCGCGACACCGTTCCGGTGGGCATCACCTTCCCCATGAAGGTCGGCTCCGCCGCACAGGTCCTGCTCGCCTGGGAGGAACCCGAGCGGCTCCACCGCGGCCTGCAGGGTGCCCGGTTCACCGCCACCGCGCTCAGCGGCGTACGGCGCCGCGGCTGGGCGCAGTCCATCGGCGAACGCGAACTCGGCGTCGCCTCCGTCTCCGCGCCCGTCCGCGGACCGTCCGACCGGGTCGTGGCCGCTGTCTCCGTGTCCGGCCCGATCGAACGGCTCACCCGGCACCCGGGTGCGCAGCTCTCCCGGGCCGTCGTCGAGGCGGCCGACCGCCTCACCGAGGCCCTGCGCCATGCCTGACCGGGGCTCCCGGCCCCTTTTCGCGTCCGTCACGCCCGGCCGAACCGGGCCGCGCCGCGCCCCGGTTCGGCCCGGTCGGGACGCGGTTCGGGGCCCGGGTGCGGACCCGGTCCAGCCCCGTTTCAGCCCCGGGGTTGCAGCACGGCGAGGGAGGGGCGGGGGATGCGGCCGATGACCGAGCCGATCAGGGTGCCGATCGACACCCCGAACAGCGCCGACACGGCCGCCAGCACGGCCTGCGCCCCGTTGCCGACCTCGATCTGGGCGGTGTTCAGCAGGCCGAAGGAGCCCGGCACCACGATCCAGAACGCCGGGAGGTAGAGCACCTGCCAGAGCGGACCGCCCGGCAGCCAGTGCACCAGGGTGGCCGCGCACGCGGCGGAGACCGCCCCGGCCAGGCCGCCGATCGCCGCGCCGTGCGCCATCCCCACCGTCACCTGGACGGTGGCGCTCACCGCGATCACCACGACGATCCACGGGACGGCCGAGGGCGGGGTGTGGACGTTGACCACCAGCCCGGCCACCGCGATCGCCAGCCCCAGCCCGATCACCCACCAACTCGGCTTCGCCACCTGGACGTTCGCCAGCGCCGAGGCCGGCATGCCGGTCGCGGTCGCGGCCGCCACCAGCCCCGCGAGGAACAGCGTCAGCTGCACCGCGCCGGACACCAGCCGGGCCGAACCCGCACTGGCCGCACCCGCGGCGATCTCCGACAGTCCGGTGACCAGCAGCCCGCCCGGCAGCAGGATCGCCAGCGTGGCCACGATCGTCCGCAGCGGGCCGTCCAGCAGCGAGGCCCGCGCGAGCGTCAGGACCAGCAGGGACACCAGGAACCCGGCGGTGACGGGCAGCAGCGGCCGCAGGTACGGCATCCGCCGGGCGAGCACGGTCAGCCCCACCACGATCAGCGAGCCGAGCCCGGCCGCCAGCACGTTCGCCGCCGCCGGCTGCAGGAAGAGGCAGACGCCCACCCCGACCGGCAGCGCCCCGAGGTCCGCCACCCAGGTGGGCCAGTGGGCCGGCGCCCGCCGGATCCGGTCCAGTTCGGCCAGGGCCCGCGGCCCGTCGAGCTCACCGGCGCGCAGCCGGTGCACCAGGTGGAGGACGTCCGCCGTCTGCTCGAACCGCAGGGCGGCGCCCACCGGCTGGAACCTGGCGCCCTCGTCGGGGCCCAGGGCGACGAACAGCCCGTTGGTCAGGGCCGCGACCCGCACCTCCGGAGCGCCCGACGCCCGTCCCAGGCCGCGGAGTTCCTCCTCGACCTCGTGGACGGGAAGGCCGCCGCCCAGCAGGGCCTCGCCGAGGTCGAGCAGCAGACGGCAGAGCGGGTCGGGCGGGGCGCCGTCGCCCCGGACCGATGGAGACTTGGTGGACATGGCAGGTATCGTCCCATCCCGCCCGCTTCGGTCCGCGTGTGCCCCGGTCTGATCGGTTCCCGCCGGGTCGGTCCCTGTCGCCGGACCCCGGCCCCGCCCTGCTGCTGCCCCCGCCCGTGCCCGGCCGCCCGTACCCGCTGCCGTCGCCCCGGCTCGGGCGTCCCCGGCCGGGCCCCTGGTCGGTTGGACCCCTTCACGGGCGGTACCGGCGGTACTTCCGGCGGTCCGCCGAACGTGATGTGAGGCCCACGTGAAGGTCGCGGGTGGGGCCGGTGATCGGCCGTTGATCGGACGTAGACGCCGAGCCTGGAGCATCGGGAACCGGAGGGAACCGGTTCGGAGGCCACAGCCTGACCACCGGGGCCAGTACGGCCGGACCACGGGCCGCGCGGGCACCCAGTGCTGCTGCCGCCGGACCGGACCTCCGGCGAGAGTCCGAACCACGGAAGGGCAGACGAGGCATGGACAGCGGGCAGTCGGTGCAAGCGGTGAGGACGGCGGCGGGCTTCGGCGAGCAGCTGCGGGTACGGCGCGAGCGGATCGGGCTGACCCAGCAGTGCCTGGCCGATCACGCCACCCTGAGCGTGCGGGCCATCCGGGACATGGAGAGCGGCCGGGTGCGCCGGCCCCGCAATGAGACCGTCCGGCTGCTGGCGGACGCGCTGCGGCTGGAGGGCCGCAGCCGGACGGACTTCGAGGAGGCCGCCCGCCGGCACCCGCTCGCCGACGAACCGGCGACGGTGCCGGCACCGGCCGCGCCGCCGGTGGCGCGCGGGGCGATCGTCGGCCGCGAGATGGAGACCGAGGTCCTGGTCGACGCCTTCGCCGTGCACGGGGACCGGCTGGTCTCGCTGGTCGGCCTCGGCGGGGTGGGCAAGACCCGGCTCGCCCTGGAGGTCGCCCGCCGGGTGCACCTGGCCGCCCGCTGGTCGGTGCGCTGGGTGGACTGCGGCGTCGGCCCGCACCCCTGGCGCGGCCTGCCGGACGGCCTCGCCCGGGACATCGGCGACCGGCCCGCCCTGCTGGTGCTGGACGGCGCCGACAACGGGGTGGACGCCGGACAGCTGGACGCCCTGTTCCAACACTGCCCCGGGCTCCGGGTGCTGATCACCGCCCGCGAGGCCCGGCCGCTGCCCGGCGGCCAGGTCATCCCGCTCGCGCCACTGCCCGTCCCGGCCCCCGAACTCGACGCCGAACCGGAGGCGTTGGCGCAGGTCGGAGCCGTCCGGCTGCTGCTCTCGCACCTGAGCCGGCTGCGCCCCGGCTACACCCTGGAGCGCTCCGAGGCACCCGCCGTCGCCGAGCTCTGCCGCCACCTGGACGGCCTGCCGGGCGCGTTGGAGCGCGCGGCGGGCTGGGCGCTGGTGCAGTCCACCGGCCAGCTGGTCGCCCGGCTGGCGGCCGTCCCGTTCACACTGGCCGCACCGCCGCTGGTGTTCGGCGCGCGCGGTGACGTCCGCGACGAGGTGGAGCCGGCGATCCGACGGCTGACGGACCGCCAGCGTCAGCTGCTGGAGGTCCTCGTGGACGAACCGGGGGACTGGTCCGGGGAGGATGCGGTGGTCCGCACCGGCTGGGCGCTGCAGACCTGCCTGGCGACGGTGCACGAGTTGCTGTCGCGCGGGCTGATCCGCAGCGTGCCCGCCCGGGACGGCGTGCGGTTCACGGTGCTCAACCTGTGCCGACGCCTGGTCCGGGAGGAGCCGGGGCTCCGGCTGGCCCCGGCCGGGGACGTGCCGCTGCTCGCCGTCGCGGGCTGACGGCGCGGGCCGACCGGACGCCCGGTCGTGGGGTGGGGGCGCGGGCGCGGGGGTGCGGGGCGCGGGCGCGGGGGCGGTGGCGCGGCGCCGTGAGCCGACGGCGGGCCCCGGCGGGCCGTCGATTCTGCCGCATTGTGCCGCAGGAGCTGCCGCTTGCCCGGCCCGATCGTTCCTAACGTTCTCCGTGGGCCGGGCCGCCGCGGAACACGCGCCGGAATCCCCGGTCCGCCGGCCCGGGCGTCGGCGGAAATCCATCGACGATCTCTACCGATGAGGGCTGAGTTGTGCAGCACGGAAATGCCGAACCCGGCGGGCTGGACGTCGTCGTGACGACGATGGCCTCGGACTCGCACACCTGGAACCTGGTGTTCCTGCAACTCCTGCTGGAGGAGATGGGCCACCGGGTGACGAACCTGGGCGCCTGCGTCCCGGACGCGCTGCTGCTCGCCGAATGCCGGCGGATCGTGCCGGACCTGATCGTGATCAGCAGCGTCAACGGGCACGGCCACCAGGAGGGCCTGAGGGTGATCCCGTCCCTGCGCGCCTGCCCGGAACTACGGCGCACGCCGACCGTCATCGGCGGCAAGCTCGGCATCGCCGGGGCCGACGACCCCGACCGCGAGCGGACGCTGCTGGCGGCCGGCTTCGACGCCGTCTTCGAGGAGGGCGCCTCGGTGGCCCCGTTCCGCGAATTCGTCGACGGGCTGCGCTCCCGGGTCCTGCTGTGACCGGCTTCGGCGCGTTCGTGGCGCAGGCCGCGGAGGCCGGTGCCCTGGTGGTGCAGCCCCGGATGGGGATGGCGGAGGCGGCCCGGATGCGGGACGGCCTGCTCGCCACCCGGGGGGCGGCCGCCGTCACTGTCGGCACCATCACCCTGGACAGCTACACCCGCACCGGAGACCTCGGCGCGGCGCGGCGCGCCCTGGCCGTCGGGGCCGGCCTCAACGGCTACCCGATCGCCACCCACCCGGTCGAGGTCACCCGGGCGGTCCTGCACGGGGTGGCGGACGCCGGCTTCCCGGTACAGGTCCGGCACGGTTCGGCGGCACCGGAACGGATCTTCGAGGCGCTGCTGGCGGCCGGACTGGACGCCACCGAGGGCGGGCCGGTCTCCTACTGCCTGCCGTACGGCCGCACCCCGCTCCACGAGGCGGTGGCCTGCTGGCGGCGCAGCTGCGAACTCCTCGCCTCCATCCGTGCGTTCGGGGCGGAACCGCACCTGGAGACGTTCGGCGGCTGCATGATGGGCCAGCTCTGCCCGCCCTCGCTGCTGATCGCCATCAGCGTGCTGGAGGCGATGTTCTTCCGTCAGCACGGGTTGCGCAGCATCTCGCTCAGCTACGCCCAGCAGACCAGCGCCCACCAGGACGAGGAGGCCCTGGCCGCGCTCGGCCGGATCGCGGACGAGCTGCTCGCGGACGTCGACCGGCACCTGGTGGTGTACGCGTACATGGGCGTCTACCCGCGCTCGCCCGCCGGCGCGCGGCGGCTGCTGGAGGACGCGGCGCGGCTCGCCGTGCGCGGCGGTGCCGCCCGGCTGATCGTCAAGACCACGGCCGAGGCGCACCGCATCCCGACGGTCGCCGAGAACGTCCGGGCCCTGGAGGCCGCCGCCGCGGCCGCCACGGCCGAGCGCACCCGCCCGCGGCCGGCCGCGCCGCCGGACACCGGGATCGAGACCGAGGCCAGGGCCCTGATCGGCGCCGTGCTCGACCTGGACGCCGACCTCGGGCGGGCCATGGTGAAGGCGTTCGCGGCCGGCTACCTGGACGTGCCGTACTGCCTCCACCCCGACAACGCCGGGAGGACGCGCAGCTCACTGGGCCCGGACGGCCGGCTGTACTGGTCCGCCGTCGGTTCGATGCCGATCGCCGGGCTGGTCGAGGGCGGCCGTCCGCCGATCCTCGGCTCGGCCGGACTGCTCGCCGCCCTCTCCCACGTCCGGCGCCGCTACGACGGCCAGGACGTGCGCTCGGCCGCGACGCCTGCCCCCCGGGGCCTGCCGGCCTCGCGCTGAGGCACCCGGGGCCGCACCCGGCCGGGCAGTCCCCGGACACCCCTGCCCGAGAACCGCGCCCGCCCGCCGAGAACCGCCCCGTTTCCCTGAACCGCTCCATCCCCGAGACCAGATCCTCCCCGAGACCAGACCCTCCCCGAGAGACGAGGACCCCGACCATGCCCGAATCCGCTCCCCTGCCCCCGACCGACCCGGGTCGCCACCTGACCACGCCGGCCACCCGCAGCGCGCTCCGGATCCAGCAGCAGCTGCTGACCGCGGCGCGCGAGTTCCTGCGCGGCCGCGGCTTCACCGAGCTGCTGCCGCCGATCATCGGTCCGGTCACCGACCCCGGCGCGCGCGGCTCCAAGCAGGTGGACATCGACTTCTACGGCCACCGCTACAAGCTGATGACCAGCGCGATCCTGTACAAGCAGGCCTCGCTGCTGGCCTTCGACAAGATCTTCTGCATCGCCCCGAACGTCCGCCTGGAACCCCTGGAGACCGCGGGGACGAGCCGGCACCTGGCCGAGTTCCACCAGCTGGACGTAGAGGTCGCCGGCGCGAGCCGGGACGACGTCGTCCAGCTGGCCGAGGACCTGGTGGTGCACATGGTCGACAGCACGGTCCGCGAGCTGCCCAAGGAGTTCGCCGAACTCGGCCGGGACCCGCAGGCGTTCGCCGAACTCCTGAAGGGCTCCTTCGGACGCGTCCGGCACGCCGAGGCGGTCGCCGAACTCCGGGGCATCGGCCACCCGCAGAGCTCCGACGCCGAGCTCGACTGGGAGGGCGAGGCGTTGCTGTCGGCCCGACGCGACCGGCCGTTCTTCGTCACCGACTACCCGAAGGGCTCGCGCGGCTTCTACGACCGCGAGCACCCCGACGACCCGGGCCTGCTGCGCAACTTCGACCTGCTCGCGCCCGAGGGCTACGGCGAGCTGTGCAGCGGCAGCCAGCGCACCAACGACTACGCGGAGATCATCACCCGCATGCGGGAGACCGGCGAGAACCCGCAGAAGTACCGCTGGTACCTGGACCTGGTGCGCGAGGGCGTGCCCGCCAGCGCCGGCTTCGGCATCGGCGTCGAGCGGCTCACCCGCTTCGTCGCCGGACTGGACGCCGTCTGGCAGGTCAGCGCCTTCCCGAAGCTCGCGGGGGTGGTGTCGCCGTGAGCGACCTCAGCGCACCCGGCTTCCCGGAGGAGGAGGTCCGGCGGCGGGCCCGCGCCGGAGCGGCCGCCGCGTTCCCGCCCGCCGAGGAGTACGGGCACGTGCTGTTCGGCGCAGCCGGGACCGACGGGACCGACGGGACCGACGGATCGGCTCGGCCGGACGCCCTGGACGCGCTGCGGATCGTCCCGCCGCTGTTCCTGCCGCAGCGGCTCGCCAAGCTGATCGACCTCGGCCGCGAGCCCGACTACCGGGACGTCGAACTCGCCACCACCATCGGCGGGTTCGCCTCCGCACTGCCGGTGTACGTGTCCGCGACCGGCTCCACCCGGGCCGCCGGCGGCGACCTGGGCCTGGCCCTCAGCCGGCAGGCCGGGGCGCTCGGGATCCCGATGGTGATCGGCGAGAACGTGGTGCCGGTCAACGGCTACGGGCGGCTCGGCGAGGCGGCCGACCGCACCCTGCTCGGGCGGCTGCGCGCCTACGGCGAGGAACTCCCGGACGGGCTGGGCGGCGTGGCCGTTCAGCAGAGCACGGAGGACGCCGACGCCGAGGTGTGGAACCTCGTCCACAGCGATCCGGCCGCCCGGCCGCTGCTCGAATCGGGGCGTCTGGCCTTCGAGTTGAAGGTCGGCCAGGGTGCCAAGCCGGGCCTGGGAGGGATGACCGTACTGGAGGCCGAGGCCGCCGCCGCGCTCGGCGACCGCTTCGGGCTGGACCCGTTGTTCGGCGACGGCCGGGTGCTGCGCGCCGCGACCCCGGGCACCTTCACGGCGGAGATCCTGCGCCAGCAGATCCGGCTGATGCGCAACAACTACCCGCGGGTGCGGATCTGGGTGAAGCTCTACCCGGGCCGCGACGTGGCCGAGGCCGCCCGGGTCGCGCACGAGGCCGGCGCGGACGCCGTCGTGGTGGACGGCGCCGAGGGCGGCACCGGTTGGGCACCCGGGGTGTTCCTGCCGCACGTCGGACTGCCGCTGGCGGAGTGCCTGCGCCGCCTGGCGGCCGACCCGCCGCCGAGCCTGCTGGTCTCCGGGCGGATCTGGGAAGGTGCCCGGGCGGTCAAGAGCCTGGCGCTGGGCGCCCGCGCGGTGGGCCTCGGACGGGCCGCGCTGCTGGCCGTCGCGGAGGACCGGGAATCCGGGCTCCGCCGTTTCACGGAATGCCTGGCACTGGAACTCGGATTGCTGATCAGTGCGCTCGGAAAATACGCGCCGCAGGCCCTCGGCCGGGAGGACGTCTGGTCCTCCGAGGGTTTCTGAATCACGCCCGGCCGGTAGCTCTGGCCTGCCCGGAAAGCGGCATGATGAAACTGCCGATTTCCTTCCGCTCTTTCTGCCGATAGGGCCGTCGAATTCCCCCTATCGTCGCTTTCGTCGCCGGTTTCTCTCACGATCTGGGGTTGGATGATGTCCTCTCGCGGTTTCCCCGTCGAATTCACGGCACCCGAATTCGCGCCGTTCGCCTCCGCCGTCCGCCGCTTCCCGGAGCGGCCGGCCGTCCGGGCCGGCGGCCGGACCGTCAGCTACCGGGAGCTGGACGGCCTGACCGCCGCCCTGGCCGCCCGGATCGCCCCCGGGCGGACGGTCGCCGTCACCGGGCGCGACCGGCTGGACCACGTGGTCGCGCTGCTGGCGGTGCTGCGGGCGGGCGCCACCTGTCTGCCGCTGGACCGGGAGGCCCCCGAGGAGCGCAACCGCTGGATCACCGAGGACGCCGGAGCCTCCCTCGCCCTCGACGGCGACGCGCTCACCGCGCTCACCGAAGGCGCCGGGCTCACCGAAGGCACCGCGCTCACCGAAGGCGCGGGGCTCACCGGGCTCGCCGGGGCCTTGGGCACGGCGGACGCGGCCGCCGGCTACGTCATCTACACCTCCGGCACCACCGGCCGCCCCAAGGGCGTGCACGTGCCGCTCGCAGCGCTCACCGGCCACCTGGCCGCCGTGGTCGGGACCTTCGGCCTCACCGAGCAGGACGTGGTGCTGCAGTTCGCCCGCCCGACCGTCGACGTGGCGGTGGAGCAGGTGCTCGGTGCCCTGTCCGCCGGGGCCTGCCTGGTCCTCCCGGAGCAGCAACTCCTGGCCCCGGCCGAGCTGCTGGACCTGCTGGACGCCGAGGGCGTCACCGTCGCCAACCTGGCCGCCGGCTACTTCCAGGACGTGGTGGCGGCCCTGGGCGGCCGAGTGCCGAGCACCCTGCGGCTGATGATCTCGGGCAGCGACAAGCTGGAGCCCGCCACCGCCTCCGCCTGGTGGGCGGCGACCGGGGTGCCGCTGCTGAACGCGTACGGGCCCACCGAGACCGTGGTCACCGCCACCACCCACCGGCTGGCCGGTGAGCAGGTGGCGTCCCGGGTGCCGATCGGCACCGCGCTCGGCGCCCGGCGGCTCTACGTCCTGGACGAGCGGCTGCGGCCGGTGCCGCCCGGCGAGGCCGGCGAACTGTACGTCGGCGGGCCGTTGCTGGCCTCGGGCTACCTCGGCCGCCCCGGCCTGACCGCCGACCGCTTCGTCGCGGACCCGTTCGCGGACCCGTCCGACGGACAACAGGAACAGCCCGGCGGAGCGCGGATGTACCGCACCGGCGACGTGGTGCGCCGCACCGTCGAGGACGGCCCGCTGGAGTTCCTCGGCCGCAGCGACCACCAGGTGAAGATCCGGGGCTTCCGGGTCGAGCCGGGGGAGGTCGAGCAGGTGCTGGCGGGTCACCCCGGTGTCACCGGCTGCGTCGTGGTGGCGCACGAGGGCCGGCTGGCCGCGTACGTGACCGGCGCCGCGCCGGAGTACGCCGTGGTCCGGCCCTGGCTGGCGGAGCGGCTGCCCGAGCACCTGGTCCCGGCGACGCTGACCGCCCTGGCGGCCTTCCCGCTGACCGCCGGCGGCAAGGTGGACCGCGCGGCGTTGCCCGCGCCGCAGGCCGCGGCCGAGGCCAAGCCGGTCGGCCGCCCGCCGCGCACTCCCGCCGAGCAGCTGATCGCGGCGGTGTGGGCGGACGTGCTCGGGGTGCCAGAGGTCGGCGCCGACGACAACTTCTTCCACCTGGGCGGCGATTCGCTGACCGCGGTGCGGGTGGTGGGCCGGGTCTTCGACGTCTTCGGCATGGTGTCGCCGTACACCATCTTCGACGCGCCGACGCTGGCCGAGTTCGCCGCCGCGGTGAGCTCCGCGACCGGCGGCGAGCGCCCCGAACTGGTCCGTACGGGCGCCACCGTGGCCCCGCTGTCCAAGTTCCAGCGCGGCCTCTGGTTCCTCGACCAGTGGAACCCGGACGCGCCGACCTACGTGGTGCCCTGGGTGTTCCGCTTCGCCGGGCCGGTCGACCCGGAGCTGCTGCGGCGCGCGCTGGCGGGGGTGGTGGCGCGGCACGAGAGCCTGCGGACGACCTTCGAGCTCGCCGAGGACGGCCCGCGCCAGGTCGTCCACCCGGCGGTGGAGCTGCCGTTCACGCTCACCGAGACCACCGCCGACCGAGTGGACGACCTGGTCGCCGAGGCGGCGCTGGAGCCCTTCGACCTGGAGCGGGGGCCGCTGGTGCGGGCCCGGGTCTTCCGGGCCGGCGGGGCGACCACGCTGCTGCTGCTGCTCCACCACATCGTCTGGGACGAGGGCTCGCTGGCCGTGCTGGAGGCCGAACTCCAGGAGCTGTACGCGGCGGCGGCCGAGGGCCGTCCGGCCGAGCTGCCGGAACTCGCCGTCCAGTACGGCGACTACGCCGCCTGGCAGTACCGGGACGACACCACCGATCGCCAACTCGACTACTGGCGCGAGCAGTTGCGTGACGCGCCGACGGAGCCGGCGCTGGCCTCCGACCACCCCCGGCCGGAGGAGCAGGCCTTCCGCGGGGCCTTCCACCGCTTCACGATGCCGGACCCGGTCGCCGAGGCCGTCCGGGCGCTCGCCCGCAGCGAGGACGCCACCCCGTTCATGGTGCTGCTCGCCGGGCTGGCGCTCACCCTGCACCGCCGGTCCGGGCAGCGGGACCTGGTGCTCGGCTCCCCGGTCAACGTCCGCGGCCGGGCCGAACTCGACGACCTGATCGGCTACTTCGTCAACCTGCTGCCGCTGCGGCTGAAGCTGGAGGAGGGCGCCTCCTTCCGCGAGCTGGTCCGGCACGTGCGCGAGGTGTCGATCGCCGGGTACCGGCACCAGGAGGTGCCCTTCGACGACATCGCGAGCGCCGTCCTCGACGAGCGCCCCGAGGACCGCAACCCGCTCTGCCAGGTGCTGCTGGAGCTGCACCCGCTGGACACCCGGCCGTTCACGGTCGGCGGCCACCAGGTCACCCGGGCCCTGCACTCCAACCCGGTCTCCCGCTTCGACCTGTCGGTCTCCGTGGACGACCTCGGCACCGGCTTCACCGGCCGCTTCGAGTACGACAGCGACCTGTTCGGGCCCGCCACCATGTCCGGCCTGTGCGAGGAGTGGCTGGGCACCCTGGCCTCCGCCGCCGAGGTGCCGGTGCACGCCCTGTTCGAGGCGCAGGCCGCCCGCGCCCCGCACGCCACCGCCCTGATCGCAGGCGAACGCACCGTCGGATACGGCGAGTTGAACGCCGCCGCGAACCGGCTCGCCCGCCATCTGACGGGCCTCGGCATCGGCCGCGGCGACACCGTCGCGGTGCTGGCCGACCGCGGGCCCGAGATGGTCACCGCCCTGCTGGCGGCGCTCAAGACCGGCGCCGCCTACACCCTGCTGGACCCGGACTTCCCGGCCGAGCGGCTGGCCGGCGCGGTCGCCGACACCGGCGCCGCCACGGTGGTCACCCACCGGCGCGCCACCGTGCCGTTCGACGTCCCGAACCAGGTCGACCTGGACTCCTCGGCCGCCGAACTCGCCCGGTACGCGGCGCACGACCTGGGCCTGCCGGTCGACGGCGCCGACCTCGCCTGCGTGATGTTCACCTCCGGCTCCACCGGCCGCCCCAAGGGCGTGGCCGTCCCGCACCGGGCGCTCACCACCACCTACCTCGGCCAGGACTACGCCCGCTTCGGCCCGCAGGAGGTCTGGCTGCAGTGCTCGCCGGTCTCCTGGGACGCCTTCGCCCTGGAGCTCTACGGCGCCCTCTGCTTCGGCGGCAGCTGCGTCCTGCAGCCCGGCCAGCGGCCCGACCCGCAGACCATCGCCGAGCTGACCCGCCGCCACGGCGTCACCCAGCTCCAGCTCTCCGCCAGCCTGTTCAACTTCCTGCTGGAGGAGTTCCCGGAGACCTACGACGGGCTGAAGCTCGCCTTCACGGCCGGCGAGCGGGCCTCCGTCACCCACGTCGCGAAGGCCCTGGAGAACCACCCGGGCCTCGGGGTCGCCAACGGCTACGGCCCGGTCGAGAGCCTCGGCCTGACCACCTGCCACCGGGTCACCCCAGCCGACCTGACCGGCGGCTCGGTGCCGATCGGCGCCGCGCTGAACGGCAAGGGCGTCCACGTCCTGGACGCGCTGCTGCGCCCCGTCGAGCCCGGTGTCACGGGCGAGCTGTACGCCTCCGGCGGCGGTCTCGCCCACGGCTACCTCGGCCGGTCCGGGCTGACCGCCGAACGCTTCGTCGCCTCCCCGTTCGGCGCCCCCGGCGAGCGCCTCTACCGCACCGGCGACCTCGGTTTCGTCAGCGCGGAGGGCCTGCTGGAGGTCACCGGCCGGATCGACGACCAGATCAAGATCCGCGGGTTCCGGGTCGAGCCCGGCGAGGTCGAGGACGCGCTCACCCGCCACCCGGCCGTCCAGGAGGCCGTCGTCACCGTGCACGAGCCCGCCCCGGGCGACCGCCGGCTCGCCGCCTACGTCACCGCCGGTGCCGACGCCCCCGACCCCGACGCGCTGCTCGACCACCTGGCGGCCCTGCTGCCCGAGCACATGGTGCCGGCCACCCTCGACGTCCTGGACGCCCTGCCGCTGAGCCACAACGGCAAGGTCGACCGCAGGGCGCTGCCCGCCCCCGCCGGGCGCCGCGCCGCCGCACCCGACCCGCTGACCGGGGCCGAGCGGCTGGTCGCCGACGCCGTGCGCGAAGTGCTCGACCTCGCCGAGGTCGGCCGGGACGACAACTTCTTCCGGATCGGCGGCAACTCGCTGGCCGCCGTCCGGGTCGCGATGCGGCTGTCCCGGGAGACCGGCACCCGCGTCCCCCCGCAACTGGTGTTCCGGGCCAGGACCGTGAGCGCCATCGCCGAACGGCTGGCCGCCCGATGACGGGCCGCACCGCACACGAAGGGAACGAGGCCGTGAGCCCGTCCGACCACCCGGCGCGCACCGCGCCCGTCTCCGGGCTGCAGCGCGGCCTCTGGTTCCTCGACCGCCTCGACCCGCAGGCCGTCACCTACTGCACCCCGTGGACCGTCGACGTCACCGGTCCGCTCGACCTCGACCTGCTCGGCGGCGCGCTGGACGCCGTGGTGGCCCGGCACGAGACGCTGCGCACCACCTTCGCCCTGCACCCCGACGGCCCCCGCCAGCAGGTGCACCGCGCCCTGCCGGTGCCGCTCGCGGTGACCGACCTGCGCCCGTCGGCCGGGCCGGAGCAGGCCGGCCCCGGGCAGGCCGGCCGGTTGGAGGAACTGCTCGCCGCCCGCTGCGCCGAGCCCTTCGACCTGGCCGCCGGTCCGCTGCTGCGGGCCGAGGCGTTCCGGCTCGCGGACGAGCGCACCACGGTGCTGTTCACCGTCCACCACATCATCTGGGACGGCTGGTCCGCCGAGGTCTTCGCCCGTGAACTCGCCGAGCTGTACGGCGCCGCCGTGGCGGGCCGGGAGGCCGTCCTGCCGGAGCTGACCGTGCAGTACGCCGACCACGCCGAGGAGCGGCTCGGCACCTCCTACGAGGAGCACCTGACCTACTGGAAGGAGCAGCTGGACGGCGCACCCGGCCTGCTGGAACTGCCCACCGACCGGCCCCGGCCGGCCGAGCGCTCCGCCGCCGGGCGGACCGAGGAGTTCGGCTCCGCCCCCGGCACGGCGGCTCGGGTCCGCGCCCTGGCCGAGGCGGAGGGCGTCACCCCGTTCACCGTCCAGCTGGCGGCCTTCGCCCTGCTGCTGAACCGCTGGACCGGCGCCGACGACCTGGTGATCGGCACCCCCGTCACCACCCGCGACCGCCCCGAACTGGAGCACCTGCTCGGCTACTTCGTCAACCTGCTGCCACTGCGCCTGCGGCTCTCGCCCACCCTGTCCTTCCGGGACCTGCTGGAGCACGTCCAGGACGTCGCCTTCGACGCCTACGGCTACCTCGACGTGCCGTTCGACCAGCTGGTCGACCACCTCGGTGCCGCCCGCACCGCGCAGCACCCGCCGCTGGTCCAGGTGGTGTTCGGCGCCCACGGCGAGGACCGCACCCCGTTCGCGCTCGGCCCGGCCACCGCGGAGAGCCGGGTCCGCTCCAACGGCACCAGCAAGTTCGACCTCACCTGGTCCGTCTTCGACGGCGGCGACACCTCCCCCCGCGCCGACGGGGAGGATTCCGGCGGCGGCCTGCGCGGCGAGGCCGAGTACCGCAGCGAGCTGTTCGACCCGGAGACCGTCCGGCGCCTGGCGGCCGACTGGAACACCGTGCTCACCGCGGCCCTCGACGACCCCGACGCCACCGTGCTGCGGCTGACCACGCGCGGTGAGGACGCCCCCCGCGCCACCGACACCCCCGGCCACTGCCTGCACCACCTGTTCGAGCGGGCCGCCGACGCCCACCCCGACCGGCCCGCCGTCAGCGACCAGGACCGCACCCTGAGCTACGCCGAGCTCGACCGCCGGGCCAACCGCCTCGCGCACGCCCTGCGGGCCCGCGGCGCCGGCCCCGGCGACCGGATCGGCATGCTGCTGGACCGCACGGCCGACGTCCTGGTCACCGTCCTCGGCGTGCTCAAGACCGGCGCCGCGTACGTGCCCGTCGACCTGGCCGCCCCCGCCGACCGCGCCGCACTCGTCTTCGGGGACACCGAGGTCGCCCTGGTGGTCACCGACCGTGCGGACCGGGTGCCCGAAGGCCCCTGGCAGGCCTACGACCTGACCGCCGAGGCCGCCGACCTGGCCGCCCGGCCGGACACCCGCCCGTCCGCAGCCGGCCGCCCCGGCGACGTCGCCTACGTCATCTTCACCTCCGGTTCCACCGGCCGCCCCAAGGGCGTCGCCGTCGCCCACGAGCACGTCAGCCGGCTCATGTCGGACGGCGCGGAGCACTTCGGCTTCGGCCCGGAGGAGACCTGGACGCTGTTCCACAGCTACGCCTTCGACTGGACGGTCTGGGAGATGTGGGGCGCCCTGCTGCACGGCGCCCGCCTGGTCGTCGTCCCGTACGTGACGAGCCGTTCGCCGGAGGAGTTCGCCCAGCTCCTGGAGGAGGAGCGGGTCTCCTTCCTGTGCCTCACCCCGTCGGCGCTGCGCCAGCTGGAGCCGGTGCTGCGCCGCAGCCCGCGCGCCCTGCCCGCGCTGAAGTGGATCATGCTCGGCGGGGAGGCGCTGGACCCGGCCGTCGTCCAGCGCTGGTTCGAGCTCGACGTGCCGCCCCCGGCCCGGCTCTGCAACCTGTACGGCATCACCGAGACCACCGTCCACGTCACCACCCACGACCTCGCCGACAGCACCGGCTTCGAACGCAGCCTGATCGGCGCGCCCATGCCGCACCTGACCGCGCAGGTCCTGGACGACTGGCTGCGGCCCTGCCCGCCCGGCGCGGCCGGCGAGCTGTACATCGGCGGCGGCAGCCTCGCCCACGGCTACTGGGGCCGCCCCGGCCTCACCGCCGGCCGCTTCGTCGCCGACCCCTACGGCCCGCCCGGAGCCCGGCTCTACCGCACCGGCGACGTCGCCCGCCGACTGCCCGACGGCGGCCTGGAGTACATCGGCCGCGCCGACTTCCAGGTCAAGCTGCGCGGCTTCCGGATCGAACTCGGCGAGATCGAGAACGCCCTCGCCGCCCACCCGGACGTCGACGCCTGCGTGGTCACCGTGCACGAGGACCGCCTCGCGGCGTACGTCACCGGGCGCGAACCCGCCGACGTCCGCGCCTTCCTCGGCCGCTCGCTCCCGCCGTACATGGTCCCGGCGAGCTACACCGTGCTGGAGTCCCTGCCGCTCACCGTCAACGGCAAGGTCGACCGGGGGGCGCTGCCCGCCCCCGGCCAGCGCAGCACGGCCACCGGAGGCCGCCACGTCGAGCCGCGCACCCCGGAGGAGGAGGCCTTCGCCGCCGTCTGGACGGAGGTCCTCGGGGTCGACGGCATCGGCGTCCACGACGACTTCTTCCACCTCGGCGGGGACTCCATCCGGGCCGTCCAACTGGCCGGCGCGCTGCACGAACGCGGCTGGGGGGTGAGCCTGCGGGACGTCTTCGACGCCCCCACCGTCGCCGCCCTGCTGCCGCGGGCCGAGCCCGTCACCGGCGGCGCCGAGGCCCGCGAACCCTTCGCCCTGATCACCCCCGAGGACCGCGCCGACCTGCCGCCCGGCCTCGCCGACGCGTACCCCATGGTGTCCATGCAGCTCTCCATGGTCTTCCACATGGAGATCGCCGGCGGCACCGACAGCTACCACAACGTCAACTCCTACCGGATCTCCGGCGACCTCGACGAACAGGCCTTCCGCCGCTCCGTCGCCGAGGCGATGGACCGGCACGCCGTCCTGCGCACCGGCCTCGACCTGTCCGGCTACGGCGAACCGCTGCAGCTCGTCCACGGCCGGCTGCCCGCCCCCGTCGAATTCGCCGACCTGCGCGGCGAACCCGACCAGGACACGGCCGTCCGGGAGGTCTTCGACGCCCACCGCCTGACCCCCTTCGACCTCACCGCGCCGCCGCTGTTCCGGATCACCGTGCAGCGCCTCGGCGAGGACGCCTTCCAGCTCACCGTCTCGGAGCACCACGCGATCCTGGACGGCTGGAGCTTCACCTCGCTGCTCACCGAGATCCTGGAGCGCCACACCGCCCTCGCCGCCGACCCGCTCGGCGCCCCCACCCCGCCGCCGCGCACCGCCTTCCGCGACTTCGTGGTCGTCGAACGGGAAGCGGCCCGGGACGAACGGTCGCTGGAGTACTGGCGCGAGCGGCTGTCCGGCGCCAGCGGCCAGCTGTTCCCCGGCAGCGAGGACGTGCACGAGCTGTCGCGCACCGTCGAACGGGTGCTGCCCGAAGCGCCCGGACAGCTGCGGTCGGTCGCCGAGACACTCGCCGTGCCGGTCAAGTCGGTCGCGCTCGCCGCCCACCTGCACGCCCTCGCCGCCATCACCGGGCGCCCGCGCGTCACCACCGGCCTGGCCGTCAACGGCCGGCTGGAACGGCTCGGCGGCACCGAGGTGTACGGGCTGTTCCTCAACACCGTCCCGCTGAGCTGCGAGCCCACCGACGACCTGCTCGCCCTGGCCCGCGAGGTCCACCGGGAGGAGCTCGACATGATGCCGCACCGCCGGGTGCCCTTCGCCCGCCTCGCCCGGCTGATGACCGACACCGCGCTGGACACCCAGTTCGGCTTCCTGCGCTTCCACGCCCTGGGCCGGCTCAGCTCGGCCCGCATCGTGGACGGCCGGATCGGCTGCGAGCCGACCCTGCGCCACGAACCCAACAGCTTCGCCTTCGGCGCCTCGCTGATCCAGGACCCGGTCTCCCAGCGCGTGCTGCTCGCCGTGGACCACCAGCGCTCCCTGGTCGACGACAGCACCGCCGAGCAGTTCATCGACACCTACACGGCCGCCCTGCACGCCATGGCCGCCGCCGCCCGAGACCTCTGAGGACCCGCCATGACCGACCTGCTGCAGCGCCTGCGCGACACCGTCGCCGCCCACCCCGAGCGCACCGCCGTCCTCGCCGGCGCGGACCGCCTCGACTACGCCGCCCTCGACCGCCGCACCGCCGGACTGGCCCGCGCCCTGCGCGCCCTCGGCGTCGGCCGCGGCGACCGGGTCGGCGTCCACCTCGGCCGCACCGCCGACCTGCCGGTCGCCCTGCTCGCCGTCTGGCGGGCCGGCGCCGCCTACGTCCCACTCGACCCGGCCTACCCCGCCGAGCGGCTCGCCTTCATGGCCTCCGACGCCCGCCTCGCCGCCCTGATCAGCGTCGACGGCCTCCCCGCCGCCGAGGGCGTGCCGGTGCTGCGCCCGGACGCCGCCGTCGACGGGCCCGAACTGCCGGAGCAGGCCCACCCGCTCGACCCGGCCTACGTCATCCACACCTCCGGCTCCACCGGCCGCCCCAAGGGCGTCGAGGTGCCGCGCGGTGCCGTCGCCGGACTGATCGAGGGGCTGGAGGCCACCGGAGCCCTCCGCGCCGAGCCCGGCGTGGTCGGCTGGAACGCCAGCATCTCCTTCGACGCCTCCGTCCCGCAGTGGACCAGGATCTGCCGGGGCGACACCGTCCTGGTCATCGGCGACGAGCAGCGCGCCGACCCGGCCCGGCTGGCCGCCCTGCTGGCCGAGCACGCCGTCACCGACTTCGACCTGACGCCGTCGCACTGGGAGCTGCTGCGCGAGCCGCTCGCCGGCGCCCGGGTGCCGCGGCTGTTCATGGGCGGCGAAGCCGTCCCCGAGCGCACCTGGCGGGAACTGGCCGACGGCGGCATCGACGCCCTCAACCTGTACGGGCCCACCGAATGCACCGTCGAGGCCGTCACCGCGCCGATCAGCGGCCCCGGACCGCACCTGGGCGAGCCGATGCCCGGCGTGCGCCTCCACCTGCTGGACGAGAAGCTCGCCCCGGTCGCCGACGGCGTGGTCGGCGAGCTGTACCTGGCCGGGCCCGGGCTCGCCCACGGCTACGTCGGCCGGCCCGGACTGACCGCCGAGCGCTTCGTCGCCGACCCGACGGCCGGGCCCGGAGGGAGGATGTACCGCACCGGCGACCAGGCCCGGCGCGGCGCGGGCGGCCTGCTGGAGTACGTCGGCCGGGTCGACCGGCAGGTCAAGGTGCGCGGCTTCCGGATCGAGCTCGGCGAGGTCGAGCACGCCCTGGCCCGGCTGGAGGGCGTCCAGGCCGCCGCCGTCACCGTGTACGAGCCGGTCCCCGGCGACCGCAGGCTGGCCGGCTACGTCACCGGCGGTGTCACCCCCGCCGCACTGACCGAGCGGCTGCGGGCCACCGTGCCCGCCCACCTGGTGCCGTCGGTGATCACCGTGCTGGACGCCATGCCGCTCACCCCGAACGGCAAGGTCGACCTGGCGGCGCTGCCCGTCCCCGCCGCCGGGGCGGAACCCACGCCGGCGCCGGACCCGTCCGAGGGCGCCGGGGGACTGGCCGACCAGGTCACCGAGGTCTGGAGCACCGTCCTCGGCGTGACCGGCCTGGTGCCCACCGACGACTTCTTCTCGCTCGGCGGCCACTCGCTCGCCGCCCTGCGGGTCGTCCACCTGCTGCGCCGCCGCCTCGGCATCGAGCTCCAGCTGCGCCACCTGCTGGACTCGGCCGACCTGGCCGCCTTCACCGCCACCGTCGAGCGGGCCACGCAGGCCGGCACCGCCGCCCCCCGGCCCGCGCTGACCGCCCGGGCCCGGTGAGCCGCGCATGACCACCGCCACCCGGGTCCGGCCCCGCGTCGAGGGGGACTGGCTGTTCGTCCCCGTGCCCCAACCGCACCGCCCGTTCCGGCTGTTCTGCTTCCCGCACGCCGGGGGCGACGCCACCGCCTACACCCCGCTCGCCCGCGCCCTCGCCCCGACCGCCGAGGTCTGGGCGGTGCGCCCGCCGGCCCGCGGCGGCCGGCTCGGCCACCCGATGCCCGCGAGCTTCGACCTGCTGGTCGACGCCGTCGTGGAGGCCCTCACCCCGCACCTCACCGGACGGTTCGGCTTCTACGGGCAGAGCTTCGGCGCCCTGCTCGGCTACGAGGTCGCCCGGGCCCTGCCCGCCGAACGGCGGCCCGAACTGGTCGTCGCCGCCTCCGCCTCGCCGCCGGCCGCCTGGGCCGGCCGGGACCGCCCCCGGCACACCGCCGACGACCTGCTCCGCCTCGCCGGCATGGGCGAACTCGTCGAGGGCGAAGCGGACCTGAAGGAACACGCGCTGCGCGGCATCCGGACCGACCTGGACGTGGTCGCCACCTACCGGCCGCGCCCGCACCCGCCGATCGGCTCCCGCCTGCACACCGTCGTCGGCGTCGAGGATCCCCTCCTCACCGCTGGCGGCCTCGACGGCTGGTCCGTCCACACCCGCGGCGACTCCGGCCACCACGTCGTCCCCGGCGGCCACCTGCTCGCCACCGTCGACGGGCCCGGCCCGGTCGACGTCCTGACCTCGCTCATCGCGCGGCCCGGCGCCGCCGCCCAGTCCACGACGGAGTTCTCATGCTGACCACCACCGCGGTCGACCTCACCGACCCCGACCTCTGGGCCCGCCCCGACACCCCCGGCCTGATCGCCGAGCTGCGCCGGGAGGCCTCCGTCCACCGCACCGACACCGTCGACGACGGGCCGGTCTGGTCGGTGCTCTCCTACCGTCACTCCGCGCAGGTGCTGCGCGACGCCGCCCTCTACAGCTCCGAGCAGGGCTCCCTGCTCGGAGCCGGCGAGGGCAACGTCCCGGTCGGCTCCGGCCGGATGATGGCCCTCACCGACCCGCCCCGGCACCGCGAACTCCGCGCCCCCGCCAACCCGTTCTTCGCCCCCGGCCCGGTGCGCGGCGCCGCCCGCGGCATCACCGACCTCGCCGCCTCGATCGTCGAGAAGGCCGTCGAACTCGGCGAGGTGGACCTCGTCGACGCCGTCTCCGCCCTCCCGCTGTCCGTCATGTGCGACCTCCTGGACGTCCCCGAGAAGGACCGCGAGATGGTCGAACGGGTCTGCGACGTCGCGTTCCTCGGCAACACCCCCGAGGAACGCCGGGCCGGCCACCAGCAGCTCATCCCGTACCTGCTGCACCAGGTGATGCTGCGCCGCACCGACCCGCGGGACGACCTGATCAGCAAGATGGCGACCTACCGGGTCGGCGGCAAGCTGCTGCCGGTCGAGGACGTCGTCCTCAACCTGGACAACATCGTCGTCGGCGGCGTCCAGACCGTCCGCCACACCGCCGCCATGGGCCTCCACACCCTCGTCCGGCACCCGGAACTGTGGCGGAAGCTGCAACAGGGCGAGGTCGGCATGGACTCCGCCCTGGACGAGATCCTGCGCTGGACCTCGGTCGGACTGCACACCCTGCGCACCGCCAGCCGGGACACCGAACTCGACGGCCACACCATCCGGCGCGGCGACCGGGTCGCCGTCTGGGTGTGGTCCGCCAACCGGGACCCGGAGGCCTTCGACCGCCCCGAGGAGATCCTGCTCGACCGCAGCCCCAACAAGCACCTCGCCCTCGGCCTCGGCGCCCACTACTGCATCGGCGCACCGCTGGCCAAGGCCGAACTCGGCGCCCTGTTCACGGCGATGCTGGAGCGCGTCGACACCATCGAGCCGACCGGCCCGGTCACCCACAACCGCTCGATCATCAACTTCGGCCTGGACCACTTCCCGGTCCGCCTCATCCCGCGCTGACCGGCGCCCGAGGGCGGCAGTCGCGCGAACCGAACTGCCGCGTTCCTGCCTCGCCTCCTGCCCTTCCGGGCCCGGGCCCGCCCGTACCTTCGAATCAACCCAAGGAGGACACCATGAGCAACCCGTTCGAGGACGAAAACGCTGGCTACCTGGTGCTGGCCAACCACGAGAACCAGCACTCGCTGTGGCCGGTCTGGATCGACGTGCCGGCCGGCTGGACCACCGTCCACGGCGAGGACACCCGCCAGGGCTGCCTCGACTACATCGAGGCCAACTGGACCGACATCAGGCCCGCCAGCCTGGTCGCCTCCCTCGCCCAGCAGTGAGCGCCACCATGCCGACCTGGGAACTGAACCCCGGCCGCCCGGCCCTCGCCCACGCCCCGCGCGCCGCCGACATCGGCGAGGCCTGCGAGTGGCTGCGCGAGAACGAGGCCGAGCTCACCGCCGGCCTGCACCGCCACGGCACGATCTTCCTGCGCGGCCTGCCGGTCGCGAGCACCGAGGACGTCGCGGCCGTGCGCGACGTGCTCATCCCCGAGCGCACCCCCTACCGTGAGAAGGCCACCCCGCGCAGCGACTACGGCAACGGAGTCTTCTCCTCCACCGACCTGCCGCCGGCCCAGCCGATCCGGATGCACAACGAGAACAGCTACACCCTGACCTTCCCCGGCCGGCTGCTGTTCGCCTGCCTGACCGCCCCCGAGGAGGGCGGCGCCACCCCGACCGCCGACTGCCGGCAGGTGCTGAACCACCTGCCGGCACACCTGGTCGAGCGCGGCCGGACCACCGGCTGGACGCTCACCCGCAACTACTCCGACTACGTCTCCCTCGGCTGGCGCACCGCCTTCGCCACCGAGGACCGGGCCGAGGTCGAGGCCTACTGCCGGGAGAACGGCATCACCTGCGAGTGGCGGCCGGACGGCAACCTGCGCACCAGCCAGCTGCGCCCCGCCACCATCCACCACCCGGGCACCGGTGAGGAGGCCTGGTTCAACCACCTCGCGTTCTGGAACGAGTGGTCGCTCGACCCGGACATCCGCGAGGCGATGACCGACGAGTTCGGCCCGGACGGCCTGCCGTTCAACACCGGATTCGGCGACGCGGAGCCGCTCGGACGCGCCGACGTCGACGCCCTCAACGAGGCGTACCACGCCGCCACCGTGCGCGAGCGCTGGCAGGTCGGCGACGTGATGCTGGTCGACAACGTGCTCTGCGCACACGGCCGGGACCCGTACCGCGGCGACCGCAGGATCGCCGTCTCGATGGGACAGCCGGTCGAGGTCCTGGACTGCCGGCCCAGCGTCCGGCCGGACCTGGCCGCCGTCTGACCGCCGTCCGACCGTCGCCGGACGCCGTCCGGCCACTGCCGGACCGCCGTCCGACCGCCCCGCCCCGAACACCCCGTGCCGTGCCGTGTCGTGAGTAGAGGAAGCACCGTGATCCCGGTTTCGTACGCCCAACAGCGTCTCTGGCTGATCGACCAGATCGAGGGGCCGACCGCGCTGTACAACCTGCCGTTCGCCCTGCGCCTGCGCGGCGAGCTCGACACCGCCGCGCTGCGCGCAGCGACGGCGGACGTGGTCGCCCGGCACGAGGCCCTCCGCACGGTGTTCCCGGTGGCCGGGGGAGTCCCGGTGCAACGGATCCTGCCCGCCGAGGAGGCGCAGCCGCGCTTCCAGGTGGTGGACCTCGCACCGGCCGACTACCCCGCCCACCGGGACGCGGCCGCCGCCGAAACCTTCGACCTGAGCAGCGAACTGCCCATCCGGGTCACGGTGTTCACCCTCTCCCCGACCGAGCACGTGCTGCTCGTCGTCCTGCACCACATCGCCGGTGACGGCTGGTCGCTCGGCCCGCTGCTGCGCGACCTCGCCACCGCCTACCGGGCCCGGCTCACCGGCCGCGGCCCCGACTGGGAGCCGCTGCCCATCCAGTACGCCGACTACGCGCTCTGGCAGCGCGACCTGCTCGGCGACGAACACGACCCCGAGAGCCTGCTCGCCCGTCAACTCGACCACTGGCGTGCGGCCCTGGCCGGCCTGCCGGAAGAACTGGAGCTGCCCACCGACCGGCCCCGACCGCCCACCCCCACCGGCGCCGCCGACTCCGTGGACCTCGCCTGGGGCGCGGACCTGCACACCGCCCTGCTCGACCTCGCCCGCACGCACCGCACCACCCTGTTCACCGTCCTCCAGGCCGGCCTGGCCGCGCTGTTCACCCGGCTCGGCGCCGGCACCGACATCCCGATCGGCACCGGCGTCGCCGGCCGCTCCGACGAGGCCCTGGACGACCTGGTCGGCTTCTTCGTGAACTCGCTGGTGCTGCGGGCCGAAACATCCGGCGACCCGAGCTTCGCCGAACTGCTCGGCCGGGTCCGGGAGGCCCAGCTCGACGCCTTCGCCCACCAGGACGTCCCCTTCGAACGCCTGGTGGAGGAACTCAACCCGCCCCGCGTGCTCGGCCGCCACCCGCTGTTCCAGACCCTGCTGGTGCTCCAGAACCACGGACAGGACGCCGGACTCGACCTGCCCGGACTGCGGTCGGCCCCCGAGCCGATCGGCCTGCGGGTCGCCAAGTTCGACCTCAACATCGGCATCGCCGAACACCACCACGCCGACGGCACCCCCGCCGGCCTCACCGGCTCCGTCGAGTACGCCGCCGACCTCTACGACCACACCACCGTCACCGCCCTGGCCGACCGGCTGGGCCGGCTGCTGGCCGGCGCCGCCGCCGACCCGCACGCCCCCATCGGCACCCTCGACGTCCTCGCCCCCGAGGAGCGCACCCGCATCCTCGTCGAGTGGAACGCCACCGACGCCCCCCGCCCGACCGGCACCCTCGCCGAGTCCTTCGAGCGCCAGGCCGACCGCACCCCGGACGCCGTCGCCCTCGCCCACGACGGCGGCACCCTCGACTACGCCGAACTCGACACCAGGGCCAACCGCCTCGCCCACCACCTGACCACCCTCGGCGTCGGCACCGAGACCCCCGTCGCGATGCTGATGGAACGCTCCGTCGACGTCGTCGTCGCCACCCTCGCGGTCCTCAAGGCCGGCGGTTGCTACGTCCCGATGCACCCCGGCCTGCCGCCCGAGCGGATGGCCGACGTGCTCGCCGACACCGGCGCCCCCGTGCTGCTCACCGACCGCGCCGACCCGGGCTTCCCGCACACGGCCGTCGTGGTCCGCCCCGGCGACGAGGCCGGCGCCCCCGCCCACCGCCCCGAGGTGCCCGTCCACCCGGACCAGCTCGCCTACGCGATGTACACCTCCGGCTCCACCGGGCGCCCCAAGGGCGTCGCCGTGCGCCACCGCGACGTCCTCGACCTCGCCGCCGACCGCCGCTGGCAGGACGGCAGCCACCGGCGGGTCCTGCTGCACTCCCCGCACGCCTTCGACGCCGCCACCCACGAGATCTGGACGCCCCTGCTGGCCGGCGGCACCGTCGTGGTCGCCCCGCCCGGGGCTCTCGACGCCGCCGCCCTGCACGCCGTCACCACCCGGCACGACGTCACCGCGGTCTTCCTCACCAAGGCCCTGTTCGACCTCGTCGCCGAACAGGCCCCGGAGACCTTCGCCGCCCTGCGCGTCGTCCTCACCGGCGGCGAGGCCGCCTCCGGCGTGCTGATGCGCCGCGTCCTGGACGCCTGCCCCGACCTGCTGCTCGCCCACGTCTACGGCCCCACCGAGACCACCACCTTCGCCACCCACCACCCGCTCACCGCCGCCGACCTGGAAGGCCCGCGCGTCCCGATCGGCGGCCCCCTCGACGCCATGCGCAGCTACGTCCTCGACGCCCGGCTGCAGCCCGTTCCGCCCGGCGTCCCCGGCGAGTTGTACATCGCCGGCGCCGGCCTGGCCCGCGGCTACCTCAACCGGCCCGGCCTGACCGCCGAACGCTTCGTCGCCTGCCCCTTCGCGCCCGGTGGGCCCCTCCTGTCCGGTGGCGGGCAAGGAGGTGGGCCCCTCCTGTCCGGTGGCGGGCAAGGAGGTGGGCCCCTCCTGTCCGGTGGCGGGCAAGGAGGGAGGATGTACCGCACCGGGGACCTGGTGCGGCTGCGCGCCGACGGCGCGGTGGAGTTCCTCGGCCGGATCGACGGCCAGGTCAAGCTGCGCGGCTTCCGGATCGAACTCGGCGAGATCGAGGCGGCGCTCTCCCGCCACCCCGCCGTCCGCCAGGTCATCGTGATCGCCCGCGAGGACCGCCCCGGCGACACCCGGCTGGTCGCCTACTGCACCGCCGACGCCGCGCTCACCGCCGACGAGCTGCGCTCCTTCGCCGGCACCACCCTGCCCGGCTACATGGTCCCCGCCGCCGTCGTCCTCCTCGACGCCCTGCCGCTCAACAACAACGGCAAGGTCGACCGCAGGGCCCTGCCCGCCCCTGACCTCGCCGCCGACGACAGCGGCCGCGCCCCGCGCGACGACCGCGAACGGGCCCTGTGCGACCTCTTCGGCGACCTGCTCGGCATCGACGACATCACCATCGACGACGACTTCTTCGCGCTCGGCGGCCACTCGCTGCTGGCCACCCGGCTCGCCGGCCGGGCCCGCACCGACCACGGCATCGACCTCTCCATCGGCGACCTCTTCCAGGCCCCGACCGTCGCCGGCCTGGTCGAACGGCTCGCCGACCGCGCCCCCGGGGCCGGCGCCCCGGCCCGCCCGGAGCTGCGCCCCGTCGCCCGGCCCGAGCGGGTGCCGCTCTCCTTCGCCCAGCGCCGCCTCTGGTTCCTCGCGCAGGCCGACGGCCCGTCCGCCACCTACAACGTCACCCTCGCCCTGCGGCTGCGCGGACCGCTCGACGTCACCGCCCTGGAGGCCGCGCTCGGTGACGTCGTGCACCGGCACGAGGCGCTGCGCACCGTGTTCGGCGAGCAGGACGGCACCCCGTACCAGCGCGTCCTGCCCGCTCCCACCGGCGGCCTGCTCACCGCCACCGACCGCCCGACGGACGAACTCGCCGGTCACACCTTCGACCTCGCCGCGGACCTCCCGGTCCACGCCTACCTGCGGAGCGAGGGCGCCGAGGAACACGTGCTGGTCCTGGTCGTCCACCACATCGCCGGTGACGGCGCCTCGCTCGGCCCGCTCTACCGCGACCTCGCCGAGGCGTACGCCGCCCGCCGCGACGGCACGGCCCCGTCCTGGGAGCCGCTGCCCGTCCAGTACGCCGACTACGCGCTCTGGCAGCGTGAACTGCTCGGCGACGAGGACGACCCGGAGAGCCTGCTCGCCCGCCAACTCGCCCACTGGCGCGAGGCCCTGGCCGGCGCCCCCGAAGAGCTGCCGCTGCCGGCGGACCGCCCCCGCCCGCCGGTCGCCGGCCACGGCGGCGCGGTCGTCCCGCTGGAGTTCGACGCGGCCCTGCACACCCGGCTCACCGCGCTCGCCGCCGACCACGGCGTGACCCTCTTCATGGTCCTGCGCGCCGCGTACGCCACCCTTCTGCACCGCTTCGGCGCGGGCACCGACCTGCCCATCGGCACCCCGCTGGCCGGGCGGTCCGACGAGGCCCTGGACGACCTGGTCGGCTTCTTCGCCAACACCCTGGTGCTGCGCACCGACCTCTCCGGCCGCCCCGCCTTCGCCGAACTGCTGGGCCGCATCCGGGAGACCGACCCGGCCGCCCACGCCCACCAGGACGTGCCCTTCGAGCGCCTGGTGGAGGAGCTCAACCCGACCCGGTCGACCGCCTGCACCCCGCTGTTCCAGGTGATGATCGCCTTCGCGGGCGCCGCCGAGGACGGCCCCGACCTCGCCGGCGTGACGGTGACGGAGGAGCCGGTCGACTTCGGCACCGCCACCTTCGACCTCACCCTGCGGCTGGTCGAGCGGCAGGGCGCCGACGGCGCCGCCGCGGGCCTGGCCGGCGTCCTGGAGTACGCCACCGACCTCTTCGACCGCGAGAGCGCCGAACGGCTGGCCGCCGCTCTCGGGGCGATCCTGCGTCAGGTCGCGGACGACCCCGGCCGCCCGGTCGCCGAGCTGGACGTGCTGCCCGCCGACGAGCGGGCCGAGGTCGGCGGCCGCCCGCCGCTGCCCGAGCAGGTGCCGCTGCTGCCGGCCGCCTTCGAGGCGCAGGCGGCCGGGACCCCGGAGGCCGTGGCCCTGGTGTGCGGTGACACCGCGCTGACCTTCGCCGAGCTGAACGCCCGGGCGAACGGCCTCGCGCACCGGCTGATCGCGGCGGGCGTCGGCCCCGAGGCGGTGGTCGCCCTCGCGCTGCCGAGGTCGGTCGAGAGCGTGGTGTCGATCCTGGCCGTGCTCAAGGCCGGCGGCGCCCACCTGCCGCTGGACGCAGACCACCCGGCCGACCGCACCGCCCACACACTGGCCGAGGCCCGACCGGCACTCGTGCTGACCGACGACCGCTGGCCGCTGCCGGAGGCGCTCGACGGGCACCGGGTATTCGACCTCACCGGGGACGTGACCGGCCTCGCCGGGGACCCGACCGCCCCGCAGTCGAACCCCGCCCCGCGGGCCACGGTGGCCGACGCCGCCTACCTCATCTTCACCTCCGGCTCCACCGGCCGGCCGAAGGGCGTCGTCGTCCCGCACGGCAGCATCGCCGCCCTGCTCGCCGCGCACCGCACGGGAGTACAGGCGGGCGGCGCCCGGCAGCGGGTCGCGCTCACCGCCTCGCTCTGCTTCGACGCCTCCTGGGACGGCCTGCTGTGGCTGGTCGCCGGCCACGAACTGCACCTGATCGGCGGCGACGTGCGCCGAGACGCCCGGGCCCTGGTCCGCCACGTGCGGGAGCACCGGATCGGCGTGCTGGAGGTCACCCCCTCCTACGCCGAGCAGCTGATCGAGGAGGGCCTGCTGGAGGAGCCCGCGCCCGCGCTGGTGCTGCTGGGCGGCGAGGCCGTCGGCCAGGCGCTCTGGACCAGGCTGCGCGAGGCCCCGCACACCGCCGCCCACAACCTGTACGGCCCGACCGAGTGCACGGTCGACGCCCTGACCCACCCGCTGGACGCCACCGAACGGCCCGTCCTCGGCCGCACCGTCGCGGGCACCCGCGGCTACGTCCTGGACGAGCACCTCAACCCCGTCCCGGTCGGGGTGCCGGGGGAGCTGTACCTGGCCGGCGCCGGCCTGGCCCGGGGCTACCTGGCGCGGCCGACCCTGACGGCGGAGCGCTTTCTCGCCTGCCCCTTCGAGCCCGGGGCGCGGATGTACCGCACCGGCGACCTGGTCCGCCGCACCCGCGACGGGCAGGTCGAGTACCTCGGCCGCACCGACCACCAGGTCAAGATCCGCGGCTTCCGGATCGAACTCGGCGAGATCGAACGCGCCCTGACCGCCCACCCGGCGGTCCTGCAGGCCGCTGTCCTGCCGGACGAGGACGGACTGCGCCTGGTCGCCTACGTGGTCACCGACGGCCCGCTCGACCCGGCGGACCTCCGGGCCGGCGCTGCCCGGACGCTGCCCGGCTACATGCTGCCGGCCGCGATCGTGCCGCTGGACGCCCTCCCGCTGAACGCCAACGGCAAGCTCGACCGCTCCGCCCTGCCCGCACCGGACTTCGGCGCACTGTCGGCGGGCCGGGCGGCCCGCACGCCGCAGGAGGAGATCCTCTGCGGACTGTTCGCGGAGGTGCTCGGCCTGGACGCGGTCGGCATCGACGACGACTTCTTCGCGCTCGGCGGCCACTCCCTGCTGGCCACCAAGCTGCTCAGCCGGGTCCGGGCCGCCCTGGGCGCCGAGTCCGGCATCCGGGATGTCTTCGAGGCGCCGACGGTCGCCGGGCTGGCCGTCCGCCTGGGCACCGGCCCGCAGCGTCTCGCGCTGACGGCCGGGGGCGAGCGCCCGGACCGGGTGCCGCTGTCCTTCGCCCAGCAGCGGCTCTGGCTGATCGACCGGATGGAGGGCCCCAGCGCCCTCTACAACGCCCCGGTGGCGCTGCGCCTCGCCGGCGGACTGGACACCGCCGCGCTGGAACGCGCCCTCGGTGACGTGGTCGCCCGGCACGAGAGCCTGCGCACCCTGATCGCCGAAGAGGACGGCACCCCGTACCAGCGCGTCCTCCCGGCCGGCGAGGCCGCCGTCCCGCTCGACACCCGGGACTGCCCGGCCGCCGAGGTGGCCGCCACGGTGGCCGCGCTGTGCCGCCGCGCCTTCGACCTGCGCACCGAACTCCCCGTCCGTGCGGCCCTGTTGCGGGTCTCCACCGAGGAGCACGTGCTGGTTCTGGCGCTGCACCACATCGCCAGCGACGGCTGGTCCCTCGGCCCGCTGGTCCGCGACCTCACCACCGCGTATGCGGCCCGCACCGACGGCGCCGCCCCCGGCTGGTCGCCGCTGCCCGTGCAGTACGCCGACTACGCGCTCTGGCAGCGCGAGCTGCTCGGCGACGAGGACGACCCGGAGAGCCTGGCCGCCCGCCAACTCGCCTACTGGGGCGAGACCCTGGCCGATCTCCCGGACGAGGCGACGCTGCCGCTGGACCGCCCCCGCCCGCCCGTGGCCTCCCACCGCGGCGACCGGGTCGCGCTCAGCCTCGGCGCCGAGTGCCACCGCGACCTGATCGCGCTGTCCCGGGCCCACCGGGTCACCCTGTTCATGACCGTCCAGGCGGCCCTGGCCGCGCTGCTGACCCGGCTCGGCGCGGGCACCGACGTCCCGATCGGCTCGGTGGTGGCCGGGCGTTCCGACGAGGCGCTGGACGAGCTGGTCGGCTTCTTCGTCAACACCCTGGTGCTGCGCACCGACACGTCGGGCAACCCGAGCTTCACCGAACTCCTCGGCCGGGCCCGGGAGACCGCCCTCGGCGCCTACGCCCACCAGGACATGCCCTTCGAACGGCTGGTGGAGGAGCTCAAGCCGACCCGCTCGCTCGCCCGGCACCCGCTCTTCCAGGTCATGCTGGTGCTTCAGAGCAACGAGCAGGCCGAACCGTCCACGGCCGGCCTGCGGGTCGAACCGCTGCCGGCCGCCACCGGATCCGCCAAGTTCGACCTCAGCCTGATCGCCGAGGAGTCCTTCGGCCCCGACGGCGAGCCCACCGGGATCGACTGCGCCCTCGACTACGCCACCGACCTGTTCGACCGGGAGACCGTCGAGGCGATCGCCGGGCGGTTCGGCCGGCTGCTGGCGGCCGTGGCCGCGCGGCCCGAACTGCCGATCGGGCGGGTCGAGTTGCTGTCCGCGGCGGAGCGTGCCGCGCTGCCCGTGGACGGCGGCGCGCTGCCGGCCGAGGTCCCGCTGCTGCCGGCCGCCTTCGCGGCGCAGGCGGCCGGGACCCCGGAGGCCGTGGCCCTGGTCTGCGGTGACACCGCGTTGACCTTCGCCGAGCTGAACGCCCGGGCCAACCGGCTCGCGCACCGGCTGATCGCGGCGGGCACCGGACGGGAGTCCGTGGTCGCCCTCGCGCTGCCGCGCTCGGCGGACACCGTGGTCGCGATGCTGGCCGTACTCAAGGCCGGCGGCGCCTACCTGCCGCTGGACGGCGAGTACCCGGCCGACCGCACCGCCCACATGCTGGCCGACGCCCGCCCGGCACTGGTGCTGACGGACGAACAGTGGCCACTGCCGGAGGTCCTGGCCGGGCTGCGCACCCTCGACGTCGCCGAGGCGACCGGGGAGAGCTCCGGCCTCGCCCGCCACGAAGCCGACGACCCGGAGCCGGGCATCGACCCGGGCGACGCCGCCTACGTCATCTACACCTCGGGCTCCACCGGCCGCCCCAAGGGCGTCGTGGTCCCGCACGGCGCCGTCGCCGCCCTGCTGGCCGCCCACCGGGCCGCGCTGATCCGTGGCACCGGGCAGGCCCACGGCCGGCAGCGGATCGCCCTCACCGCCTCGCTCTGCTTCGACGCCTCGCTGGAGCCCGTGCTCTGGATGTACGCCGGGCACGAGCTGCACCTGATCGGCGACGAACTGCGCCGCGACCCGGCGGCCCTGGTCCGCCACACCGCCGACGCGGGCATCGACGCCCTGCACATCACCCCGTCCTACACCGAGCAGCTGATCGAGGAGGGCCTGCTGGACGCACCTGCGCCGCGACTCCTGCTGCTCGGCGGCGAGGCCGTCGGCCCGGCGCTGTGGCAGCGACTGCGGGAGCACCCCGACACCGCGGGCCACAACTTCTACGGCCCGACCGAGGCCACCGTCTACGCGCTCACCCAGCCGTTCGACGCCGCCGAGCGCCCCGGCCTCGGCGGCCCGATCGCCGGTGTCCGCGCCCACGTCCTGGACGAGCACCTCAACCCCGTCCCGGTCGGGGTGCCGGGGGAGCTGTACCTGGCCGGCGCCGGCCTGGCCCGGGGCTACCTGGGCCGGCCGGGCCTGACGGCAGAGCGCTTCGTCGCCTGCCCGTTCGCACCCGGGGACGGGCAAGGAGGGATCATGTACCGCACCGGCGACCTGGTCCGCCGCACCCGCGACGGCGGCCTGGAGTACCTGGGCCGCACCGACCACCAGGTCAAGATCCGCGGCTTCCGGATCGAACTCGGCGAGATCGAGCAGGTGGTCGCCCGCCACCCCGCCGTGCGTCAGTGCGTGGTCGCCGTGCGCGAGAGCGACACCGGCGACCGCCGACTGGTCGCCTACTGCACGGTGGGCCAGGCGTCGCCCGAACTCGCCGTCGAGCTGCGGCGGTTCGCCGCCGGGTCGCTGCCCGGCTACATGGTCCCGGCCGCCGTCGTCCTGCTGGACGCGGTGCCCCTGACCGGCAGCGGAAAGGTGGACCACCGGGCGCTCCCGGAGCCGGACTTCGGCGCGCTGTCGGCGGGCCGGGCGGCCCGCACGCCGCAGGAGGAGATCCTCTGCGGACTGTTCGCGGAGGTGCTCGGCCTGGACGCGGTCGGCGTCGACGACGACTTCTTCGACCTGGGCGGCCACTCCCTGCTGGCCACCAGGCTGCTCAGCCGGGTCCGGACGGTGCTGGGCGCCGAGTCCGGCATCCGGGATGTCTTCGAGGCGCCGACGGTCGCAGGGCTGGCCGTCCGCCTGGGCACCGGCCCGCAGCGTCTCGCGCTGACGGCCGGGGGCGAGCGCCCGGACCGGGTGCCGCTGTCCTTCGCCCAGCAGCGGCTCTGGCTGATCGACCGGATGGAGGGCCCCGGCGCCCTCTACAACCTGCCCCTCGTCCTGCGCGTGGCGGGGGAGCTGGACACCTCGGCGCTGGAACGCGCCCTCGGTGACGTGGTCGCCCGGCACGAGAGCCTGCGCACCCTGATCGCCGAGGAGGACGGCACCCCGTACCAGCGGATCCTGCCCGCCGCTCAGGCCCGGATCGGCGTCGAACTGCTGCCGCCGGGCACCGCCCCGGAGCTGTGCACCGCACAGGCCTTCGACCTGGCCGCCGACCTCCCGGTCCGCGCCCACGTCATCCCGGCCGCGGCCGGCGAGCACCTGCTCGTCCTCGTCCTGCACCACATCGCCGGCGACGGCTGGTCGATGGGACCGCTGCTGTCCGACCTCGCCACGGCCTACGCGGCCCGCACCGGCGGCGCGGCCCCGCAGTGGTCGCCGCTGCCCGTGCAGTACGCCGACTACGCGCTCTGGCAGCGCGAGCTGCTCGGCGACGAGGACGACCCGGAGAGCCTGGCCGCCCGCCAACTCGCCTACTGGCGCGAGGCCCTGGCCGGGCTGCCGGAGGAGCTGTCGCTGCCCGTCGACAGGCCGCGCCGCGCGGCCGCCAGCCACCGGGGCGAGCGCGTCGTCCTGCCGTACGGCGCCGAACTCCACCGTGCGGTCGCCGAGTTGTCGCGCGACCACCGGGTGACGGTGTTCATGACGCTGCAGGCGGCCCTGGCCGCGCTGCTGACCCGGCTCGGCGCGGGCACCGACGTCCCGATCGGCTCGGTGGTGGCCGGGCGTTCCGACGAGGCGCTGGACGAGCTGGTCGGCTTCTTCGTCAACACCCTGGTGCTGCGCACCGACACGTCGGGCAACCCGAGCTTCACCGAACTCCTGGCCCGCGTCCGGGAGACCCAGCTCGACGCCCACGCCCACCAGGACGTGCCCTTCGAGCGCCTGGTGGAGGAGCTCAACCCGACCCGCTCGCTCGCCCGGCACCCGCTCTTCCAGGTCATCCTGCTGCTGGAGGGCTCGGGCTCGGGCTCGGGGGCGCCGCTCGCCGGTACGGGCCTGGACGCCTCCGTGGTGTCCTCCGGCGGCTCGGTCGCCAAGTTCGACCTGTGCGTGGGCCTCGGTGAGTCCTTCGACGAGGACGGCGCCCCGGCCGGCCTGGAGTGCGCGATCGACTTCGCCACCGACCTGTTCGACCGGGAGACGGTCGAGGCGATCGCCGTCCGGTTCGGCCGACTGCTGGCGGCCGTGGCCGCGCGGCCCGAACTGCCGATCGGACGGGTCGAGTTGCTGTCCGCGGCGGAGCGTGCCGCGCTGCCCGTGGATGGCGGCGCGCTGCCCGAGCAGGTGCCGCTGCTGCCGGCCGCCTTCGAGGCGCAGGCGGCCGGGACCCCGGAGGCCGTGGCCCTGGTGTGCGGTGACACCGCGCTGACCTTCGCCGAGCTGAACGCCCGGGCCAACCGGCTCGCGCACCGGCTGATCGCGGCGGGCGTCGGCCCCGAGTCCGTGGTCGCCCTCGCGCTGCCGAGGTCGGTCGAGAGCGTGGTGTCGATCCTGGCCGTGCTCAAGGCCGGCGGCGCCTACCTGCCGCTGGACGCAGACCACCCGGCCGACCGCACCGCCCGGACCCTCGCGGACGCGGCCCCCGTCCTCGTCCTCACCGACGGCCGGTGGCCGGAGCCCACGGCACTGGCCGGGCTGCGCACCCTGGACGTCAGCGGAGCGGACGGGCCGGACACCGACCCGGCCCCGCGCGCCTCGGCCGGCAACGCCGCCTACCTGATCTACACCTCCGGCTCCACCGGCCGACCCAAGGGCGTCGTCGTCCCGCACGGGAGCATCGCCGCCCTGCTGGCCGCCCACCGGACCCTCCTGGTCGGCCCGGCCGAGACCGCGCACGGCCGACTGCGCGTCGCGCTCACCGCCTCGCTCTCCTTCGACGGATCACTGGAACCCCTGCTCTGGCTCTTCGCCGGGCACGAACTGCACCTGATCGACGACGAACTGCGCCGTGACCCGGCGGCCCTGGTCCGGCACGTCCGGGCCGCGGGCATCGGCGCCATGGACCTCACCCCCTCCTACGCCGAACAGCTCGTCGCGGAGGGCCTGCTGGAGGACGGCGCACCGGCCCTGCTGGTGCTCGGCGGCGAAGCCGTCGGCCAGGCCCTGTGGACCAGGCTGCGCGAGGCACCGGGCACCGCCGCCCACAACCTCTACGGCCCGACCGAGGCCACCGTCTACGCGCTCGGCCGGCCCGTCGACGCCGCGGAACGCCCCGGCCTCGGCGGCCCGATCGCCGGTGTCCGCGCCCACGTCCTGGACGAGCACCTCAACCCCGTCCCGGTCGGGGTGCCGGGGGAGCTGTACCTGGCCGGCGCCGGCCTGGCCCGGGGGTACCTGGGCCGGCCGGGCCTGACGGCGGAACGCTTCGTCGCCTGCCCCTTCGAGCCCGGGGCGCGGATGTACCGCACCGGCGACCTGGCCCGGCGCACCCGCGACGGCGGCCTGGAGTACCTGGGCCGCACCGACCACCAGGTCAAGATCCGCGGCTTCCGGATCGAACCCGGCGAGATCGAGCACGTGCTGACGCTGCACCCGGCCGTGAGCGCCGCCGCCGTCCTGCCCGCCGAGGACGGACTGCGCCTGGTCGCCTACGTGGTCGCCGACGGCCCGCTCGACCCGGCCGAACTGCGCGCCTTCGCCGCCGGACACCTGCCCGGCTACATGCTGCCCGCCGCCGTCGTCCCGCTGGCCGCCCTGCCGCTCACCGGCAGCGGGAAGCTCGACCGCACGGCGCTGCCCGCACCGGACTTCGGGCAGCTCACCGGCGGCCGTGCCGCCCGCACCCCGCGGGAGGAACTGCTCTGCGCCCTGTTCGCCGAGACCCTCGGCCTGGATGCCGTCGGCATCGACGACGACTTCTTCGACCTCGGCGGCCACTCCCTGCTGGCCATGAAGCTCCTCGCCCGGGTCCGCGCCGCCCTCGGCGTCGACCCCGGCATGCGGGCCCTGTTCGAAGCGCCCACCGTGGCCGGGCTCGCCCGCCGGCTCGACCACGGAGCGGCCGCCGACGCCCTGGACGTGGTGCTGCCGCTGCGCACCGGCGGCGACCGGCCCCCGCTGTTCTGCGTCCACCCGGCGGCCGGCATCAGCTGGGTCTACTCCGGCCTGCTGCGCCACCTCGGGCCCGACCAGCCGGTGTACGGCCTCCAGGCCCGCGGCCTGCGCGGCGGCGCCCCGGCGAGCGTCGCCGAGATCGCCGAGGACTACGTGCGGCAGATCCGCGCCGTGCGGCCCGACGGCCCGTACCACCTGCTGGGCTGGTCCTTCGGTGCCGTGGTCGCGCAGGAGATGGCGGTCCGGCTGCGGGCCGATGGCGCCGAGGTCGGCCTGCTCGCCCTGCTGGACGGCGCCCCGGCGGCCCGCACCGCCACCGCTCCGACCGTCGAACCCGCCGACACCCTGGACGAGTTGCTGCGCTCGCTCGGCCACGACCCGGCCGACGAGCGCGGCCTGGAGAGCCTGAAGGCCGTGCTCGGCGACGCCGTGGCCGTGCTGCCCGAGGTCTTCGACCGGCACCGCAAGCTGATGGCCGAACACGTGCCGGACCGCTACAGCGGGGACGCCGTCTTCTTCGGCGCGACCACCGGCAAGCCCGCGGACTGGCCGTACGAGCAGGCCTGGCAGCCGTACCTGGACGGCCGGATCGAACCGCACCGCCTCGCCTGCGCACACGGCGAACTGACCCAGCCGGAACCCCTCGCACGGATCGCCGCCGTGCTGGCCGAGAAGCTTGGAGCGTGACCCGCGATGACCACCACCGTCCCGATCGAGACGCCGGCGCCGCCGGACCGGCCGCGCGGCCGGTGGGGCCTGTGGGCCCACGGGGACTTCCGCCGGCTCTGGATCGGTGAGACCACCAGCACCCTCGGTACGGCGGTCGGCAGCGTGGCGCTGTCCCTGGTGGCCGTCGTCACCCTGGGCGCGGGCCCGCTCGCGGTCGGCGTGATCAACGCCGCCGCCTGGCTGCCCTGGCTGTTCCTCGGCCTGCCGGCCGGCGCCTGGGTGGACCGCTGGCCCCGGCTGCGGGTGATGCTGGTCTGCGACCTGCTGCTGCTCGCGCTCTTCGGCAGCGTCCCGGTCGCCGGCTGGCTGGGGGTGCTGTCCCTCGCCCAACTGGCCGTGGTGGCCCTGCTGACCGGGGCGGTGAAGGTGTTCTTCTCCACCGCGTACGGGGCGCTGCTGCCCACCCTGGTCGCCAGGGCCGACCTGCTGGAGGCCAACGTCAAACTGCGCTCCGGCGCCTCCGCGGCGGAGATCGCCGGACCGGGCGTGGCCGGTCTGCTCTCCCAGGCCTTCGGCGCCGCCAGCGGGATGCTCGCCGACTCGCTCACCTACCTGGTGTCGGCGGTCTGCCTGCGGCGGATCGGGACCGAGGAGCGTCCCCCGCCGGTGTCCGAGCGGCGCGGCATCCCGCGCGAGATCGGCGAGGGCGTCCGGTTCCTGCTGCGCGACCCGTACCTGCGCACGCTGGCCTGCTTCGCCGCGGTCGGCAACCTCGGACTGAACGGCATCCAGGCGGTGCAGACGGTCTTCCTGGTGCGCAGCGTGGGGATCGAACCCGGCGCGGTGGGCGGGGTGTTCGCGCTGGTGAGCGTCGGCGGACTGGCCGGGGCGATGCTGGCCGGACGGATCGCCCGCCGGCTGGGCACCGCGCGCGCCCTGCTGGTCTGCGAGCTGGTGGTCGCGCCCTTCATCCTGCTGCTGCCGCTGGCGGGCGAACGGCTGCCGCTCGTGGTCAGCGCGCTCGCCTGGGCGGTCGCGGTCTGCGGCGTGGTGGCGGGCAACGTCCTGGCCGGCAGTTTCTCCCAGGCCTACTGCCCGCCGGAGCTGATCGGCCGGATCCGGGCCAGCTCCGCGACCGTCAACTACAGCGCCATCCCGGTGGGCGCCCTGCTCGGCGGCTGGCTCGGCGAGGTGATCGGCGCCCGCAGCACCATCTGGCTGATGGCGGGCGTGCTGCTCTCGGCCGGCCTGGTGCTGCTGGCCAGCCCGCTGCGCGGTCTGCGCGACTTCCCGACCCGGCCCTCGGCTCCGGCGCCCGACCCGGCTCCGGCCGCCTGACCCGGCCCGAAACCCGTCCGCCCCCGCTCCCTGCCCCGCCCCGTTCCGTCCCGGAGGACCCGATGTCCCGCACCGCCCGTCCGACCCGCACCGCCCGTCCGCGCCGCTACCTGATGTGCCGTCCGGACCACTTCGACGTCACCTACGCGATCAACCCCTGGATGGACCCGGCCAAGCCGGTGGACACCGACCTGGCCGTCGCCCAGTGGGAGCGGCTGTACGCCCTGTACGCCGAACTCGGCCACCGGGTCGACCTGATCGACCCGCTGCCCGGCCTGCCCGACATGGTCTACGCGGCCAACGGCGCCACGGTGGTGGACGGCCGGGTGCTCGGGGCGCGCTTCCGCAACGCCGAGCGGGCCGCCGAGGGCCCCGCCTACCTGGAGTGGTTCCGCGACCGGGGCTTCGCGACGCACGACCCGGAGCACGTCAACGAGGGCGAGGGCGACCTCCTGCTGACCGCGAGCTTCGTGCTGGCCGGGCGGGGCTTCCGCAGCGTGGCCGAGGGGCACGCGGAGGCGCAGGAGTTCTTCGGCCGGCCGGTGGTCGGTCTGGAGCTGGTCGACCCGCGTTTCTACCACCTGGACACCGCGCTCTCGGTGCTCGACGGCGACGAGATCATGTACTACCCGGAGGCGTTCTCGCCCGGCAGCCGGACCGTGCTGCGCCGGCTGTTCCCGGACGCCCTGCTGGTGAGCGAGGCGGATGCCGAGGTGTTCGGGCTCAACGCGGTGAGCGACGGCCTGCACGTGGTGCTGCCCGAGGCGGCCGTGAGCCTGGCGGCGCGGCTGCGGGAACGCGGCTTCCGGCCGATCGGGATGGACCTGAGCGAGCTGCTCAAGGGCGGGGGCAGCGTGAAGTGCTGCACCCTGGAGATCCGGTCGGCGGCGGCCTGATCACCGCCCGGTGATCAGCGGTGCTCCGCCGTAGATCGGCCGTTGACCGGCCCCCGCAAGACTGGTGCCACACCACGACGGAGACCTTCCCCGAGCGGGAAGCCACCAAAGGAGCACCAGAGATGACGCAGCGTCCGGCCAGCGCCCCCGCCCGCCTCCGGCTGTTCACCGTCGGCCTCGGGGTGGCCGTCGCCCTGGGCGCGGGTCTCACGGCCACGGTCGCGGTGGCGGAGACGGCCGGCACCGGGTCGGCGACGGTGGTGGTCGGCGACGCGACGCCGACCCCCACCCCCTCCACCCCCGGCCCGACCTCCACCCCGGTGCACGGCAGCACCGGCGACTGGAACAGCACCGGCTCCTGAGCGGACGAGCCACTGCAGGATCGATTCTTCTCGGCTGAGCCCCGGTGGTGAATCAGCCGCGACTTACTTGTGGGTCAGCAGTACTCAGCAGCACTCGGTACGCAGCGGTACTCGGCGGTGTCCAGTAGTACCCGGTAGTACCCGGTAGCGCTCGCCGCGAAGTCGGCACCCGCTCAGCACCGGCCGGTCAGCGGCAGGGTGGCAGCCTCCCGCTGGTCCTCCAGCCGGTCCTCCAGCCGCCCGTCCCGCGCCGACGGGACGCCGTCCCGGCCCCGGGCGAGCAGCCCCGCCACCTCCTGCGCGTCCGGCAGCCCCAGGCGGACGAAGACTGCGTGGGCCTCCCGCCACCGGTCCCGCGCCTCGGCCTCCCGCCCGAGGTCCGCCAGCGTCCGGCCCAGCACCACCAGCGCCTGCCCGTGGTCCCGCTCGGCCCCCAGCTCCTCGCACAGCGCCAGCGCCTGCCCGGCGTGCTCCAGCGCCTCCTCGGTACGGCCCAGCGACCGCAGACTGTCCGCCAACCGGTAGCGGGCGTGCCCGGCCCGGGCCTGCAGACCGGCCGCGGTGGCCACCGCCAGGCACTCCCCGAACCAGGTGACCGCCTCCTCGTGCCGCTCCAGCCCGTGCAGCGCCAGCCCCAGCACGTACAGCGTGTACGCCCGGCCGGGATCGTCGTTGCGGGTGCGCAGTTCGGCCAGCGCCCCGTGGCAGATCGCCACCGCCTCGGCGGCCCGGCCGCTGCGGACCCGGGCCAGCGCCGAGTTCACCGTCGTCACCAGCTCGCCCGAGCGGTGGCCGAGCCGGCGGGCCAGCAACAGGGCCTCGTCGTACAGTTCCACGGCCTCGTCGTAGCGGCTGAGGAACTGGCAGACCAGACCGAGGTCGTTGAGCGCCTGACGCAGGATCACCGTGTCCCCCGCCGAACGGGAGGCGGCCACGGCCAGCCGGGCGGCCGCCTCGGCCTCCTCCAGCCGGGTCGCGGCCAGCGCGACGTTGCCCCGCAGGAAGTGCGCACGACCGGCTGCCCGGTGGTCGGCGCGGTGGGTGGCGGCGGCGGCCAGGGCCTCGGCGGTGGTGGCGAGCTTGCGGTCGGGCGGGGCGAGGGCGAACGGGGTGAGCGCGATCAGCAGGTCGATCGCGGCCCCCAGCGGATCCGGCGGGCCGCCCGGGCCATCGGAACCGGCGGGGGAGGGGGCCTCGGCCACCGTCCAGGCGGCGACCTGGGCGGCCAGCGCGATCGCCCCGGCGCCCTCCGCCTCGGCCCAGGCCCGGGCCCCGTCCGGGCCGGCCAGCTCCACCCCGGCACTGCGGGCGGGCCCCAGCGCACCGGCCGCCGGATCCCCGGGGACGGCGTGCTGGAAGGCGGTGCACGCGGTGGCCAGCAGGTGGTCCAGCAGCCGGTCCCGGGCCTCGACGGCCACGCCGGGTTCGTCCGGCCTGCGCCGGGCGAAGGCACGCAGCAGGTCGTGGTAGCGGTAGCGGCCGGGGAAGGGCGACTCCATCATCGCCACGTCCACCAGGGCCTCCAGCAGGTCCTCGGCGTCGTACTCGTCCAGGTCCAGCAGCGCGGCCGCGGCGGCCAGGCCGATGTCCGGGCCGTCCACCGAGGCGGCCAGCCGGAAGGCCCGGGCCTGGGCGGGCGTCAACTGGCGGTAGCTCAGCTCGAAGGCGGCCTCCACCGCCAGGTCGCCGATCCGCAGCTCGTCGATCCGCCGCCGTTCGACCGCGAGCCGGCGGCCCAGCGTCTGCACCGTCCAGCTCGGCCGGGCGGCCAGCCGGGCGGCCACGATCCGCACCGCGAGCGGCAGGTGGCCGCAGACCTGCAGCAGGTCCCGGGCGGCCTGCGACTCGGCGGCCAGCCGTTCGGCGCCGATGGTGCGGCCGAGGAGTTCCAGCGCCTCCTCGGGTTCGAAGACGTCGAGGTCGGTCTGGACGGTCGCCGGCAGGCCGGACAGACGGGTACGGCTGGTGGTGAGTACGGCGCAGCCCACCGCGCCCGGCAGCAGGGGCCGGATCTGCGCGGTGTCGTGGACGTTGTCGAGCACCAGCAGCAGCCGCCGGCCGTCCACCACCGAGCGGAACAGCGCCGAACGGGCGTCCAGCCCCTCCGGCACCGCGTCGGCCGGCACCCCGAGCGCCAGCAGGAAGCCGCAGAGCACCGCCTCCGGATCGGCCGGGGCGGGGTCGGCACCCCGCAGGTCGACGTAGAGCTGCCCGTCGGGGTAGGTCTCCCGGATGCGGTGGGCGACGTGCAGGGCCAGCGCGGTCTTCCCGACCCCGCCCATCCCGACCACGGTCGCGATCACCAGCGCCTGCTGCCCCGGGGTGCCCAGGGCCGCTCCGAGCCGTCCGACCAGGACCGTACGGCCGGTGAAGTCGGCGGCGTCCGGCGGGAGCTGAGCCGGTCTGGGCGGCGCCGCCGCGGCCGGCTCGACCGGCGCGTCCTGCGGCGCGGGCTCGGCCGCGGCCGGCTCCGCCGGGACGGCCGGGAGGACGGCGGGCACCGCGACGACGACCGGAGCGGCCGGCGCCGGGGCGGCGAGCGCCGGGTCGCCCTCCAGGATCCGCCGGTGCAGCAGGTCCAGCTCGGCCCCCGGCTCCACCCCCAGCTCGGCCAGGAACAGCTGGCGGACACCCCGGAAGACCGCCAGGGCGTCCGCCTGCCGCCCGGCCTGGTACAGCGCGCGCATCAGCAGACCGTACGCCCGCTCGTGCAGCGGGTGCTCGGTGGTCAGCGAGGTCAACTCCGGGATGCACCGCGAGAACCGGCCCAACGCCAGGTCCAGTTCGATCCGCTCCTCCAGCAGGGTCAGCCGCAACTCCTGCAGCCGCTGCCGCTGGCGCTGCGCGAACGGCCCGGGGATGCCGGCCAGCGGCTCGCCCTGCCACAGGTCCAGCGCCTGGTTCAGCAGGTCGCGCGCCTGCTGCGACTGCCCGGCCGCCGCCGTACGCTCGGCCTGTGCCGCCAACTCCTCGGCCTGCGCCGCGTCCACGGCGTGCTTGGGTACCACCAGCCGGTAGCCGTCCCCGAACGACGTCAGCACGGTCGGCGCGTCCGGCTCCTCACCGTGGAGGACCTTGCGCCACCGCCAGGCGTAGGTCCGCACCGTCGTCATCGCGGTGCCCGGCGGCTCCTCACCCCAGAGGGCGTCGATCAGGTCCGTGGCACTCGCACCGTGCCCCGGACGCAGCAGCAACACCGCCAGCATCGCCTGCTGCTGTGGACTTCCGACCTTCAGTACGGTGGTGCCACGCTGTGCCCGCATCAGTCCCAGCACCGAGAACCGGAAATCACCCATTCCTGCACCTGCCCGCCTCATGTGCTCGCCCCCGCCCGCGCACGTGCTTCCCCCCGATTGATGAGCCCCTATCAACCCACGGCACCCCGGCAGCTGTCGAGAGAACGTCGACCCGGTGGTGATCCCGTGTTGATCGACCGTCACCACAATCATCGGTGTGGCTCCCCTGCCGACGGCCCGGCACCACCCGCCGGGCCCGCCACACACCCGGCCGCCGGACCGCTTGCCCGGCGACCACCACAGCTCTCGGAGGCGGACGCCCGTGAACACCGACCTGCTCCACCGGCTGCTCGACGTCGACCCGGACACCGGACCGGTCGAACTGCTCCAACGCGCCCGCGGCGTCCGCCACCTCCCGTACCTGGTGCTCGCCGCACTCGCCCGCGAGGACGTCCGGATGGGCGAGCACGCCCGGGCCGAACTCCGGCGCGCCCGCGACCGCTCCGAGCGCTACGCCCGGCTCGCCGCCGACCTCACCGACGCCACCGGGGTCCGCCCGGTCCGCGACCTCCCGCTGGCCGGCTACTACCCGGCCGACCTGCCCCGGCCGCTGGGCGAACTCACCCTCGTCAGTCCCACCGAGGCCGCGCTGTGGCAGGCGGTCAACCGGCTCGTCACCGACCACCCGGTGGAGACCGTCGAGGTCACCCTGGTCGGCGAGCGCCCCCGCCACACCGTCGTCACCCTGCGCTGGCCCGCCGAGGACCCGCTGCTCGACCCCTGGTACCAGGTGCGGCTCGGCACCGCCGCGCTCACCGGTGACCTGGAGACCGTCCCGGTCCGCCCCTACCTGGCCGCCGACGACCACGTCGAGTGCCTGATCGCCCTCGCCGAGGAGGGCCTCGGCCGCGCCTTCCACCCGGGTGACGTGCTCGACGTCGCCCAACTGGCCGGACAGCCCTTCGAACCCGTCGAGACCGCCGCCGTGGTCGCCGCCTACCGGCTCGCCCCGGAGACCGTCGCCCTGCTCGACCTCGCCGCCGAACACGTGCCGCTGGGCCCCCTGGCGGGCGTGCGCACCGTCCTGGAGGCCGAGGTGGCCCCCGAACTGCAGCGGCGCCGGAACACCGCCCGCCCGCTCCGGCCGCGCCGTGGCACCCTGCTGCGCCGCACCGTCACCCGGCACGAGTGGGACGAGGCCGTGCTGCTCCCGTGCGGAGCCGCCGCCGTGCTGCTCACCCCGGTCGCCGACTACCTGCTCACCGAGGAGGACGCCCGGCCGACGGCGTCCGAACGCACCGCCGCCCTCGCCGCCCTGCACGCCTGGGACGCCATGCCCCCCGGCACCCCGGGGCCGGTTCGCGTCGACCCGTCGGAGCCGCGCCACCGCTGAGCGTGGCCGGGGCGTCGTGGCGGGGGCGTCGGGGCGTCGGAGTGCGGGGGTGCCGGCGCCGTGGGGCGTCCGCCTCGGGCCGGGCGGGTGTCAGCCGCGGAGCACGCTGACGCCGCCGAGCAGTCCCCAGGCGGCGACGTGGACGGTCGGGCCGCCGGGGCGGTCCGGCCCGTCGTCGCTGACCCCGCCGAGACGGATGCCGCCGACCACCACCCGCACCTCCGGGCGGACCCGCAGCTTCACCCCACCGATCAGGCTGAGCTTGGTGATCCGCAGCTCGGCCCCGTCGGGGAGGTCCACGTCGGTCAGGTCGATGTCGGCGCCGCCGATGAGCGAGGCGGTCACGGTACGGCTGTGGATCTCGTGGCCCGCGAGGCGGTTGCCACCGAAGATGCTGATCCGGACGTCGGTCTTGTCGCTGTCCGGGTTCCCCGAGTTCGTCATGGCGCCCACCGTAGGGCCAGTCCGCGGTGGACGGTCCACCGGCCCCGCACGGGCGGCGTCGGCGGGGTGGCGGCGGCCCGGTTGAACCGTTCACGGAGGATCCGCCGTATCCACCGGTGAGGTGACGGACCGGATGCGGTGTCGATCGGTCAACGGTGACCGGGCGAAGGGGCGTTGGCCGTGGCCGCCGTGGATCGCGGCCCGGAACGCCCGGCAGTGTCCCGTACGGCTCGTCGCCGTTCCCGCTGCCCGTCGATTCGGAGAAACCCCTTGCGTACCAGCAGGTTCACCTCGGTCGTCCTGGCCGGCGCCACGGCGCTGGCGGCGCTCGTCGTCGGTGTCGGCCCGGCGGCCGCCGCCCCGCTCGACCCGGCCGCCGCCCCGCTCGACCCGGTCGCGGTCACGGCCGACCCGGCCGCCGTCGCCTCCGCCCCGGGTGACCAGGACGTCGAGGTCTTCGCCGAGGACGGCGCCATCAGCCGGGCCACGGTCCCCGCGGCGTCCCCCTTCGTCGCCGAGCCGGTGATGAACGCGGCCGCTGCCACCCCCGACGGTGCCGTCACGAAGATCGTCAACAACGGGAGCACGGACGGCAAGCTGGACGTCGTCATGATCGGCGACGGCTACACGGCCTCGGAGCAGGACAAGTTCCGCAAGGACGCGGCCGCGAAGTGGAAGGACATCAGCGCGGTCGAGCCCTACGCCACCTACCGCAAGCTGTTCAACGTGTGGGCCGTGGGCGCCGTCTCCGCGCAGTCGGGCGTCTCCGGGGACCCGAAGCAGGACACCGTCCGCAAGACCGCGCTCGGCTCGCACTTCTGGTGCAACTCCATCGAGCGGCTGCTGTGCGTCGACATCAAGGCCGTCGACACCTACGCCGCCAAGGCCCCGCAGGCCGACCTCGTGATCGTCGTCGCCAACACCGCCAAGTACGGTGGCGCCGGCTACGGCAGCACCCAGTCGCCGCTGGGGTACGAGGGCATCGCCACCGTGGCGGGCGGCAACGGCGCGTCCGGCCAGATAGCCGTGCACGAGACCGGCCACTCGCTGGGCAAGCTCGCGGACGAGTACGTCGCGGAGGGCCAGGAGCCCTACCGGGGCGCGGAGCCCCCGCAGCCCAACATCAGCACCCTGAGCGCCGACCGGATGCGCAAGGACAAGGCCAAGTGGTACCGCTGGCTCGGGAAGACCTCGCCCGACGGCGGTACCGTCGGCGTCTACCAGGGCGCCGGCAACTACCCGTCCGGCCTCAACCGGCCGACCGACAACTCCGTGATGCGCTCCCTCGGACGGGAGTTCAACCTCCCCGGCCGGGAGGCGATGATCGCCGGCTTCTACCGGCACGCCTCCACGCTCACCAGCGCCACGCCGGTCACCACCCGACTGGCCGCGACCGACCGCCTCACCGTCGAGCTCCCGGTCTCCGGCACCAAGCTGCGGTGGTACCTCGACGGCAAGGAGGTGACGGCCCTGCGCGACCGCAAGACGATCGCCGTCACCGACCTCGGCCCCACCGGCCCCAAGCCCGAGGCCCACGAACTCAAGGCCGTCGCGAACGACCCCACCTCGGCCGTCGTCGACCCGGCGCTGACCCCGGCCCTGACCCACAGCCTGGTCTGGAGCGTCACCCGCTGACCACGGGCGCGGGCCCTCGCGGACTCCCGGTACGTCCGGACGTGAGGGCCTGGACCCGCACACCGCCGGTGGGTTCAGGGCGCCATGGTCAGCCCCGCCGCGGCGGCGCCCCGGCTGAGCACCGTCGAGCGGATGTGCTCCACGGCCCGGGCGTAGTCGGCCCGGCCGGGGTCGCGGCGGACGGCCCCGCGCAGGTCGAGGACGCGGTAGGGCGGGCCGAGGTCCGTCGCCTGCGGGACGAACTCGGCCTTGGCGACCGTCCACCGCTGCCCCCGGGCCGCCGGCGGGGCGAAGGTGAACCGCGCGATCGAGCTCCAGTTGCCGCGCGGATCCTCGGCGCCGTCGTAGGTGAACATGTGGCCGGCGAGCTGGTCGCCGAGGCCGTACACCGTCCAGGTGTCGTTGATCCGCTCGTAGGCCTGCGGGATGTGGGCGTGCGTGCCGAGGATCAGATCGACGTCGGGCCGGCCCCCGCCCTGACCGGCAGCCAGTTCGCGGGCCAGGGTCAGCTGTTGGTCGTTGGGCGCGTCCTGCCACTCGGTGCCCCAGTGCACGCTCACCACCACGAGGTCCGCACCGTCCGCCCGGGCGGCGCGGGCGTCGGCGAGGATCCGGTCCCGGTCGATCAGGTTCACCGCCCAGGGCCGCCCCGCCGGCAGCGGGATCCCGTTGGTGCCGTAGGTGTAGGCGAGGTGTGCCACGGTCGCGCCGCCGGCCCGCAGCAGCGCGGGCTTCCCGGCCTCGGCCTCGTCGCGCGCGGAGCCGGTGTGCGCGAGGCCCACGGCGTCCATGGCGTCGAGCGTGCGCCGGATGCCGTCGGGGCCGTCGTCCAGGGTGTGGTTGGAGGCGGTGTCGCAGGCGGTGTAGCCGGCGTCCTTGAGGGCGGCGGCGACCTGCGGCGGTGACTTGAACGCGGGGTAGCCGGTGAACGGTCCGCCGTCGGCGCCGTAGACGGTCTCCATGTGGCAGATGGCGAGGTCCGCGCCACTGATCAGCGGTTTGACGTCGGCGAACATCGGGCGGAAGTCGTACCCGGTGCCGCCGGCGTCCTCCGCGGCCTGCCGGATGATCTCGGTGTGCGGCAGCACGTCGCCGGTCGCGACCAGGGTGAACGCCCGCCGCCCGGTCGGGGACGCGGTGGCGGCGGCAGCGGCGGCGACGGTGGGGCTGCGGTCGTCCGCCGGCGGTGGCGCGGTCGGGGAGCCGCAGCCCGCGGGGGCGAGGAGCAGCGTGACGGCCGTCGCGAGGACCGGTCCACGGGGCAGACGCATCATCGTCTCGTCTCATGATCGGAAGGTGTCATCGGCCTTCCGACTATGCGATGCCCCGACCGCTCCTCCTCGGCCCCACGCCGACGGTCACCGCCGTCTCCGAAGGGGTCCCCCGGATGCGGCGACGTCCGGCGCGGGCGCGGGCGCGGGGCCGGCACGGGTGGGGGCGCGGGCACCGACGCCGTGACGGGCCCCGCAGCCCCCGCGGCCCCGGCGCTCCCGCCGGTGCGGTTCCGCCTCACGGTCCCAGGACGCGCCGCAGCCAGGCGGTGCGGGCGGCGTGGGCGTCCCGGCTGAGGGCGGCCTGCGGGGCGAGGGTGTCGAAGCCGTGGCAGGCGCCGGGCCACACGTGCAACTCGGCCTCGCCGCCCGCCCGCCAGATCGCGTCGGCGTAGGCGACGGCCTCGTCCCGGAACGTCTCTGCGGACCCGACGTCGACGTACGCCGCGGGCAGCCCCGACAGGTCGGTGGCGCGGGCCGGGGCGGCGTACGGCGGGACGTCGGCGGTGCCGTACCGCTCGCCCAGCACGGCCCGCCAGGCGGTCGCGTTGGAGGCGCGGTCCCAGGTGTCGTGGCCGGCCATCTGGTGGCTGGAGAAGGTCTCGCCGCGGTCGTCGAGCATCGGGCTCAGCAGCAGCTGGCCCGTCGGCGCCGGACCGTCTCGGTCGCGGGCCAGCAGGGCCAGGGCGGCGGCCAGCCCACCGCCCGCGCTCTTGCCGCCGAGGACCAGGCGCCGCGCGTCCACGCCCAGCTCGTCCGCGTGCCCGGCCGCCCAGGCCAGTCCGGCGTAGCAGTCCTCCAGCGCCCCCGGGAAGCGGGTGCCCGGCGCCAGCCGGTACTCGACGGACACCACCGCCAACCCCAGCGGCAGCGCCCACGAACGCAGCAGCCGCGGCAGGACGGACCACGCGTTGCCCGTCACCATCCCGCCGCCGTGCACGTAGTACAGCAGCGGCAGCGCCCCGCGGACCCCGGCGGGCCGCCCGCTGACGAGCGTGACATCGCTGCCGTCGGCCCGCGGCACGCGCCACTGCGCCACCTCGAACCGGCCGCCGTCGCGCAGCCGGTCGAGCGTCGGACGCGGCCGGGCGGCGGCGTCCCGCCGCTGCCACGCGGCCAAGCCCTCCGGGGCGAGCACCTCCCGCGCCCCCGCGCCGGCCGCCGCCACCGCCGCCCTCACCTGCGGGTCCAGGGGCGGCACCCGCCACCCCGCCGATCCGGCCACCGTCCCCGACCCCTTCGTCACCGCTTCGTCACCCCTTCGTCCGGCGGACGCGCCACGCCCGGCCCCGACCCGGACAGCCTGCCGGACCCGCCGGCCCCGGCCCGGCGCGGGGTGGGACCGTTCCGTGCACCGCACCCGTCGGGAGGCCGTCCCCGGGGTGCGGCGTCCGTCCCCAACTCCTTTCGCCGAACGCCTACTCGGGAGTGTCCCCGATCTGGGAGACTCCGTCCGTGGAACTCGTCGTCCTCGTGTCGTCGGCCGTCCTGGTCCTCGTCGTGGTCGTTGTCGTGCTGAGCCGGGCGATCGGGTCGGTCCCGCAGCACCACGTCGGGATCGTGCAACGGTTCGGCTTCTACCACCGGACGGCCCGCGGCCGGGTCGTCCTCCTGGTGCCCTTCGTCGACACCGTCCGCGCCCGGGTCGACCTGCGGGAGCAGCAGTTGCCGGTCGGGCCGGAGCGGCTGATCACCGCGGACCGCGTGACGGTCGACCTCACCGCCGTCCTCCACTACCGGGTGACGGACCCACTGGCCGCGACCTACCAGGTCGCCGACCACGCCTACGCCATGAGGGCGTTGGCGGCCAGCACCCTGCGGAACACCGTCGCCGCCCTGGACCTGGTGCAGGTCCTGGACGCGCCCGAGCGGATCACCGCCGCACTGCACCGGGTACTGGCCGAGACCGCCGGCGGGCAGTGGGGCGTCGAGGTCCACCGGGCCGAACTGACGACGGTCGAACCGCCGTCCTACCTCCTCACCTCGATCCGCCGCTGGTCGAGCGCCGACCGGGACAAGCGCGCCGCGATCCTGACCGCCGAGGCGGGCCGGCAGGCAGCGATCCTGCGCGCCGAAGCGGAGAAGGAGGAGGCCCTGGTCCGCGCCGAGGGTGACGGCCGGGCCCTGGCGCTCAAGGCCGGACGGGACATGGCGACGTTCCGCGCCGCCGTCGGAGGCGGCACGGGACGACCCGCCGGACACCGGCCGTCCGTACCGCCGCGGCCCGAGCCTTCACCCGTGCCGCCGCCTGCCGCCCCCTCGCCCGAACCCGCTCCGCCCGCCCCCGCTTCCGCCCCCGTCCCGTCGCCCTCACCCCTGCCCGAGCCGCCGGATCCGCGTGCGTCCCCGGAGCTGCCGCTGCTCGGCCGGGTCGGCCGCTACCGGCTGGTCGCGAGGCTCGGCGAGGGCGGCATGGGGACGGTCTACCGGGCGCTCAGCCCCGGCGGGCGGTCCGTGGCCGTGAAGGTCATCAAGGCCGAGCTGGCGGCCGACCCCCTCTTCAAACGGCGCTTCGCGAGCGAGGTCGAGGCCGCCCGCAAGGTGGGCGGCTTCCACACCGCCCTGGTCGTGGACGCCGACCCGCACGGCGATCCGCCCTGGCTGGCCACCGAGTACATCCCCGGGCCGTCGCTGCACCAGGTCCTGCAGCGGCACGGGGCGCTGCCCGCGCCGACCGTGCTCGCGCTCGCCCTCGGTGTCGCCGAGGCGCTGGAGGGCATCCACCGGGCCGGCATCGTCCACCGCGACCTGAAGCCCGGCAACATCATCGTCGCGGCCGACGGCCCCCGGGTCATCGACTTCGGCATCGCCCGCACCCTCGAAGCCACCCGGCTCACCCCGGCCCACCTGCTGCTGGGCACACCGGGATTCGTCGCGCCGGAGCAGCTGACCGGTGCGCCCGTCCAGCCCGCCGCGGACCTCTACGCCTTCGGCCGGGTGCTCTGCCACGCCGCCGGGGTGGCGCAGCTGCGGCACGGCGAGACGCCGGAGTCGGCCCTCGCCGTCCTGCCGCGCCACCTGGCAGGCGTGGTCCTCGACTGCCTGGCCCCTGAACCCGACCGCCGCCCGACCGCCGCCGACGTCCTCGACCGGCTGGCCCAGGACCCCCTGTCGACGGCCGACTGGCTCCCCCCACAGGTCCGCCGGACGGTGGACCTCCACACGGCCCCCACCCTTCCCGGCCACGACCGCCGTCCGGTCACACCGCCGCCGGCACCCTGAACTCAGGTGCCGAGCTGCGGCATTCGGGGTGCCACCGTCGTGTCAGGGGCGGCACCCGCGGAGGCGGAGCGGACGGACCGCGCCGTCGGGCACCCACCTCGGCCTGTCGGGTGCGGCGGTCCGTGAAGCGGTTCCGGGCCCGCGGCGGGCGGCACCCGCGGGCTCGTGGCCGGGTCCGACGCGTTCTCCCGGAATGCGCGCACCGGGGAAATCGAGGATTTCGGGGCCGTCGACGGGTTCGTGCGCGGGTGGGCACAGATCGGCTCGATCGTCCGGATTCTCCGTCTTTGGGTTTTCGGGTCGGTCATCACAGTGACCGGTGTTCCACGAGTGGACCCGCCGGGCACAGGTGACCGGAAAACAACTCCGGTGGGGCCCCGGGGTGTCCGCGGGAACTCCCGGCGGTGGGGGGAGTGTGATCGGGCGAATGCCCCCACCGTGGATCGGGGTCCGGATCGCCGGGTGGGTGGCCGCCGCCCGGCCGGGGGATCTCTTGGGCGCTCCGGCGGCGGGGCGGCCGCATGCGGCGCTCGGTCGGGCGCCGGTCGCCGCCGGGCGGCCGTGGTGTCGTGACCTGCGGCCGCGGCGCGTTCTCCGCCCGCCGGCGCGCCGCACGGTGATCGACGGGGAATGCGGCCGGCCGGACGCCGCCGTGAACGGCGGGAGCGACGGTGCCCGGCCGGAACGCGCGGCGTCCACCCGTGGAGGGCGGTGCGGTGGGCCGCCCACCTGCGGCGGAGCAGTAGAGGTCTAGACCGTCGACTTTCGGTCGCATTGATTGTTCCTTATAGCTTGATCCCTTGTCGTGGCCATAGCGTCTGATTCTCCGATCCGGAACGGGCACCGGATGACGAGGAACGTGCGCCGACTTCCGCGCGGGTGAACCGGACGGCCTTTGACGCACTGTGCGGCAAGTCGCGGCGGTCCGAGGGGGCAGACGGAAGAACAGCTTTCCGACGGGACAAGCGGAGTCTGAAGGGAGTGCATCATGGGCGAAATCGTCAGCGACTGGCGCGGCCTCGGCGACGAGGAACTCTCGCAGTACGCGACTCAGGGCTACCTCCATCTGCGCGGACTGTTCAACGAGGCGGAGATCGAGTTCGGGCTGGAGATCGTCGACCGCGCGGTGCGTTCCCTGACCGCCGGGGAGGATTCGGTCCCGTACCACGCCAGTTACTTCGACGAAGGCAGCCGCAAGGACCTGGTGCGGGTCCGGAACGCGGTGGCCCAGCGGCGCGAGGTGGCCTACTTCCTCGACCATCCGCGGCTGATCGGGCCGATGGTCTCGCTGCTCGGCCCGGGGCTGCAGGTGCTGGGCTCGGAGGTCTTCTACCGCGACCTCGGCCGGGCGCCCCACGAGCCCTGGCACATCGACGGCGGTCCCGCGATGTACGACGTGAGGATCGACCACACGCGGCGCAGTCTGCAGGCCAAGGCGCAGGTCTTCCTGACCGAGGTGTCCGAACCCAGGTCCGGCAACTTCCTGTTGATCCCGGGCAGCCACACCTGGCCGGCGCCCACGTCCGCCGACATCGAGGAGCTGAACCGGCAGCAGCGCGCGGGTGGCGTCCCCGGGGCGCTGACCGTGCGCGCGGAGCCCGGTGACGTGCTGCTGTTCCCGTACTCGCTGTGGCACGCCGTCGACTGCAACGTCCGCGCGCCGCGCAAGAGCCTCATCCTGCGCTTCGGGCACCTGTGGCACCGGCCGCACGACTACGACGCGCAGCCGCGCGAGGTGCTCGACGGCCTCTCGCCGCGCCTGCGCCGGATGCTCGGCGACTTCGGGGCGGATTCGCACCCGATGAACTACTACAAGCCGACCGACAACGAAGCCGTGATGAGCAGCGGCGGCGACTACACCTCGCTGGTGCCGCCCGCCCTGATCGAGCGGCACGGCGCGGACGCCTTCGGCCCCGCGTCCTGGCCGGCCCGCGGGCCCTGGACGGTCCGCAACGAGACCCCGGCACCGGCACCGGCACCCGCAGTGGCCCCGGCCCCGGCACCGGCACCGACATCGCGATGAGCGGGAGGGCAAACGCGTGTCCGCGCAACTCGAACGCTACCGACTGACCCCGCAGATGCGGGACTACGACGAGTTCAACGACGCCGGCCAACGGCGCTACCTGCCCCACCTCATGTACTTCGGACGGACCGACTTCTCCTCGCCGACGGTCAACACCGACCGGGCCGGCTTCCGGATCAGCACGGGACCGGACGGGACGAGGGCGTCCGCCGCGGGGCACGTCCCGGCGGGGCCGGTGCGGATCCTCACCGGCGGTTCGACCGCGCTCGGGGTCGGCGCCACCAGCGACGCCGGCACGCTGGCCTCCCTGCTGTGGAGCCGCTACGCCCCGGCCCGACCGTGGCTCAACTTCGCCGGCCACTGCTTCAACCCGACCCAGGAGGCCCTGCTCTTCACGCTCAACCGGCACCTGCTGGGGGACGTCAGCGAGGTCGTCGTCTTCTCGGGGGTCAACGCGATGATGCTCGCCCGCCTGCCCGAGTGGCAGCAGGGGGAGCACGGCGCCTTCTTCTTCTGCGGCGAGTACTTCGAGAAGATGGAGGAGCTGCGCGAGCAGAACCGCGGGCCGGTGAAGCGGTTCGGCCGCCGGGCGAAGCCCGCCGCCAGCGCCGCGATCGCGACCTTCGACGACGTGCGCCGTGACGTCGACACGGTGATCGCCTCCGCCGCGGAGACGACACTGCGCCAGCTCGACGTGTGGCAGCGCATGGCCGGGCCCGGGACCCGCATCTCCTACGTGCTGCAGCCGATGTCGCGGTGGATGCGCCGGACCTCCACACCGGAGGAGGAGGTCCTCTTCGAAGAACGGGACCGGATCTACCAGCGGGGCGTGTGGGAGGAGCTCTACGGGGACGTCGCGACGACGGAGGTCTCGCAGGCCTTCGCCGCGGTCCTCCGGGCCGGCTGCGAGAAGCGGGGAGTCCGGTTCTTCGACCTGAACCCGGTCGTCGCCGCGGCGACCTCCCAGGACGACTGGCTCTTCGTCGACCGCGTGCACTACAACGACGCGGGCCACGACGTCGTCGCCAGGATCACGGCCGAAGCACTCGAACTCGATTAGGCCCTGTCCGGCCGATTTCGCCGGGCCGAGATCAGCCGGACAGGACCCAGGCCGCAGTTTCCACGAACGCGCGATGCGCGCCCACCCGGACGGGGACGGCATGACTTTCCTCCGCAAGATCATCGACAAGCTCCTCCGGCGCGGGAAGCGCGCCCGTCGGAAGGAGGACGCATCGATCTACCCGATGTTCTGACCGTGTGTGCCCCCTCTCGACAGGTGTGCCGAGTCCACGACCAGGGAGCGCCCATGCACGACGGCACGACAGGCAGCGGCGCCGCCTCCGTCTTCCGGAGGCTCTACGTCCGCGCGGCCGATCCGGAAGTGGCCGTCCCGGGCGGCGAGTTGATCGGGGTGCTCCGCGCGGAGCTGCTCCGGGCGTCCACCGGTGACGGCCCGCCGCTCGACGGCCTGCTCCGGGCGTCCACCGGCACGGGCCGGCCGCTCGACGACCTGGTCCGGACGGCGGCCGCGTGGTCGTCCGCCGCGGCGGAGCGGTTCCGGGCGGTGGGCGGCGGCACGGACGGTGACACCCGTCGGCTCCTCGTACGCCGGGCGGTGCTCGGCTGGGCCCCGCTCGGCCTCGCCGCGGGGGCCTGGCTCCAGTGGCTGACCGCCCCCGGGACCGCGGACGCGCCGCTGTCCCTGCGGATCCTCGCGCTCCACGCCTCCGATGTCGGCGTCGGCCATCCCGGTGCCGCCAGGAGCAGCGCCTACCTCTCCCTGCTACGGCAGTTGCGGGTCTCGGAGAACGCCGTGCCGTACGCGCGCGTCGCCGGTGACCGGCGGATCGCGGACGCGGCGTTCCGTCTGCCGGCCCTGCTGCTCCTGATGAGCCGGCGGCCGGACGAGTTCCGCGAGGAGCTCGTCGGGGCGGACCTGTGCCTGCGTGCCGTGGGGTTCCCGCCGCCGCTCGCCCTCGCCAGGGCGGAGCTGCAGGCCGACTGGGCGGCGATCGACTACGCGGGCGCCGGCGGCCACCCGGGCGCCGGCGACGGCGACCCGTCGGGCGCCGGGGAGGGCGCTCTTTCGCCGGTCGAGCGGTGCCGTGCCGTCGCGGACGCCCTGGTGCAGGCCGGTCCGGACCCGGCGTCCCGGGTGCGGGCCGGATTCGGCTGGGCGCTGGCCACGGTGGCCGGCCAGGTCGAGGCGCTGTACGAGGAGTTGCGCGCGTCGCTCGATCCCCGATTCGCGATGGCCGAGCTGATGCGGCTTCGCGCCCGGGAGGGTTCGGTCTACCACCATCAGGTCCTCCTCGAAGGCCGGTCGCTGTCCGAGTGGTTGAAGGACTGCCGGGACGACCCGGGGCCGTTCCTCGACGTCCTGGCGCGCAGCCGGCTGGTGAAGCCCGGGCGTTCCGGTGCCAGTCCCCTGGTGACGGACCTGGTCGGCGAGCACGGCCCGATGTTCCGGGTCTTCTCGCCGGACGACCTGCTCGTCATCGGCCGGTGGGTCGACGCGCTGGCCGGGCCCGCCCCCGGGAACACCGCCGTGCCCGCCCCCGGCGCCGGCATGCCGGCGCGTCCCGTACGGCGCCCGGCGGACCTGCCCGACCTGCCCGACCTGCCGCGCCTGCTGGATGCCGGGGCCCCCTCCGGCGGCGGCCCGCGCGACCTGCGCGAGGCGTACCACGCGCTCATGGTGCGCACCGGCGGTCCTGACCTCGACGACTGGTGCCTGCGGTACGTCCGGGGGTGGCTGGCCCGGGCCCGTCACCGGATGGACGCCCGGTCGGTGCCGCTCCCCGGGCGGTGGACGGCCGACGGTCTGCGGCCCTGGCTGCTGGCGCAGCACGACCGGCACGGAGCGCAGTTCGAGGAGGGCGCGGACGCCCCGCTGCCGTCGCGCGAGGCGGTGGTGGAGGACGCCGTGCAGACGGCTCCGCTCACCCTGATCGACGGGAGCTGGCTGCAGGGGTTCACCGACCACGCGTTGGCGTCGTCGGACGTCGGCCACTCGCTCTTCGCGACGTACTGGGACGAACTCGGCAACGGCGAGGCCGCGTTGAACCACCCCCTGATCTACCGCCAGGTCCTGAAGGAGATGGACGTCGAGCTGCCGCCCACGGCGTCGCCGGAGTTCGCGCGCTGGCCGGGCTTCCGGGACGCGTCGTTCGAACTGCCCGTCTACTGGCTGTGCATCGGGCGCTTTCCGTGCACCTTCCTGCCCGAGGTGCTCGGCCTCAACCTGGCCATGGAGCTGTCCGGGGTGGGTGGCAGCTACCGCCGGGCGGGCATGGCATTGCGGGCGTACGGCTTCAGCACCCGTTTCGTGGACGTCCACAACACCATCGACAACGTCGCCACCGGGCATTCCGCCTGGGCGGCCGACGCCGTCGACGCCTTCATGGCGGGCCTGCCGGACCGTCCGGGGCCGGGCAGCCGGGCGGAGGCCTGGGAGCGGGTGCGGGCCGGTTACCGCTCGCTCAACCCGCCCGGCGGGTTCCTGGCCCGCCGGGCCGCCCGGCGCGGCCGGCTCGCGGGGAGCCGGTGGCGGAGTTCCGGCGCGGTGGCGCCGCAGACGGAGGAGCACACCGGTGTCTGAGCTGATTCTCGGGATCTCGGGCTTCTACCACGACAGCGCGGCGGCGCTCGTGCGCGACGGGGTCCCCGTCGCGGCGGCGCAGGAGGAGCGGTTCAGCCGGAAGCGGCACGATCCCGCGTTCCCGACCGAGGCGGTCCGCTACTGCCTCGACGAGCTGGGGGCGTCCTTCGGGGACGTCTCCGCGGTCGCCTACTACGAGGACCCGCGGCTGAAGTTCCGCAGGGTGCTGGCCACGCTGGTCGGCGCCGCGCCCACCGGTCTCGCCTCCTTCCGCGAGACGCTGCCGGGCTGGCTGGGGCCGGACGGCAAGCTCCGGACGCTCGCGGCGGTCCGGCGCGGACTGGAGTCGCTGGGCAGGGGGAGGGTGCCGGACATCGTGGCCCGGCGTCACCACGAGTCCCACGCGGCCTCGGCGTTCTTCCCGAGCCCGTACCGGTCGGCCGCGGTGCTGTGCGTGGACGGCGTGGGCGAGTGGGCCACCACCACGCTGTGGCACGGCCGCGACACCGCGCTCACGCCGCTGGCCGAGATCCGGTTCCCGCACTCGCTGGGGCTGCTGTACTCCGCCCTGACGTACTTCTGCGGTTTCAAGGTCGATTCCGGCGAGTACAAGCTGATGGGCCTGGCCCCGTACGGCGAGCCCCGGTACGCGGACCTGATGCGGGAGCGGCTGATCGACGTCAAGCCGGACGGGTCGTTCCGCCTCGACATGCGGTACTTCGCGTACCTGCGGGGGCAGGTGATGACCGGCCGGGCGTTCGAGAAGCTCTTCGGCGGCCCGCGGCGCACGCCCGAGGGGCCGCTCACCCAGCGCGAGTTCGACCTGGCGGCGTCCGTCCAGAGCGTCACCGAGGACGTGATGCTCCGGCTGGCGCGCACCGCGCGGGAGCGCACCGGGGAGTCCACGCTCTGCCTGGCCGGCGGTGTCGCGCTGAACTGTGTCGCCAACGGGAAGATCGTCAGGAGCGGGATCTTCGACGAGGTGTGGATCCAGCCCGCCGCCGGCGACGCGGGCGGGGCGCTGGGCGCGGCGCTGGCGGTGGCGACGGAGCGGGGAGCGGTGCGCGGTCACGTCGGCAGCGGACGGGACGCGATGTCCGGCTCGTTGCTGGGCCCGGCCTTCGACGACGCGCGGATCGGCGAGTACCTGCGGAGCCACGGCATCGCGCACCGCCGGCTGGAGCCGGCCGTCCTGGCCGAGGAGGTCGCGGCGGCCCTGGCCGGGGGCAAGGTCGTCGGCTGGTTCCAGGGCCGGATGGAGTTCGGCCCCCGGGCCCTGGGCGCCCGTTCCATCCTGGGCGATCCGCGCGACCCCGCGATGCAGTCCGCGATGAACCTCAAGATCAAGTTCCGTGAGTCGTTCCGCCCGTTCGCGCCGTCCGTGCTGGCCACGGACGTCGAGGACTACTTCGACCTGCGGCAGGAGAGCCCGTACATGCTGGTGGTGGCGCCGGTGGCGGCGGCCCGGCGGCTCCCGGTGACCGAGACCGGCGCGAGCGGCATCGACCTGCTGCGGGTGCGGCGCTCCACGATCCCCGCCGTCACGCACGTCGACTGCTCCGCGCGCGTCCAGACGGTCACCCCGGAAGGCAACCCCGCCTACCACCGGCTGCTGAGCGCCTTCAAGGCGCGCACCGGCTGCCCGGTGCTGGTCAACACGTCGTTCAACGTCCGCGGCGAGCCGATCGTGAACTCGCCGCACGACGCCTACACCTGCTTCATGCGCACGGACATCGACCTGCTCGCGATGGGGAGCTTCCTGCTGCACAAGGACGAGCAGCCCCCATGGTCCGAGGAGGGCGACTGGCGTGCGGACATCCCCCTGGACTGACCCGTCCCGGCGGCCGCCCGTCCCGCCTGCCGCCCGTCCCGCCGACCGCATCCGCCGCGGAGGTCACGAGAGATGCTCACCGTCGTCTACTTCCTGATCGCCACCCCCCTCGGGCTGGCGAGCCGGCTCCTCCACGACCCGCTCTCGCGGCGCCGCAAGCGGCGGGCCGCGACCTACTGGACCGCACCCACCGCCGAGCCCCGTGACCGCCCCCGCTCGCCGGGGCGCTGACCGCCAGGAGGACCCCACCATGACGTCACCCGTTCCCGACCCCGTGCGGGAGGGGAAGGCCTTCGCGTACTTCAGCGGCGACGCAGCCCTCTACGACCGGTCGCGGCCCGCCTACCCGGACGCGATGATCTCCCGCCTCGTCGCCGCCATGCCGGGGCGCGACGTGGTGAATGCCGGCTGCGGCACCGGCATCGAGGCGCGACAGTTCCGGGCCGCCGGGTGCACCGTGCTCGGCGTCGACCCCGACGCGCGGATGGCGGAGTACGCCCGCAGCACCGGCGTCGAGGTCGAGGTCTCGACGTTCGAGGACTGGGCGCTGGCGCGCCGGAGGTTCGACGCGGTCGTCGCCGGGACGGCCTGGCACTGGGTGGACCCGGTGGCCGGAGCGGCCAGGGCTGCGCAGGTGCTGAGGCCGGGCGGTGTGCTCGCGCCGTTCCACCACTCGTCCCACGTCCCGCCCGAGCTGGCCGAAGCCACCGGCGGGACGACGCTGCCGGCCTGGACCACCCGCTCCGCCGCGGCGTACCGGCGGTTCGCGCCCGCCTCCGCGTACGGCCCGGACGGTCGCCGACGGACCGCCATGGAGCTCTACCAGCCGATGTTCGAGGCGTTCGCGGACGGGATCCGGCGGACGGGCGCGTTCGGCGAACCCGAGCAGTGGCGGTTCGACTGGGAGCGGATCTACTCGCGGGACGAGTGGCTCGCCGTGGTCCCGACCCAGACCGCCCTCGCCGAGCTCTCGCCGGACGCGCTGACGCGCGTGCTGGACGCCGTCGGGGGCGCCATCGACGCGATGGGCGGCCGCTTCGCCATGACCTACACCACCGTCGCGGTGACCGCGGTCCGTACGGAAGCCGGCCACGATGGGCCGGACGGTCCGCCGCCGGGCCGGGACCGGCGGAGGGCCTGAGGACCTGTCCGCCGGGCGGCGCGGCGTTGCGGTGGCGCAGCACGGCAGCGTTGCAGCGGCGCCCGGCGGACGGCACCCGGCGGACGGCGGACGGCCAGGAGGGGGACGGGCAGGTGGGCAGGGGGCCGGGCGGCCCCTCAGCCGCCCGCTGGGCTCACGGCGCCGGCCGGTCGCGCAGGTAGCCCGCCAGCACGGAGTAGTCCAGCTCGCCAAGCCCCGCGGCGACGGCCTCCTCGGCCAGCAGCCGGGCCTGGTGTGCCAGCCGCAGCTGCGCGCCGCAGGCGGCGGCCGTGGCCTCCGCGACCCCCATGTCCTTGGCGAAGAGCTTCAGCCGCGAGTCCGCGGGGAACTCGCCGCTCTCGATCATGGCCCGTTTGCGGGTGACCAGCGGGCCGACCCGGGTGCGCTCCAGTTCGTCGAGCAGCAGGCCCTGGTCGAGGTCCAGCCTGTCCGCCAGGGCCAGCCCCTCGGCCAGCAGCGCCACCATGGGCGCGACGCAGGTGTTCAGGACGCACTTGAGCGCCGACGCCGCGCCCAGCGGGCCGCAGCGCACGACCGTCCCCAGCGCCTCCAGGACCGGACCGGCGGCGGCGTGCGCCGCGTCGTCGCCACCGGTCAGGATCCGCAGGTCGCCGGCGCTCGCCTGCGGGACGCTGCCGGTCACCGGTGCGTCGAGCAGCCGCACGTCCGCGGGCAGGTCCGCGGCCAGGGCGAGCGTCTCGTGCGGCGCGATCGTCGACATCTGCGCGATCACCTGCGGCCGGCCCGCCGCGACGCCCTCAGGCCCGCCGACCACCGCGCGCACGGCGTCGAAGTCGCTCACCAGCACGAGTGCCGCCCGGGCCCCCGCGGCGGCGGCCGCGGGGGACGGCGCGACGGTCACCCCGGTGCCGGCGAGGGCGGCGGCCCTGGCGGGCGTGCGGTCCCACACGCTGACCGAGAACCCCGACGCCGCCAGCCGGGTCGCGACCGGGAGCCCCATCAGGCCGAGTCCGCAGACGGCGACGGCGGTCATGCGTCCTCCCTCCGGCGGCCGGGGGCGGACTCGTACCGGTGCGGGCGCCGGCCCGGGGCCAGGGGGCCCCGCCGCGGGCACCGGACCGGACTCACGACCACAGCTCGGCGGCTTCCGTCAGGTCCGCACCGGAGGAGGCGCGCGCCGAGGCGAGCAGGGCTTCCAGGTCGGCGTCCGTTGCGGACACGTGCAGGTCGGTGAGCAGCCCGCTCGGCGGAACGTACTTCTGGAGCCACGCCGGGCACGACACCCGCACCGGGTCACCGCACGCCCGACGCCACGTCGCGGACAGGTCGATGGCGAACCCCGTCCCGGACCGGGTGACCGTGATCTCGGCCGGGCCGCGCCGCGAGCGGTACTTCGCCGCCGGAGTGTGGCCGGCGCCGGTGGCCGTCCCGGGGGTGCGGGCGCCGGCCGGACCGGAGTAGGTGTTGACCACCATCGCCGGGCCGTCGAGCACATAGGTCAGGTGCCAGGCGCCGAACGGGACCACGGCGAGGTCCCCGGCCCGGCACTCCTGGAAGTACACGTACGACTCGTCGCCGGACTCGTCGAGCATGCTGCACAGCATGAGCACGCGGCCGCTGAGCACCTGGAAGATCTCCAGCTGGTCGGCGGGGTTCCAGTGCCCGGTCGAGCGGAAGGGCTCACCGCCGGGCAGTGTGCCGTCCTGGTAGATGACGAGGTCGGCGGACCACAGGGTGGCGCCGGCCACCGGGCCGTCCTGCCCCTCGGGGGCGGGCACCACCCGGGAGGGGAGCACGTCGCGTGCCGCGGAGTAGAGCTCCCGGTCGGCCCCGGCGGCGACCGCCGCGGCCACGGCGGCCGGGTCCGCGAAGCGGACGTCCGGGCCGCCCCCCTCGCCCTTGCCGAAGAAGTCTGCGAGGCGCCGTTCCTCCAGGCGCTTGACGGTCCGGTCCACGGGAAGTCTCCTGTCGTCGTGCTCGAACGTGCGGCGAGCAGCATCGGTCGGTGTGTTGTGCACGAACCTCGCCGGTGTCGGGCGGCCAGGACGTCGAAGCGGTGGTGGTGCCGGTACGGCGGTGGTGCCGGAGTGGCAGCGGTGCCGTGGTGTCGGCATGGCAGCGGTGCCGTGGTGCCGGTGGTGGCGGTCCGGCCGCAGCATCCACGCGGCCCGTGGCACGGAGGAGGGGCGGTCAGCCCGGGAGCGGGCAGGCCGTGGCCGGCCCGTGGACGGTGGCCAGGCAGGCCAGGTGCGCGGCGGGATCGGCCTCGGGTTCGGCGGGCCCGGACAGCAGGTCGTCGAGCAGCAGGAGCCCACTGAGGTGGAGTCCCAGGGCGAGTTCGCGGCGGGCGGCCGGACCGGTCGCCCCGGGGAAGGTGCGGACCGTCCGGTCCGAGAGTCGGCAGGCCGCCTCGGCCAGGACGTGGAAGGCGTGGGCGTACAGCAGCCTCCGGAGCCACAGCGGGTCGCCGTGGCCGAGCCGTCGGAAGAACCCGACGGTCGCCAGGGTGGCGGGCACCTCCGCGGCGGCGACGCTGTGGGCCGGCACCGGGCGGCGCAGCCGCACGTCGTAGCCGCCGGTGGCGTCCCGGCCGATCTCGAACCCGCCGGTCATCGCGGCGTCGAACAGCGTCAGACTGAACAGCGCCTTCGCGGCGTCGTACACCGGGTCCCAGTGCTCGTCGATGCCGCGCGGGTCCACCACGGTGAACTGCCGGTCGGGGTCGGGGTCGAGGCCGTGCCCGCTCCCGGGCGCATCGGTGGCGCGCAGCATGAGATTGCCCAAGTTGAGGTCCCCGTGCACCGGGAAGTACAGCCGGGGCGGCTGGAGCGCGGCGAGCACGTCCTCCCGGGCGGCGGTCCGGCGGAGCAGCTCGTGGGCGGACGGCACCGGCCGTCCGTTCACCCGCAGGCCCGTCCCGTCGGGCAGCGGGCCCAAGTGCTCGGTCAGCAGGGGGAGTCGGCGGGCCAGCCGGCCCGCGTGGGTGCCGAGGCCGTGGCCGGGAGGGGCGGGCACGGAGCTCGCCGAGTAGCCGTGCGTCCCGAGGATCCCGAACACCGACCGCAGCGCCGCCAGGAACCGCCGCCGGCCGGGGTCCCCGTCGCGCAGCAGCGTGACGGGGGAGGCGCCGTCGATCCAGGGCATCGCGTAGGCGCCCCAGTCGGGCCCCTGCCAGTGCCCGACGAGCGGGACGTAGTACGGCGAGAGGGCCGGGAGCTCCCGGTGGATCCGGGCGATCTGCGCGGGCTTGCGGAGGAAGGAGCCCAGGTCGTGGCCGTCCACCGCCCCGGCCCCGGCGCGCAGGACCTTGACGACGACCGCGTCCCCGTCCCCGTCCTCGCACCGGTACACCCGCGCGGGCGTGCCGCCGCCGGTGAGTTCGCGGGCCCGCCGCAGTCCCAGTGCGTCGCGCACGCCCTCGGGGACCTGCTCCATTACGTCCCGGGACCGCGCATCCGGTTCGGTCATCGGTGTGTTCGCCCCCCGCGACAGGTACACATGGACAGTGGTTGCGCCTCCCCGGGACCTACACGCCGGCCGGAGGAGGCCCGTCCGCGCGTCGCGCCGCCCGCACGTCGGCGACCACGATGTCGTTGACGGCATCGAGGACTTCCGCAGGAGTGGCGCCGTCGACGTCGAGGACGTGCCAGCCCCAGTCGGCGGCCATCTGCTCGTACTCCGCCAGGAGCGCGCTCTGCAGTTCGAGGAACGAGGACCGGCCCGTGCGACCCGCGAATCCCATGTCCTCGACCGGCCCGACGCCGCCGCGCTGCGCGGTGACGCGCTTGTAGCACTCCTCCGGGCTGACCCTCAGGAAGACGCCGATGTCGGGTTGCATGAAGTGGCTGGAGTAGGCGTCGGAGATGAAGTCGGACACCCGGGCGATGAGGTCCTTGGAGATGTCGTCGCTGGGAATCTCGTTGGCGACCCGCAGGACCTTGATGATGTTCTTGTAGCCGTAGCTGTCCGTGACGACTATCCGGCCGCGGGCCACGCTGGCGTTGAAGAACTCCGCCTGGATCAACATGTCGGCGACGAATTCGAGCAGTGCGGACGCCAGCACGCCGGAGCGGCGGACGTCGACCGGATAGGCGGAGCCGGCCTGTTCGAGTTTGGCGAGCGTGAAGTCCTCGTACAGCCGCGGACCGTGCTGCACACGGAGCGAGGATTCGTCGGTCGCCCCGCCGTAGCGCGTTCGCCAGGTCTCGACCAGGAGTTGGCGCAAGGTGAGGTGCGGAAAGTCGACGCGGTCGAGTTCGGCGGCGATGTCCCGCCACCGTACGAACTCGGACTCGTATCCGTGCTCCGTCAGCCGATCCGTCAAGCCGTGTGCGACGGTGGTCTTACCGGATCCGTCCAATCCCAGGATCCCCACGTACATGCCGCGGCCCGTGCCAGGTGTTTCCGTCATTGCCATGGAAATGAACTCATTCCGGTCAAGCACCCCGTCTGCTCGCTCATGTTCTTTCCTGTACGCACTGCTGGGTCCCGCCGCGGCCCCGGGAAATTCGAGGCGCTTGCTCGTCCCGGCGGGGATGCGGATCCGGACAAGCTAGCGGCCTGTCGGACGGACGGCAAGGCCGGAGCAGCCCCGACGGTGTGTCGGGGTTCGCACGGACTCTCGATCGCGGTGTCCCGAAACAGGATGTGCGACAACGGACATGACGGTCCGTCATTCGAACTGCCGTGCACGAAGGGGCCGTCGGTCCACACGGATCGCGAGCTGTGGCCCCGGTCCGTGCGGAAGGTGAACTCGCCGACAGAATGCCGGGGTTGTGCAGACCGCGTCAGGTCGGCGGCCGGTCCGCCGCTCCGCATCGGGTCGATGAATCCGCTGCGGGCCACGTGAGTCGGCCATGGCGCGACCGCCCCCACCGGCGCGGACGCCTCGGGGCGGGGTCGCAGGCGCGGCGTTCCTGCCCGAATGCGGATTCGACCGGCGGAATTGCCGAAACCGACTGATCAGGCGCACGGGCGGGAAATGCCCGGGCCCGGTCGGCGGTCGGGCCCGCACGTTCCATCGCGTGCCCGGAACGCGCCATGCGGACCCGGACCGATGGTGGCCGTGGAATTGGTGGCCACGGTCTGACGGATAGGAAACTTTCCTAACTTCACGACCCGGACCATAGTCGACCCAAGAGTGGCTGTCAAGAACGTTTCTGACGCCACCTCACCCACCCGAACCGCGCTGACCAGGGCAAACGCAACGGCCGGCGGCATTCGGCGAGTGGGCCCCCGAACCCCGCCCGCAGGCCATCGAGTCCGACATGTCCCTCTATCGTGGGTATTGATCGACCGTGAATTCCCGGATTTCCGGAACGCGAAAGGCTTGACGTCGCGGCGATGCAATCCCCAGAGTGTTGCGAACGCGAATGTCCGGGCGGCGTCGATGCCCCGGAGTGTGAATTCGCCACCCCCCTCGCCCGGAGCCGCCACACCGGTTCCAGAAGAGCCCGAGGAGAAACAATGCGACTGACGGACCCTGCAGTTCCGGCTCTTCGTGAGGTCCTCCTGTGGGCGGCCGGAAGGCCCGGCGAGGTGCCCGACCTCGAACGGCTCGACCCGGACGCCCTCTACGAGGCCCTGGCCGCGCACCGGCTCGAAGTGCGCTTCCTGGCACGGCTGCCGGCCGATCAGGAGGCGGGCCCGGTGACCGCCGCCCTCCGCGAGCGGCTCGCGGCCCGGCGGCGGGAGATCGAGGAGCTGTCGGCCCGTCAGATCGACATGGTCGTCGAACTGACCGAGCAGCTACGGGCCGACAGCCCCGAGGACCGCCTGATGGTGCTCAAGGGCGTGACCCTCTACGGGCTCGGCGGCGACCCCGTCTCCCTGCGGCGCTCCTCGGACGTCGACGTCATCGCCCGCGACCCGGCCCGGCTGCTGGAGCTGGCCCTGAAGAGCGGCTACCGGCGGTTCGACTCAGGGAGCCACCTCGCGGCGTTCGCCACCGTGGAGTCCACCTGGCGCGGCGAGGTCGACATCCACTCCTACTACCCGGTGACCCGGCCCGGCGCCGAGGCCGCGCCCCGGCCGGCCGACCACCCGGGACACTGGGAGCACGCCGCGGGCTACCTGGTCCGGCAGATCGGACCGGACGAGCTCACCGGATGGATCGCTGCCGCGCACCGGGGCCCGGTCCCCGCCGCGGTGAACCTGCTGCGGGCCGAGGTCGCCGCCCTGATCCACTCCTCGCACCTGCACGTCGAGGCGCTGCTGTGCGTCTACCCGATCCCCGCCGCCACCATCCGCCTCGCCGAACTGGCCACGGTGGTCGACCTCTGCGCGCTGCCCGAGTTCGACCCGGCCCTGATGGCCGAGCTGGCCGAGCGCTACCAGGCCGGTGAAGTCCTCTCCTACGCCCGCACGCTGGCCGTCGCGCTGCTGCACCGGGACCCGTTCGCCGGACATCCGCAGCTCCAGCGGATCGCCCCGGTCCGGGAGGCGTTCCCGGTCGACCTCTGGTGGGACGGCCTGGCCGGCTTCGCGGTCGACCTCCCGTGGGATCCCGAGCAGTTGGTCCTGCGGGACCTGGCCATGAGCGAGGTGCTCGACTCCATCGGCGCCGCCGAACTGGTGCTGACCGACCGCCCCGCCCCGTTCTCCACCCGCCGGGGCGAGGACGGCGCGCTGAGCCGGGCCGTCCTCCGCCGCGCCGGCACCGACTTCGAGGTGCGCGGCAGCTTCCGCCACGCCGACGGAACCCTGCTGATCGAACTCGCCGTGCCCGGCGGCACCGAACAGGAGATGACCGGCGTCTCGCTCAACTTCGGCGACCACCGCTACGAGTACTTCTACCGGGCGGCGGGAGACCTCCTCGACGAGGCGGACTACTCCAACGCGGGCCCGGGCTCGGTCCCCGCCGTGGCCACCGCCGAACGCGTGGACGGGCAGGACCTGTTCCGGTTCCGGGTGCCGCTGGCGGGCACCGGCGTCGGCCAGGACGGCGACGGCCGGATCACCCTCCTCGCCGGAGTGCGCCGGCAGGAGCGCGAATGGGGCCCGGTGCGCGCGGGAGCGATCCTGCCGCTGCTGATCACCGTCGGCGGCTGAGGCCGTGACGAACTCCCGCCGGGCCGAGCGCGGCGCCGACCGCCTGCTCGCCACCCGGCAGCTGCTGGCGCTGCTGCGCCGGGCCGGCACCCTCCTGGTGGCCGGCACGGCGGCGCTCCACGCCCTGGTCGGCCTGCTGCCCGTCGTCTTCGCGCTGTGCGTCGGCTTCGCCCTGCAGGCCGTGCGCGACGGCCGGTTCGGCGACGGCGGGGGACTGCCCGGTGACGGCGGGGGACCGAGCGGCTGGCTGGCCGTGGCGCTCGTCGCGTTCGTGGGCCAGCAGGCGCTCGCGCCGTTCCAGGTCTCGCTGTCGCAGGCGGTGGCCCAGCGGGTGGACGGCGCCTGCGTCGCCCGGCTGCTGCGTTCCTCGTTCGTCGACGCCCGCGCCGAAGTGGTCGAGAGCGAACGGGCCACCGACCAGCTCAGCGAGGCGAACCTGGCCTTCGACTCGCTCGGCCTGACCCCGGGCGCCGCCGCCGAGGGCGCGCTCGCGCTGATCGCCCGCTACGCCAGACTGGCCGGGTCGGTCGCCCTGGTCGCCTACGCCTGCACGTGGTGGGCCGCGCTCGGCGCCCTCGCCGTCGCCCTGATCACCCGCCGCGGGCAGACCGGGGCCTTCCACACCTACGGCCGGCTCTTCCGCCGGCTCGCGCCGCAACGCCGGAGGATGGCGTACCTCAGGGAACTCGCCACCAGTGCCGGCGCGGCCAAGGAGGTGCGCACCCTCGGCCTCACCGAATGGCTGGACAACCGCTACCAGCAGGAGGTGCGCGGCTACCTCGACCCGCTGTGGCGCGGCCGCCGGGCCGTCTACGGCCCGCCCTTCCTGCGCTACTCGGCCCTCGGACTCCTGGTGGGCGGCGCGGTCCTGACGGCCGTCGCCGCCGCCGGTGCCGATGCCGGCGGCACCGGAACCGCCCGGTTCGCCATCGCCCTGCAGGCCGCGGTGATGTGCCTGCGCTTCGGCAGCTACTTCCCCGAGTCCGACACCAAGCTGCAGTACGGCCGGCAGGCCCTCGCGGCGATCGTCGAGTTCGAACGCCTCAGCGCGGCGACCCCGGCCGAGGCCGCGCGGCCCGCCGTCGCCTGCCCGCCGTCCGGCGACCTCGACGTGCGCTCGCTGTGCTTCCGGTACGACGGCGGTGCCGCGCCCGTCCTGGACGGAGTCGACCTGGTGCTGCGCGAGGGCTCCTCCACCGCGGTGGTCGGCCTCAACGGCGCCGGCAAGACCACCCTGGTCAAACTGCTCACCGGCCTGTACCGGCCGACCTCCGGCACGCTGCGCTACAACGGCGTCGACCTCGGCACGCTGGACGCCGCGCACTGGCAGCGTCGACTGGCCGTCACCTTCCAGGACTTCGTCCGCTACGACCTCACCCTGCGCGAGAACGTGGCGCTCGGCTCGATCGAGCACCTCGACGACCTCGACGGCATCCGGGAGTCACTGGAACGGGTCGGACTGGGGGAACTGCTCGCCGCGCTCCCCGACGGCCCGGACACCCCGCTCTCCCGCCGCGCCCCGGGCGGCACCGAGCTGTCCGGTGGCCAGTGGCAGCGGCTGGCCCTGGCCCGTTCGCTGTTCGCGGTCCGGCACGGCGCCTCCTTCCTGATCCTGGACGAGCCCACCGCGCAACTGGACGCACGCGGCGAGGCCGAGTTCTTCGAGAGCTTCCTCGACCTGACCAAGGGCGTGACCAGCCTGGTGATCTCCCACCGCTTCTCGACCGTGCGCCGCTGCGAACAGATCGTGGTCCTGGACGCCGGCCGCATCAGCGAACGCGGCTCGCACCGTGAACTCCTCGCCCGGGGCGGCACCTACGCCGACCTGTTCACCGTGCAGGCGAAGCGGTTCGCCGCCCGGACCGGGCCGGTGGAACGATGAGACTGCTGCTCGGGCTCCTGCGCTTCCTCGCCGTGTCCTCCTGGCGGACCGACCGGCGTCGACTCCTCGTCGGCGGGTCCCTGCTGCTGGCCGGCTACCTGGCCGCCCCCGTGGTCCCGCTGATGCTCAAGGGTCTCACCGACGCCGCGCTCGACGGGCACGGCGGCGCGGCCGTCGGCTGGGCCCTCGGCGCCGCGGCGGTCCTGATCTGCGAACTGATGCTCGGCCACTTCGCCCACCTGTCCTACTTCGAGCTGGGCGAACTGGTCGAACTCGGCCTCAACCGGCGGCTGCTGGTCCGCGTCAACGGAACCGAGGGGCCGGCCGCCTTCGACCGCCCCGAACTCGCCGACGACCTGGACCTGCTGCGCCAGGACGTCATCCGGATGCGGGACACCGTCCACGCCTCGCTCAGCCTGGTCTGCCTGGCGGCCCAACTCCTGCTCACCGCCGTCCTGCTGGCCGACCTCCAGCCCGTCCTGCTGCTGCTCCCGCTGGCCGCCGTGATCCCGGTGCTCACCGGAAAGCGCGCCGAACGCGCGGTGGAGACCGGGCGCCAGGAGAGCGCGCCGGCGACCGGTGCGATCCGGCACCTGCGCGGCCTCGCGGCTTCCGCCGCCGCGCAGAAGGAGATCCGGATCGCCGGCGCCCAGGGCTTCCTCCTCGCCAAGCACCGGGTCCTGCACCGGCAGGTCTCCGCCGTCCAGGCCGCGGCCCACCGCCGGCAGGCCCTGCTGCGCTCGGCGGGCCAGCTCTGCTTCGCGCTCGCCTACGCCGGATCCCTGCTGCTCGTCTTCCGGCAGGCCCAGCAGGGCCGGGCCGGCATCGGCGACGTGGTCCTGGTGGTCACCCTGGCCGGGCAGGTCAGCGGCCAGGTCTCCACCGGCCTGGACCTGCTGAGCAAGGTCTACGCGGCCGCGTTGGGCATCGCCCGGTTCGAGCGGGTCACCGGAGCCCTGGCCGGGCCGCCGCAGGACCGCGCGGCGACGGCGGCGGCGCCGTCCGCCCTGACCGGCGGCATCACACTGCGCCAGGTCTCCTTCTGCTACCCCGGAAGCCGCGAACCGGTGCTGCGGGACGTGGACCTGACCCTCCCCGCGGGCCGCTCGATCGCGCTGGTCGGCGAGAACGGAGCCGGCAAGTCCACCCTGATCAAGCTCCTGAACGGCCTCCACCAGCCGACCGGTGGTGCCGTCCTGCTGGACGGCACCCCACTGGCCGAGGTCGGCGCGCGGTCCTGGCACGGCCGCACCGCCAACCTCTTCCAGGACTTCGCCCGGTTCAACCTCACCGCGCGGCAGAGCGTCGGCGTCGGTCGGCTGGACCGCATCGACTCCGCCGAGGCGGTGCACCGCGCCGTCGAACTCGCCGGTGCCGCCGACACGGTGGCCGCCCTGCCCGAGGGCCTCGACTCCCTGCTCGGGAAGGAGTACGGCCCGGGAACCGAGCTGTCCGGCGGCCAGTGGCAGCGGATCGGCCTGGCGCGCACCCTGATGCGCCCCGACGCCCTGCTGATGTGCCTGGACGAACCCGCCAGCGCGCTGGACCCGCAGGCCGAGGCACTGCTCTGCGACGCCTACCAGCGCGCCTCCGCCCACATGGCCGCCACCGTCGGCGGCGTCACGGTGTTCGTCACCCACCGGCTCTCCACCGTCCGGATGGCCGACACCATCGTGCTCCTGGAGGACGGGCGGGTCCGCGAGACGGGCAGCCACCAGGAACTGCTGGCCCTGGGCGGGCGTTACGCGGAGCTCTTCGCCCTGCAGTCCAAGGCCTACGCGTAGTGGCCGACCCGAACCGGACCGACCAGGGAGCGTGGATGAGCGCAGTCACGGAGACCGTCGCCGAGGGCTGGGGCGGCAGGTACGGCGCCTACGCCCGCGCCACCTCCTGCGTCCAGGGGGGTGACCTGGAGTTCCGCTTCCTGGACGGGCCCGCCGGAGCGCCGCCCGAGCGCCGCGTCCGGATCACGAACGCGATCACCGGCCTCACCCGCGACCACCGGCTGTCCGCGGCCCGCGACCGCTGGACCCTCACCGTGCCGCGCACCTGGCCCAGCGGGCTGTACCGGGCCGAGTTCGAACCCGACGGCGGCGAGGTGTGGTTCGCGGTCCGGGCGGCCCGGCCCGCCGGAAACCACGGGATCCTCGTCTCGCTGCCGTTCGCCACCTGGCAGGCCTACAACCGGGTCGGCGCCCCCGGCCACGGACTGTACGGGACCGAACAGCACGACCGGGCGCACCGGGTGAGCTTCGACCGGCCCGGCGGCGGCCCCGCCCCCGAGCGCTGGGAGGAGGGGCTGATGCGCTGGCTGCACCGGACCGGGCAGACCGTCGACTACTGCTCCAACCTCGACCTGCACCTCGTCCCGGGACTCCTCGACGACTACCGGCTGCTCGTCTGCAACGGCCACGACGAGTACTGGACCTGGGAGATGCGGGACGCCGTCGAGGGCTTCGTCGGCGCGGGCGGCAACCTGGCGATCTTCTCCGGGAACACCTGCTGGTGGCAGATGCGCCTGGAGGACGAGGGACGCACCATGGTCTGCTACCGCGACGCCGCCCTGGACCCGGTCACCGCGGTGGACCCGAGGAGGGCCACCACCGAGTGGTCCAGCGCCCTCGTCGGACGCCCCGAGAACACCCTCACCGGCCTGACCTTCCGTCACGGCGCGGGCTGCTGGACCGACTTCGACCTCATGCTCGACGACAGCTACCGCGTCGCGTTCGCCGACCACTGGGCGCTCACCGGCACCGGTCTGCGCGACGGCGACTCCTTCGCCCGCGGCGCACTCGGCTACGAGACCGACGCGGCCGACCTGACCTGGCTCGACGGCGTGCCCAGGGTGACCGGACGGGACGGCACCCCGACCGGCTTCACCGTCCTGGCCACCGCCGACCTGGGCCACTGGCGCGACCTCGGCCAAGGCGGCGCCGCCACCATGGGGGTGTTCACCCTCGGGCGCGGCACCGTCTTCAACGCCGGGACCATCAACTGGGGCCGGGCGCTCGACGATCCGGTCGTGGACCGGATCACCCGCAACGTCCTCGAACGGTTCACGGCGCCGCCGGACCCGGCCCGCTGGGAGACCCTCGGCCCCGCCCCCGCCCTGAGCTGCCTGACCGGCACCGGCGGCCGCCTCTACGGCCTCGACGACGAGGGCGTCCTGCACACGCGGGAACCCTGCGGCCAGAACATCCCCTGGACCGCACTCACCCGAGGCGGCGAAGCGTTCCCGGCGCTCGCCGTCACCGCACCCCGCGAGGCGATGGGCGGGCAGACCCAGGGCCTGTACGCCTTGGGCGCCGACGGCTCGATCCGCTACCGCGACGCGGTGCCCGGACCGGCCGACTGGCTGCCGGCCGGCCGGGCACCCGCCGGCAGCCGCACTCTCGCGGCCTGCCACGAAGGGCTCTTCGTCACCCACCCGGGCGGCCTCGGCTACCTCCCCTTCCAGGACCTGCCCGCCTCCGCCGACGCGGCCAAGGGCTGGCGGACGATCGGCCCAGCCCCCGGGCTCGCCTCGCTCTCCGCCACCGTCGGACGCCTCTTCGCCCTCACCGACGACGGCCGGATCCTCAGCCGGCTGCCCGCCACCGGTCCCAGCCCCTGGCACGACCACGGCCCCGCCGACGGCTGCACGACGCTCGCCGCCCACGCGGGCACCCTGCTCGGCGTCGACCCCATCGCCCGCTCCGGCCTGCGCCGCCGCCTGATCACCCCGCCGATCACCCCGCCGATCACCCCGCCGATCACCCCGACACCGATCACCCCGCCGGGCCCGCGGCCCCCGGCCGACCTGCCGCCCGGGGCGCGGCCACCGGCGCCGCGGTGAGCCGCGGCTCAGGTGGCGGCCCGGTGCCGTCCGGCCACATGCGGGGGGAGGAGAAGCCGACCACGAGGATCCCGTACGAGCTGCCGATCCGGTCGATCGAGCGGATCGGCTGGGGTCGAGCCGTAGGCGGCGACGTGGATCGGCGAGTGGCGGCGCACGTGAGCTGCCGTCGGGCGGTCAAGCCGCCAGTGGGAACTCGCACCAGACGTTCTTGCCGCTGCCGAGCGGTTCCACGCCCCAGCTCCCGGCGAGCGCGTCGACCAGCAGCAGACCGCGGCCGGAGGTGGCGGTCTCGCCGGGGACCCGGCGGCGCGGCAGGACGCTGGAGCGGTCCCGGATCTCCAGGCGGATGCAGGGGGCGGTCCCGGCCCGCAGTTCTATGGTGAGCAGTGCGCCCCCGTCGGTGTGGACGAGGGCGTTGGTGATCAGTTCGTCCGCGGTGAGCTCGACGTCGGCCAGGAGGTCGGTCGCACCCCACGCCGCCAGGGCCTGGCGGAGCATGGCGCGGGTCTCCGCCAACCCTTCCGGATCGGCCTGGTGGACGTGCTGGGTCATCTGCCGGGTGGCGTGGGCGCCGGGCACGGCTGCCCGGTGCAGCAGCAGGAGTGCCATGTCGTCGCTGCTGCCGAGGCGGTTCGGATGGCCGCCGCAGAGGTGGTCGGCGAGGGCCTCGGTGTCCCGCGGTCCGTCGCGCAGGGCGGCGGCGAGGGCCTCGATGCCGTCCGTGATGTCCCGACCGGGGTGTTCGACCATGCCGTCGGTGCACAGGAGCAGCGTGTCCGCGGGGTTGAGGTCGAGGCGGGTCTCGGGGTAGCCGTCCTGGCCGAACACCGTGGCCACGCCGAGCGGCAGGCCACCGCGGACGCACGCCAAGCCGGTCAGGCCGGTGCTGTGCCGCACGAGCGGTTCGAGGTGGCCGGCCCGCACCAGGCGCAGTGTTCCGGTCTCCAGGTCGGCGTCGACGTAGATGCAGGTCGCGGACCGCTCGGTGTCGAGGTCGGCGAGGAACCTGGACGCGCGGGCCATGACCGTGGCGGGGGTGTGTCCTTCGGTGGCGTAGGCCCGCAGGGCGATCCTCAACTGGCCCATGATGGCCGCTGCGTGGCTGTCGTGCCCCTCCACGTCGCCGACCACGAGACCCACCCGCCGGCCCGGCAGGGGGATGACGTCGTACCAGTCCCCGCCGACCTCGCGTCCGCTGCGGCCGGCCCGGTAGCGGACGGCCACCTCGCCGCCGTTGATCTCGGGGATGCGGCGGGGAAGCATGGTGGTCTGGAGCGTGGTCGCGAACTCGCGTTCCTGGTCGAAGAGCATGGCGCGTTGCAGGGACTGCGCGACCGCGCTGCTGAGCGCGATGCAGATGTTGCGGTCCTCGGTGCTGAAGTGGTGCCTTGCCCGGTAGAACAGGCCGAGTGCGCCGATGGAGCGGGCCTGGGCGGCCAGGGGCAGGAACGCCGCCGCCTCGATCCGCATCTCCTCGGCGTAGGGCAGCAGGCGGGGGTAGCGGGTGGTGAGTTCCTCCCTGGTACCGAGGAAGCGGGCGCGCCGGGTGAGCACGGCTTCGGACAGTGGCAGGCCGTCCCCCAGGTGGGTCAGCGACAGGTCGTCGCGGGCCCTGAGTTCCGCCGACGGTTGCTCGGTCGCGGCGACGAGGCGCATGACGTCCCCGTCCACCAGCCCGAGGGCCAGCCCGTCCGCCCCGAAGCGTCGCAGCCCTTCGCTGTCGGTCAGCACGTTGGTCACGTCGTGGACGGTGACGGCGCGGGCGAGGGCTTCGGTGGTGGCGCGCACGGAGTCGGTCTGGCGGCGCCGGTCGGCGGCGAGCGTTCGCATCCCCTCGGCGTGGGCCAGTTCCTCCTCGGCGTTGCGGACGATGCCGACGATGCGGTAGGGGCGTGCCTGCGGGTCGCGCAGGATGCGCCCCTGCGTGTGGGCCCAGCGCAGGGTTCCGTCGCGGCAGACCAGACGGAAGTAGGACGCGAAGGTCAGGTGTCCCTCCCGCAGGGCGAGCGACACGGCCTCGTCGAGTCGCTCGCTGTCCGCCGGCAGCACCCTCGCGGAGAGTGACGCGGGCTCTCCGTCGAACTCGTCGGCCCGTAGGTCGAACACCTCCAGGCCCACGTCGTCGAGGTGGTAGGTGCCCTTGTCGAGGTCCCAGTCGAAGCTGCCCATGCCGTTGAGCGCCAGCCGGTCGTTGGCCGCGGTCGGCTCGGCGTCGTCCCGGGGGGCCGACGACGGCGAGGGGGCGCGGGAGGACACGGGGCGGGTGATCTCGGGGTCGTGGCCGCCCGGAGACCGGGACGTGTTCGCCATGGCAGGGCTCCCGTCCGATCGATGGCCCGCTGCCGGATCATCCGGGACCGGCTCGCCCCCGCCGCGGTCACGGAGAGTGGCGTACGCGCGACTACGGGGCGCGGTGGGTGCTCCGTCGGTCCGTTCCTGGAACGTCTGGTCAGTCTATCCAGGGGGCGACGGCTCGGCATCGACGCGTGAGCCGCGGGGCAGGTCTTCGCGCCCCACCGCGACGTGGGTCCTGCCCGCCGTCGGGACGGGGGACGAGCGGGATGGGGCGCGAGCGGGGCGGGGGACGAGTACGAGGGCCCGTGGAGGACCGGCCGCCGGTTCCTCCGTGGCGGGCCGGGCCTTCCCGGCTCCCGGCCCGCCCGGGACCACCGCCGGTGAACGGCGGCTGTGGCGAGGGCCGGCCGTGGGAGCGGGGCCGAGGGCGGACCTCGACGTGCCCCGGAGCCAGGCGTGCAGGTCCGGTCGGCAGTCGGCCTTCTCAGGAGTCGGCCTGCTCAGAAGTTGGCTTTCGCGAACGCGAGGGCCGCGCTCACGTTGGCGAGTCCCGGCCCGGTGGCCTCGTCCGGGCCCGGCCCGGCCGGATTGTTGAACCGCGGGTGGTTGTGGCCGGCGGTGACGTCGGTGGCGGTCGTCACGAGTGCCTCCGTCACCTGCTGGACCGTCATGCCCGGCCGGCCGTTCTGGCCGAGCAGTACGGCGACTGCTCCGGCGATTTGCGGGGCGGCCGCCGAGGTGCCCGAGAAGAGCGCCCAGGCGTCGTCGAGGGTCGTGCCGTCGGGGGTGTCCGGCATCTGCCCGTCGCTCGCCTGACTCTGCTCGACGTCGAGCTCGCAGCCCGGCTGCACGGGGAGCATCAGGTACTGGGCCCGCGGCAGCATCCCCACCAGCCCGCAGACCGTGGGCACGATCTCACCGGGGAACCAGGGACTGGCGTATCCGCTCGCGTAGTCGGACGCCTGGACGCCGAGGCCGGGGCCGACGAACACTCCGCCGGCCGCGATCACTCCGGGGACCTGCGGCTCGACGGAGAAGTGGCCGTTGCCGGCCGAGAACACCACCACGATGCCCTTCTCCACCGCGTCCTTGATCTCCAGGATCCAGACCCGGGACGCTGCGGGTGGCTGCGGGTCCAGGGGCGGGAAGTCGAGGTCGCCGCCCCAGGAGTTGGTGAGCACCCTCGGGTGAGCGGCCTTCGCCAGGAGGAAACCGGCCACGGCGCTGGTCAGGTTGCCGCCGGCGTCGCTGGCCCGGAAGAACTTCAGCTTCGCGCCGGGCGCCACGGCGAAGATGTTGGCCGACTCTCCCGTCCCGTGCCCGATCGGGTCCTTGGCGGGGCTGGTCCCGGGCACCACGGTGACGACGGGATCGACGTCGTAGCCCTGCAGGGTGAAGAAGGGGTGCGGGTAGTGTCCGGTGTCCACCATGGCGACGTCCACGCCCGCGCCCACCGCGCCCTGCGCGTGCGCAGCGGTGGCGCCGAGCAGCATGGCCACGTCGCCGGGGAGCCGCAGGTGGAACTTGCTCACGTTCGGTGGCTGCGGGCTCGGCGACAACCGGTAGCAGGAGCGCGGCTGTTCGAGCACGACGGCCTCGATGTCGTCGGTGTCCGGCGCGGCCCCCACGCCCCGAGCCGTCGGCTGGCCCGGGCCCACCAGGTCGAGGTGGGTCACGTAGCGGCGGCGCCCGGTCGACACGTGCTGGAGGACCTCGTACGAGGTGACCCGGCCACCGGTCAGGCGCTCGTAGGCCGCCGGCGATCCGTAGACCGTGAAGCCGAGTCGGCTCTCGGCGGTGACCGTGAGTCCGGCCCCCTCCGCCCGTTCCTTGGCCCGGGTGCGGATGGTTTCACCGGCCCGGAACGGCGCGGCCGAGGTCAGGTCGGTCGCCTCGGTCATCGGGGTTCCACCCTCCGACCGTGCCGACACGTAGCCGAACACCAGGTCGGGAGGAGGTTGCCCGTTCTGCGTTGTCGTGGGAAGCATCATGTCTCCTCAGGGGATGAACCGGGCCTCGGGTACCCGGGAGAACTGTCGTCATGCGTCAGGGGAATGGGGTTCCGGGACCGGCAGTACGGTGACGGACCGTACGGCTTCCCGGAGTTCGTCCGGGACGGGCAGGGCCTCCGCGCCCGAGGGGGAGACCGGGCCGTGCCCGAACGCCTCCCGGAACCGCGCCGTCGGGCCCGTGACCAGCGCACCGGCGGCCATCGGCAGGACCGAGATTCCGCGCCCGGCACACCAGTTCCGCAGGGCGTCGAGCCGCGCGCCGTCGCCGGACCGCAGCTCGACCACGGCCTCGACGGCACCCGGTCCGGTGCCGTGTCCGGTGCCGCGTCCGGCGCCCGGTCCGTGGCCCTGTGCCGTGTCCATGGTTCCTAGGCGGCCGCCCGGGGCTGGGCCGCCGCGTTCGGGGCAGGCGTGCCGTACTGCTGCGCGAACGCCGTCCGGGCCATCGGATGGTCCGGCCCCAGCAGCAGGGCGTCCCCGCTGTCACGGGCCCGCTCCAGCTCGGGATGCAGCGCGGACTCCTGTGCCGCGAACAGCACTTGCACCCGCCCGTCACCCGAACCGCGCTTCGCCACCGGCGCCACGGCGACGGCCTGGCCACCCGCGTCGACGACCCACAGCCGGAAGTCGTCCCTCTTGAAGAAGACGATCTCCGTCACCGGGCTCGGGTAGTGGTGCACTCCGCCGCCCTGCGGCAGCGCCGCGGAGTGCACCGCGTGGGGGAGCGGCACGCTGGCGTTGCAGATCGAGTCGGTCCACCGCTGCACGCCGGCGGCATCCGTGATCGGGGTGTCGAGCAGCTCCCCGATGCCGAGTTCCCGAACCGCGTCAGGACAGAGCGCGTACAGCCGCTTCGCGTTCTGCCGCAGCAGGTCGACCTTCGAGGGGTCGGCGCAGAACTGCGCGGACCACTCGATCCCGACCAGGTTGCGGACCAGGAACCAGCCTTCGGAGTCCTTGAGCCACAGGCCGCCGCCGTGGTGGTCCTCCACCGGCTCGGAGCCGTAGAAGGGCCTGTCGAGCGTGTCGGTCAGCCGGTGCATCGTGGCCCGGGCGGCCTGGTACTCGGGGGAGTCGGCCCGCGGCGGGTGCCCGGGGATGTCGATCGTCCAGCCGAGGTCCTCGGATTCGGTGTGCGGCTGTGTCGGGTCGCCGCTCGTTTCGGCAGTCATGGAGACCTCCCATGAGCCTGTACGCATGTGGGGCTGGATTTACATGCCACATTTACGTTGTATCTCCAGACTGCGCGCTGCACCGCGCCGGGTCAAGACCGTGCGCGCACATACCGGCCGTGGCCCGGTACTGCGGGGGCCGCCACCGGCCGCTCCCCGGTGGGGCCGGTGTACGTTGTCAGCTTCCCCTGCCTACGTCGGCTGCCTACGCCGCCGGACGTCCGCCACCGGAACGGACGGTCGGTGGCCGCCGAAGCCGAAGTCGAACTCGGCGCTGACGGGCGCGGGGTCGGACCGGCGTTCCGCGTGGGTGGCGCCGCGCTCGACGTAGGCGGCGACGCACGTGTTCGCGAGGCCGGGGGTGGCGACCCGGAGGCCGTGGGCCCGGGACGGTGCGGGGTGGATGGCGTGTTTGCCGGTACGCCGTGACGCAAACGCATCTTGAGCGGCCGTCACGAAAAGTGAAAGCGTGGACACGTTCCGTATTGATCGTGTGGCTGTGGGGAGTCCTGCGGCCACCGGGCATGAGGTGGAAGCCGGTGCGGGCCGGCCCCGCACCGGGGCCCGTCCGGGCCGGGCCGGCGCCCGTCCGGGCCCGGACGCCGTGAGCGATCCAGGAGGCCGTCGCCCCCGCCGGGGCCCGGGCGGGCCGGGGCCTGCTCAGTCGGGCGGGCGGATCCGGTGACTCCCCGGCCCGCCGAGCCGCGTGGTCAGCCGCAGCCCGGCCGGGGTGGGGGTGAGCGTCGCGGCGGCGATCCGGTCGGTCGGGTCCGTCACCACGGGCTCCGGCGTGCCGGCGGGGAGCAGCAGGTCGAGGGTCTGCGGACGGGTGCCGTGCACGGTCGCCTCGGTGAGGCGGCCGCCGTCCCAGCGGAGGTCGACGGTGAGACCGCCGCGGGCCCGCAGCCCCCGTGCGTGGCCGGTCGGCCAGGCCTCGGGCAGGGCCGGGAGCAGCCGCAGGACGCCGTTGTGGCTCTGCAGCAGCATCTCGGCGACGGCGGCGGTGGCGCCGAAGTTGCCGTCGATCTGGAACAGGTCCGGCGGGTGCAGGCCGAGGAGATTGGCCGCGGAGTGGTCGGTGAGCAGGCCACGCACGCTGCGGTGGGCGAGGTCGGCGTCGCCGAGGCGGGCGGCGAGGGCCGCCACCCAGGCCAGGCTCCAGCCGGTCGATCCGCCGCCGTGGTCGAGGCGGCGGGCCAGGGCGAGCCGTGCGGACTCCGCGCCCGCCGGATCGGTGAGCGGGTCGACGGCACTGCCGGGGTAGAGGCCGTAGAGGTGGGACAGGTGGCGGTGACCCGGGTCCTCGTCGGGGAGGTCCTCCCGCCATTCGAGCAGGCGGCCGTCCCCGCCGGTCGGCGGTGGGCGGAGCCGGCCCCGGGCGGTGTCCAGCTCCTCGGCCAGGTAGGCGTCCACACCGAGGAGGCGGGCGGCGGAGGCGGTGTTGGCGAACAGTTCGGCGGTCAGCCAGTGGTCCATGGTGGCCGCGGCGGAGACGGCGGCGAGGCCGCCGTCGGGCAGCCGGAAGTGGTGCTCGGGGGAGGTGGACGGGCAGGTGACCAGGTGGCCGTCGCGGTCCTCGGTGAGGAAGCCCAGCAGGAAGCGGGCGGCGCCGCGCATCAGTGGGTAGGCCCGTTCGGCCAGGAAGTCGTGGTCCCCGTCGAAGAGGTGGCGCTCCCACAGGTGCGCGCAGAGCCAGGCGCCGGCCATCGGCCAGTTCGCCCAGGAGGGTGAGCCGGAGACGGGGCCGGCGGAGCGCCACAGGTCCACGTTGTGGTGGACGGTCCAGCCGCCGGTGCCGTAGTAGGCGGCGGCGGTCCGGGCGCCGGTGTGGGCCAGGTCGGCGATCAGGTCGAAGAGGGGTTCGTGGCAGGGGGCGAGGCCGGTGGTCTCGGCGTGCCAGTAGTTCATCTGCAGGTTGATGTTGGTGGTCCAGTTGGAGTTCCACGGTGGGGAGGTCTCGGTGTTCCAGATCCCCTGCAGGGTGGCGGGTTGGCTGCCGGGGCGCGACGAGGCGATCAACAGGTAGCGGCCGTAGGCGAACTGGAGGGCGGTCAGGGCGGGATCGGCCCGGCCGGCCCGGACGGCGGCGAGCCGTTCGTCGGTGGGCAGCGCACTCGGGGGGCCGTCGCCCAGGCGCAGCGCGGTGGCGCGGTACAGCCGCCGGTGGTCGGCGAGGTGGTCGGCGAGCAGCTGTCCGTACGGCCGGGCGGCGGCCGCGTCCAAGCGTCGTTCGAGCTGCGCCGTCGGTCCCTCGTCGGGGCCGGCCGGGGGCTCGGTGTGGCCGCGGAAGCCGGTTTCGGCGGCGACCAGCAGGAGCACCTCGTCGGCGCCGCGCACCGTCACCGTGCCGCTCGTCCGCTCGACCCGGCCGCCGGAGGCCACCACGTGGAGCCCGGCCGCGAAGCCCGTGCCCTCGCCGGGGCGGTAGCGCACCGGGCCGTCCTCGCCGAAGGCCACGTGCGCGGGGGCCCGGCCGGTGAGGACGAGGCGGTCGGGGCCGGTGCCGCCGGTGTGCGGGTTCGGGTGCGGTGTGTCGAAGCGGGCGGTGAGGTCGATCCGGCCTGGGGCGGACGAGGTGATCCTGGTGACCAGGACGTCCGCGGGGGCCGACACGTGGGACTCGCGCAGGATCTGCGCGTCGCCGCTCCGGTAGGAGACCCGGTGGACGGCCTCGTCGAGTTCCAGCGAGCGTACGTAGTCGTCCGACGGCCCGTCGCCGAGCTCCAGTCGGAGGGTCGCGAGCGGCTGGTAGGCCTCGGTGAACGGGCCCTGCATCCGGGTCGCGAGGGCGTCGGCGCGGGCGTAGTCACGGTCGGCCAGGACGGCGGCGCGCAGTTCCGCGAGGTGCTCGGCGGCGTCGGCGGCGTCGGCGGCGTCGTGCGTGCGGGGCCCGCCGGACCACAGGGTGTCCGCGTTGAGGTGGACGGTCTCGCCCAGGCCGGACGGATCGGTGCCGCCGGGGCGTTCCGCGCCGCCGAGGAACAGTGCGCCGAGCCGGCCGTTGCCCAGCGGCAGGGCCTCCAGGAAGGAGCCGGCCGGCCGGCGGTACCAGAGGCGCTGGTGGTCGGAGGCCGGATCGGACGACAAGGCCGGTGTCCTTTCGAAGGGTTGAGGTGACCGGGCGGGCCCGGATCAGCGGCCGCCGGTGGGGGCGGTGCTGTCCCGGACGACCAGCTCGGGGCGCAGCAGCTGGATCGAGTTGGCCGGGCTGCCCGAGCGGGTGAGGGCGCGCAGCAGCAGCTCGACCGCCTCCCGGGCCATCTCCCGCTTGGGGATGGCCACCGTGGTGAGGGCCGGCCGGGCCAGGCCGACCTCCGGGTTGTCGTCGTGCCCGACGATCGACAGGTCGTGCGGGACGGAACGGCCCACGGCCCGGGCGGCCTCCAGGGCGCCGAGGGCGAGGACGTCGTGGGTGGCGAACACCGCGGTGATCGCCGGGTCGGTGGTCAGCGCCGTCGTCGCCGCCGCGAAGCCGCCCGCAGGGGTGGGTTCGGGTGCCGTGTGGACGGCGGTGTCGGGGACGGTCAGGCCGTCGGCGGCGAAGGCGCGCCGGAAGCCCGCCACCCGGGGGGCGTGGTCGGGGCTGGCGAGCACGGCGACGTGTTCGTGCCCGAGTTCGCGCAGGTGGCGCCCGGCCAGGAAGCCCGCCCGCTCGTAGTCGATGGTGACCACCGGGAAGCGGTCGGGGGCGTCGGTCTCCCAGGCGCACAGGGCGACCGGGAAGGCGGCCTCGGCCAGCAGCGGCAGGTGGTCGATCAGGTCCCGGTCGCCGGCGATCAGCAGCGCGTCCACCGAGCGGCTGGTCAGTCCGGCCAGGTGCCGCTTGGCGCGCTCCCCGTCGAGCCGGGTGGTGCAGAGCAGCAGGTGGTAGCCGTTCTCGTCGAGGACGTCCTCGACCTCCTCGACGATGTCGGCGTAGAAGGAGCCCGTCACGGTGGGGACGAACAGGCCGACCGTCCGCGTGGCGCCGGTGGCGAGGGAGCGCGCGACCAGGTTGGGGGTGTACCCCAGCTCCTCGATCGCGGCGCGCACCCGGGCCGCGGTCGCCGGGCTCACGGCCCCCCGTCCGCGGATGACGTTGGAGACGGTCTGCTTCGTGACCCCGGCGCGCTCGGCCACGTCCTGCATCGTCACCATGGCTGGATCCTTCGATTTACCGGTCAACTTGCTTTCGATGAAACGTAGGGCACCGGTGAAGGGCCGTCAAGGTTGATCCAAACCCTTGTCCAGGGCGTGACTTGAGATTTCGTCGCCGAGGCTCTGCCCGGTTGCCCCGAGCCGGACCTCGATTCTGCAAGGACTCTTGATTTACCGGTCAACTCGACCGTATCGTCCCAGCCATCCACAGCGACGCCCCTGTTCCCGGGCCCCGGCTGACGACCCGTCCGCACGGCATCTCGCGCCTCCGAGAGGAACCACCCATGGGTAGAACGACCATGTCCGCACGTCGCGTCCTCGGCGCGGCCACCGCCGTCGCACTCGCGCTCGGGGCGAGCGCCTGCGGCAGCGGCTCGGGGAGCGACGCGAAGGCCGCCGGCAGCTTCAGCTACTGGTCGATGTGGCGCGCCGACGAGCCGCAGGCCCAGGTACTGAAGGCCGCGATCGCCGACTACACCTCCGCCACCGGTGCCAAGGTGAACGTCACCTGGGCGGGCCGGGACATCGCCAAGAAGATCGGCCCGGCGATCGCCGCCAACCAGGCCCCGGACCTGTGGGACGAGTCCGACGACAAGGTCTACGGCACCACCGCCGCGGCCGGTCAGGCGCTCGACCTCTCGCCGGTGCTGCAACTGCAGGTGCCGGAGGAGAACGTCCCGGTCTCCCAGGTCATCCCGGCCAAGTACTTCGACATGCTGCCGAAGGACCCGTCCGGCTCGAACCACTACGTGATCCCGTACGAGGTCGTCACCAACGCGATGTTCTACAACGCGGCCGACCCGGCGGTCGCCGCGGCCATGCCGACCCCGCCCACCGACTGGGCCGGCCTGCTCAAGGTCTGCGACGCGCTGAAGGCGGCCGGGAAGGCGTGCATCGCCTCCGAAGGCGAGGACCCCTGGACCAACGGGCTGTTCTTCGACTACCTGCTCAACGGCGCCGGAGTGAACGTCGCCGAGCTCTCCGCCGACAGGTCCGGCGCGGCCTGGGACAACCCGGCGGTCCTCACCGCGGCGCAGCAGGCGGAGCAGCTGGTCAAGGGCGGCCACCTGATCCCGGGCTACGACGCCACCAAGTTCCCGGCCCAGGAGACCAACTGGACGGCGGGCAAGGCCGCGTTCTACATGGACGGCAGCTACGTCACCGCCGAGATCGCCAAGCAGATCCCGGCCGGCTGGAAGACGGCCTCGATCCTGCCGCCCACCGCGAAGGCCCCGGACGCGGGCCTGTTCGGCTTCGCGATCCCCAAGCGCGCCAAGAACGCGGCCGCGGCGCAGAAGTTCATCGCCTTCTTCCTGCAGAAGAAGCACCTGTCCGGGATCTCCACCACCGCGCTCAACATCACCCCGCGCGCCGACATCCCGGCCCCCGCGGAGCTGGCCGATGTCCAGAAGACCCTCGAAGCCCCGACCCTGCGCCTCGGCTTCGACGGCGTGGGCGGCAGCTGGCTGCCCAAGGTCCTGAACGAGAACTACCTGGACTTCTGGCACGGCAAGATCACGGCCGCCCAGTTCGTCGCCAAGTGCAAGGCCGACCAGGTCACCTACTGGCAGACCGAGGGCTGACGGTGGCGACGACGATCGAGAGCCCGCCCAGGACGGACGCCGCCCGGGGCCGGTCCGGGCGCGCCGTCCGGGCCGGCGTCGGCCCGCTGGAGCGCCAACGCCACCGGGTGTTCTGGCCGTTCACCGCGCCGGCGCTGGTCGCGTACGCGGTGCTGTTCATCGCCCCCGTGTGCTACGCCCTGTGGACCAGCCTGTACCGGTGGGACGGCATGGGCGAGATGGACTGGCGCGGTCTGCAGAACTACACCCTGCTGTTCCGCGACCCGAGGTTCCGCACCTCCCTGTTCAACACGCTCGACATCATGGTCATCGGCGGCACGATCACCTTCGTGCTCAGCTTCGCGCTGACCCTGGTGCTGCGCGAGATGCGGGCCAGGCTCTTCGCCCGGTCGGTGCTGTTCTTCCCGTCGCTGGTCAACGGCATGGTCTTCGGCATCGCGGCCGGCTTCCTGTTCTCGCCCACCGGCCCGGTGAACCAGGCGCTGGAGCTGTTCGGGGTGACGACACCGCCCAAGTGGCTGTCGACGGACAACCTGCTGCCGATGGTCCTGGGCACCCTGGTCTGGACGGCGACCGGCTACTACACCTCGATCATCATGGCGGCGGTCGACCAGATCCCCGACTACCTCTACGAGGCGGCCGAACTGGACGGCGCAGGCCCCTTCCAGCGCTTCCGGCACATCACCCTGCCGTGCGCCTGGGACGTCATCGCGGTCTGCGCGGTGCTGTGGACCGTCAGCTCGGTGAAGATCTTCGAGCTGATCCTGCTCTACGGCGGCAGCACCAACGCCTACCCGCCGGTGAGCAGTTGGAACACCGCCGTGTACGTGTACAGCGAGGCCTTCCCGCAGGGCACCGTCCCCCGGCTGGGCACGGCCACCGCCGCCGCGACGGTCAGCCTGGCCATGGTCACCCTGATCACCGTCGTGCTGCGCCGCCTGCTGCGCCGCGAGCCGATCGAGTACTGACCCGTCGCGTCCCGGCCCCCCACCGCAACCGGAAAGGTCACCACCCGTGCGACGCACCAACCGAGCCGCCGGACTCGCGAGCAGGATCGGCACGGCCGCCGTCTGGCTCGTCGTCGCCGCCGACCTGCTGCTGGTCCTGTGGATCCTCCTGACCTCGCTGCGCAGCGGCCCCGACATCCTGCAGCACGGCTTCGGCCTGCCGACCAGCCCGAAGGCCGACAACTACACCACCGCGCTCGACGCGGGCGGCTTCGCGCGGGCGGCCCTCAACAGCGTGCTCACCGCCGGCCTCTCCTCCGTGGTCGCCGTCGCCCTCGCCGCGCCCTGCGCCTACGCCCTCGCCCGGCGCCGCTCGCGGACCTCCTCGGCACTGACGATGACGTTCGCCATGGGCCTCGGTGTGCCCGGCCAGGTGCTGGTGGTGCCGCTGTTCGTCGGCCTGTCCCGGGTGGACCTGACCGACAGCGACCTCGGCCTCGGGCTGGTCTACGTCGGCCTGGCGATGCCCTTCACGGTCTTCCTGCTGACCGGCTTCTTCAGCGGCATCCCCGGTGTGCTGGAGGAGGCCGCCGTCCTGGACGGCGCCGGACCGGTGCGGACCTTCGTCCAGGTGGTGCTCCCGGTCGCCCGGGGCGGGCTGGTCACCGCCTTCCTCCTGCAGTTCATCACCTCCTGGAACGAGACCCTGTTCGCCCTCGTCCTGACGAACAGTCAGGGGGCGACCACCCTCCCGGTGGCGCTCTCCTCGTTCGTCGCGGCACAGCAGTTCAACGGCCTGGACTTCGGCACGATGTTCGCCGGAGTCTGCATCATCCTCGCCCCGATGATCGCGCTCTTCTCCTGGATGGGCTCGCGGATCATCCAGGGCATGACGGTTGGAATCGGAAAGTGACGTCTTCCCGCGTGACCTCGACACTGCGCACCGACCTGCTCCGCATCGACGGCACCCCCGACCCGGTCGGCGGCGCCCTGCCGATCCTGCACGGCCTGCCCCGGCAGACCGGGGCCGGCGCCGGGGTCGACGACGAGATGCGCCGCAACCTCGCCTACGGGGTGCCCGGCACGCTGCTGCCGTACACCCGGCAGGGCGGGTACGACCGCGTCCGCGCGGAGCGTGAACTCCCGTGCGTGGTCCTGGAGAACGAGAACCTGACCGCGACCTTCCTGCCCTCGCTCGGCGGGCGGCTGTGGTCTCTGGTCCACCGGCCGAGCGGGCGGGAGCTGCTGCACCGCAACCGGATCCTCCAGCCCGCCAACCTCGCCCTGCGTGACGCCTGGCTGGCCGGCGGGGTGGAGTGGAACCTCGGCGCCACCGGGCACTGGCCGCTGACCTGCGAGCCGCTGCACGCCGTCCGGGTGGCGGCGCCGGACGGCACCCCGGTCCTGCGGATGTACGCCTTCGAGCGGCTGCGGCGCCTGGTCCTGCGACTGGATGCCTGGCTGCCCGCCGGCTCCCCGGTGCTGTACGTCCACATCGCCGTGCACAACCCCTCGCCCACCGAGACGCCGGTCTACTGGTGGTCCAACATCGCCGTGCCCGAGGACCGGGACGTCCGGGTCCTCGGCCCGGCCGGCCACGCCTTCCACTGCGACTACGTCAGCGACCTGCGGCGGGTGCCCTTCCCGGAGGTCGACGGCACCGACCGCAGCTACCCCGGCCGGCTGCCGCGCGCCGCCGACTACTTCCTCGACCTGCCCGCCGGCCGACGCCCCTGGATCGCCGCGCTGGACCGCGCCGGCACCGGGCTCGTCCAGACCTCCACCGCGCGGCTGCGCGGCCGCAAGCTGTTCTGCTGGGGCACCGGCACCGGCGGCAAGCACTGGCAGGAGTGGCTCTCCGGCCCGGGTGCCGCGTACCTGGAGATCCAGGCGGGCCTGGCCCGCACCCAGTTGGAGCACCTCCCGATGCCCGCCGGCGCCACCTGGTCCTGGACCGAGGCGTACGGCCTGCTGCAGGCCGATCCGCAGGTCGTGCACGGGAGTTGGGAAGGCGCCCGGGAGGCCGCCGGCGAGGCGCTGGACCGGCTGGTCCCGCCGCTGGAGCTGGAGCTGGCCGACGCGCTGGCCGACGGGTTCGGCGCGCCCGAAGAGGTGCTGGCCGAGGGCGCAGGCTGGGCCGCGCTGGAGATCGAGGCCGGCGCCCTGCCGGCCTCGCCCGGTCTGCCCTTCGGCGAGCCGACGGCCGCCCAGGAGCCCTGGCGGCAACTCCTCAAGACCGGAACGCTCCCGGTCTGCGACCCGCCGGCCGAGCCGGTCACCGGCGCGCACTGGCAGCTGCTGCTGGAGGGGCACGCCACGGACTGGCACGCGCTGTACCAGCTCGGGCTGCTGCGTCTGGCGGCCGGGGAGCGGGAGTCCGCCCGGGAGGCGTTCGAGCGCTCCGTCGCCGCGCAGGCCTCGCCCTGGGCGCTGCGCTCGCTCGCGTTCCTCACGCCGGAACCGCGGGAGGCCGCCGAGCTCATGCGTTCGGCTCACCGACTCCGGCCGGAACTACGGGAGTTGACGATCGAGACGCTGGAGTCGCTGCGGCGTGCCGAGCGCTCCGCCGAGGCCCTGGCGTTGATCGAGGAGCTCTCCCCGGCTGACCGGGCGCACGGGCGGATCAGGCTGGTCGAGGCGGAGGCGGCGCACGCCTGCGGCGACGACGACCGGGTCCGGCGCCTGCTGGCCGAGGGGATCCAGGTCGATACCATGCGCGAGGGTGAACTCTCCCTGGACTCCCTCTGGCTCGCCGTCCACCCCGGCACACCGGTGCCGCCGCAGTACGACTTCCGGATGGCCGACGGCTGACCGCCGGCTTCCCCCGCGACCACTCTCCCGTTCCGCACCCCCCACAGCAGGGGCGCAACGGTGCGCCCCGTCACGGAAGAGGAGCAGTACCCGTGTCACTCCTACGCACCCGATGGGCCCACGCGCTCACCGCCACCGCGCTGGCGGCGCTCGGCGCCGGCACCCTGTCCGCCGCACCCGCACCGGCCCCCGCCAAACCGGCGCCCGCCGCCACGTACACGATCGCGATCGGCGGGACCGGCTCGTACGCGTACCCCGACGACACGCCGGCCGGTGTCTACACCGACAAGGACGGCACGTTCTACTTCCAGCAGTCGCACTCGCTGTACGGCGCGAAGGACTCGCGGCAGTGGGACTTCTACACCGGCAAGGACTTCGAGAGCGCCACCAGGTCGGCCGCGATCAGCGACGCCGTCAACCCCGCCGACCCGAACGACCGGAACGACGACACCACCCGGCGGTGCAACAACAGCCCCACCGGTCTGCCGGCCACCGACCCGCCGCAGGGCTCCGGCTACTCCCAGCGCAACTTCTGCGACCTGGTCGGGGTCTGGGTCGACCCGGACACCGGCGACTGGTACGGGCTGGTGCACAACGAGTTCACCCCGCAGCCCTTCGGCGACGGCCTGCACTACGACGCGATCGACTACGCCGTCTCCACCGACCAGGGCCGGACCTGGGCCATCAAGGACCACGTCATCACCTCCCCGTACAGCACCGCCCGGGGTGACGACGCCGCCTTCCCCAACCAGACCTACGACTACGGCGACGGTGACCCCCGCCTGTTCGTCGACACCGCCTCGGGCTACTTCTACGTCTACTACGGCTCCCGGATCATCCCCAAGGCCGGCGTGGGCGGCGGCAACGGCGGCCTGGCCCACGTCGCGCGCGCCCCGATCTCGGGGAAGATGGCGCCCGGCTCGTGGCAGAAGTGGTACGACGGCACCTGGGCGCAGCCCGGCCGGGGCGGCCTGGAGAGCACCATGGTGCCGGTCACCCCGACGGCGCCGACCGGGTACACCCCGCCCGCGAACGACTACCACCCGAGCACCCCCGGCTCGGTGGACCAGCAGGTCCGGGCGGGCCGACTCCCGGCCAAGTCACCGCTGTTCATCATGAACATCGCCTACGACGCCTACCTGGGCCTGTACATCGGCGAACCCGAGGTGGTCTCCGGCACCGCACCGCAGCAGTTCTACGCCACCAAGGACCTCGCCACCCAGCAGTGGAGCCTGATCGGCGACAGCGGCAGCGGCTACACCTCCGGCTCCTGGTACCGCTGGATGCTCGACCCCGCCTCGCACCGGCGGCACCGTCATCGGCAGGACCTTCCGCTCGTACTGCTCCATCGCCTGCGCCACCTCCGACGGCGAGTACGCCGACATCACCATCGACTCCTCCGCGCCGACCGCCCCGCCGGTCGACCTGACGAGGACCTACCGGATCCAGAGCGGCAACGGCCGGGTCCTCACCCAGGCCGCCGGCGGCTCCGCGGTCACCTCCGCGGCCCGGCCCGCCGGATCCGTCCGCGAGTCCTGGAGGTTCCTGGCCGAGGGAGACGGCTCCTACCGGATCGCCAACGCGGCCACCGGGCAGCTGCTGGGCGTCGACTCCGCGTCGACGGCCGGCCGGGCCTGGGGCGCCGGGCTGACCGCGACCACCGCCGTCGGTGGGAACGCCACGGTCGGTCAGCAGTGGTTCATCCTCCCCGGCAAGGCCGACAAGGGCCGATTCCAGCTGGTGAACCGTTACAGCGGCCTGGTGATCGGCATGTCCGGCACCGCCGGGCGGCTCGCCGAGACCGCGCCCGCCCGTTCCTGGAGCGACACCACGGGCAGCACGGTCGGTGCCGGCCGCACGGCGGCCGAGCAGGCCCTCTCCTTCGCCCCGACCGGAACGGCCCCCGAGGCGGTCGTGCTCACCGCCCCCGGCGACCAGTCCGGCACCGTGGGCCAGGCCGCCTCGGTCCGGCTCGGGGCCACCGACAGCGCCGGCAAGCCGCTCGCCTTCACGGCGACCGGCCTGCCCGCCGGGTTCTCCGTCAGCCCCGCGGGCCTGATCACCGGCACCCCGACCGGTGCCGGGGTCTCCACCGTCACCGTCACCGCCTCGTCCGGCACCGCGAGCGCCTCGGCCACCTTCACCTGGACGGTCGCGCCGGACCTCAGCGGGAACCACACGCCGACCACGGGCGGCAAGGCCCTCGACGACGCGGACGGCAGCACCACCGCCGGGAACGGCCTCATCACCTGGACCGCGTCCGGCGCCGCCAACCAGCTGTGGCAGTTCCGTCGGCAGCCGGACGGCTCCTACGAGCTGGTCAACGGCCTCTCGTCGATGTGCGCCGACGTCGACGGCGGCTCCACCGCCGCCGGCGCCCGGATCATCCAGTGGCCGTGCACCGGCGGCGCCAACCAGCACTGGAAGGTCCGGCCGACGGGCGACGGCTCGTACACCGTCACCTCGGCCCGCAGCGGACTGCAGCTCACCACCGCCTCGACCGCCGACGGCGCCCCGGTGACGCAGGAGCCGGACACCGGCTCGCCGCTGCAGCGGTGGTCGATCGGCTGACCCGGGCCCGTCCGGGGAGACGGGCCCGGCGCCGGGCTCCCGGGGCTGCCACCCCGGGGCCCGGCACCCCCCATTCCCACCCGACGCGCGACCGCACACGAACGTGCACGACCGCACACGAACGTGCACGACAACCCAGGAGGACGTCATGGCCCACGTGGACGACGAGATCGCGAGCCAGCCCGAGTGCTGGCAGCGCGCCCTCGACCTGACCCCGAAGCAGCTGCCCGAACCCGGCGAGCGCGTGGCGGTCGTCGGCTGCGGCACCTCGCTGTACATCGCCCAGGCCTACGCGGCGCTGCGCGAGAGCCTCGGACTGGGGGAGACCGACGCCTTCGCTGCCTCCGAGTTCCCGACGGCCCGGCGCTACGACCGGGTGGTGGCCCTCACCCGCTCCGGTACGACCACCGAGGTGCTGGACGCGCTGGCGCGCACCCGGGGCACCGAGACGGTGGCGATCACCGCCGACCCGTCCACCCCGGTCGGCGAGGTCGCCCGGCACGTGGTGGCACTGGAGTTCGCCGACGAGGAGTCCGTCGTGCAGACCAGGTTCGCCACCACCGCCCTCGTCCTGCTGCGCGCGCACCTGGGCGCCGTGCCGCCGGACCTGCCCCAGCAGGCGAGCCGGGCACTGACCGCCGCGCTGCCCGAAGGGGCGCTCGGCGCCGGACAGTTCACCTTCCTGGGCACCGGCTGGACCTGCGGCGTGGCGCAGGAGGCGGCGCTCAAGGTCCGGGAGGCGTCCTCCTCGTGGACGGAGTCCTACCCGGCCATGGAGTACCGGCACGGACCGATCAGCGTCAGCGGCCCCGGCAGTGTGGTGTGGTTCCTCGGCGTGCCGCCGGCGGGCCTCGTGCCGCAGATCGAGCGGACCGGTGCGCGGGTCTCGGTGTCCGACCTCGACCCGCTGGCGGACCTGATCCGAGCACAGCGCCTCGCCGTCCGGCTGGCCGTCGGCCGCGGCCTGGACCCCGACCGTCCGCGCCACCTGACCCGGTCGATCGTGCTGGACGGGTCGTGACCCCGGTCGCAGACAGTGTCATCGCGCTGGACGTCGGCGGCACGCACATCAAGGGCGTCGTGGTCGACGGCGGCCGGCCGGTCGAGTCCGCGCAGTGGCCCACCCGGGCCGAGCGCGGGCCGGACGCCGTCCTCGACACGGTGCTGCGGTGCGCGGACGACCTGAGGGCCCGAGCCGCCCGTCGGGGCACGCCGCCACGGGCTGCCGGGATCGCCGTCCCCGGCCTGGTGGACGAGACCAGCGGCACCGCCGTCCTCGCCGCCAACCTCGGCTGGCGCGACCTGCCCGTGCGCAGCCGGGCGGAGGAGCACCTGGACCTCCCGGTGGCCTTCGGGCACGACGTCCGGGCCGGCGCCCTGGCGGAGAGCCGCCTGGGCGCGGGGCGCGGCTGCGCCTCCTTCGTCTTCGTCCCGGTCGGCACCGGGATCGCCGCCGCGCCGGTGGTCGGCGGACGGGTGTTCGCGGGCAGCCGCGGATTCGCGGGCGAACTGGGCCACCTGGTGGTACGACCCGGCGGCGATCCGTGCGTCTGCGGCAACCACGGCTGCGTGGAGACGCTGGCCTCCGCCTCGGCGATCGCCCGCCGCTACCGGAGGGCCACCGGGGACGCCGGGGCGAGCGCCGAGGACGTCCGCGCCCGGGCCGTGTCGGGCGACCGCCCGGCCGGCCGGGTCTGGACCGAGGCGGTCGAGGCGCTGGCCGACGGCCTGGCCGCGCTGACCGTGCTGCTCGACCCGGAGCGCCTGGTCATCGGCGGCGGGCTGGCCCTGGCCGGCGAGGCGTACCTGACGCAGCTGGGGACCGCACTCGCCGAGCGGCTGCCGTTCCGCCCGGCGCCGCCGCTGGTGGCCGCGGAACTGGGTCACCGGGCCGGCAGTCTGGGGGCGGCCCTGCTGGCCGAGGATCTGTCGGCGGGTGGTGGCCGGTGATCCTCACCGTCACGCTCGACGCCGCCCCGGACCTCACCTACCGGCTGCCGGAGGTCCGGCCGCACGCGAGCAACCGCGTGCGGAGCGTCAGCGGGCAGGCGGGCGGCAAGGGCATCAACGTCGCCCGTGTCCTCGCCGCCCCCGGGCACGCCGCGACCGTCACCGGCCTGGTCGGCGGGCCGACCGGACAGGCCGTCCGGGCCGAGCTTGCCGAGGCCGGACTGCCGGACGAACGGGTCGAGGTCGCGGGGGAGACCCGCCGGACGGTCGCGGTGGCGGACGACCGGGACACCACCGTGCTCCTGGAACCCGGGCCCGAGATCTCGCCGCCGGAGTGGCGGCGCTTCCTCGCCCACCTGCGCCGGGCCGTGGCGTTGTCCGCCGCCGCTGTCCTCGCCCCGCAGGCCGGCCGTTTCGACGCGGAGGCCCACCACCTGCTCGCCCTCGTCCGGACCGAGGAGCTCGGCCGGACGCACCCTCAAGGAGAAGCATGCCCCTAGTCGGAACCGGGGAGATCGTCGCACCCGCCGCCCGCGGCGGCTACGGTGTCGGCGCGTTCAACGTGATCCAGCTGGAACACGCCGAGGCCATCGTCACCGGGGCGGAGGCGGCCGGCGTGCCGGTGGTCCTGCAGATCAGCGAGAACGCGGTGCGCTACCACGGGGGGCTCGCGCCCGTCGGCGGCGCCGCGCTCGCGGTGGCCCGGGCGGCGGCCGTGCCGGTGGCCGTCCACCTGGACCACGCCACCGAGCCGGCCCTGGTGGCGGAGGCGGTCCGGCTCGGCTTCGGGTCGGTGATGTTCGACGCCTCGGTGCTGCCGTACGCGCAGAACGTGCGGGCCACGGCCGAGGTGGCGGGGCTGTGCCACGCCTCGGACGTCTGGGTGGAGGCCGAACTCGGCGAGGTCGGCGGCAAGGACGGCGTGCACGCGCGGGGTGCCCGGACCGACCCGGCCGAGGCGGCCGAGTTCACCGCGCGCACCGGCGTCGACGCGCTGGCCGTCGCCGTGGGTACCTCGCACGCCATGCTCACCCGCACCGCGAAGCTGGACCTCGACCTGGTCGCCGCCCTGCGGGCCGCCGTACCGGTGCCGCTGGTGCTGCACGGCTCCTCGGGGGTGTCGGACGAGACCTTGGCGCGGGCGGTCGCGCACGGCATGACGAAGGTCAACATCGCGACCCACCTCAACCAGGCGTTCACCGCGGCGGTCCGCGACCGCCTCGCCTCCGAGCCCGCGCTGGTCGACACCCGGATCTATCTGGGGGCCGGCCGGGAGGCGGTGGCCCGGGAGGTGGCGCACCTGCTCGGGGTGCTGACCGCGCCGCGGCCGGCGGTCGCCACGCCCTGACCCGGGAAGCGTCACGGCCGCCCGTCCCTGTCGGGGGAGGGCGGCCGTCGTCGTTCGCGGCCGGAGGCTGCGGCCACGTCCAAGCCCTGATCGCGCTCGCACGGCGCCGGTGGATGTCCTGTGGGTCCACCTGCGCGACAGCCGGGTCTTCACCCCCACTCAGCCGGTCGCGCAGGCGGCTTGACTCCGTCCTCGAACTCCTCCTGGTCGCCGGGTCAGCCGGGCACGATGCCGCGCAGCCGCTCGGCGGCGGCCTCCGGGTTCACATCGGTGACGAAGGCGTCGAGTCCGGATTCCACGCCCGCCAGGTACTTGAGCTTGCCGGGCGCGCGCCGGATGGTGAACAGTTCCAGGTGCAGCGCGAGTTCGTCGCCGCCGTCCTTCGGCGCCTGGTGCCAGGCGGAGATGTACGGGGTCCGGTTCGGCGCGGAGCCGGCGGGCGCGGGGAACAGGCGGTCGAAGCGGCGCAGCAGGTCGAGGTAGAGGCGGGGGAACTCGGCGCGCTCGGCCTCGTCCAGTGCGGTGAGGTCGCGGACCCGGCGGTGGGGGTAGAGGTGGACCTCGTACGGCCAGCGGGCGGCGAACGGTACGAAGGCGGTCCAGTGCTCGCCCTGGAGCACCAGGCGTTCGGGGGCGGCCCGTTCGGCGGCGACGAGGTCCTCGAAGAGGTTACGTCCGGTGCTCGCCCGGTGCGCCTCGGCCCGGGTGATCATCCGGGTGGTGCGGGAGGGGACGAAGGGGAAGGCGTAGATCTGCCCGTGCGGGTGGGCCAGCGTGACGCCGATCTCCTCGCCGCGGTTCTCGAAGCAGTACACCTGCTGCACGTCGGGCAGGGCGGACAGCTCGGCCGTGCGGTCGGTCCAGGCGTCCAGCACCAGACGGGCCTTGGCCTCGTCCAGGTCGGCGAAGGAGGCGTCGTGGTCGGGGGCGAAGCAGACCACCTCGCAGCGGCCGGTGCCCGGCCGGAGGGTGCGCAGGGGCTCGTCGTGGGCCGTGACATGAGCGGCCGAGTCCGGGGCGAGCGAGGGGAAGCGGTTCTCGAAGACCACGACCTGGTAGTCGCCCGCCGGGACCTCGCTCAGTCTTCCTTCCCGGGAGGGGCAGAGCGGGCACTCGCCGGCCGGCGGGTGGTAGGTCCGCTGCTGGCGGTGGGCGGCGACCGTCACCCACTCGCCGAGCACCGGGTCGAGCCGGGTCTCGGAGAGGCTCGCGGCGGGCTCCAGCGGGCGTTCGTCCAGGGCGTCGCGAAGCGTGCCCGGCCCCCGGTCGTAGTAGAAGAGTGCGCGGCCGTCGGCCAGCTTGGTCGCGGTCTTGTGCACCGCTGTGCTCCTTATGCGTGGGGCGTCGGCCCGCCTGTGCCGACGTCAAACAGAATCAAACATTTGCGATCGTTTGTCAACAGGTTTAGACCTGCCGCCGATCGCCGGATGTCCTCGACTTGCGCTGTCCCCGGCGGGAAAGCCGCAGGTGTTGACCGCAGATGCCAATCATGTTTGATTATGTCGAAATCAGCTCCCGTCCGCCGGTGAATGGCCCCTGCGGGAGCCGAAAACGACGCACGCGCACGACGTACGGGAGCTGAACAGATGACCGAGCAGGCCGCCATCGACTTCGAGGCCGTCCACGGCGCCCGGCCGAGCGGCGTGTGGGCCGCTCCCGGCCGGGTGAACCTGATCGGTGAGCACACCGACTACAACGACGGTTTCGTCCTGCCCATCGCACTCCCGCACAGCGTCGAGGTCACCGCCCGCCGCCGCGAGGACGGCCGGGTGCGGCTGTACAGCGCCCAGGGCGACGGCACGATCACCGACCTCGCGCTCGACGGCCTGGCCCCCGGCGTGGTCACCAGCTGGGCCGCCTACCCGGTCGGCGTGTTCTGGGCCCTCGCCGAGGCCGGGCACACGGTCGGCGGCGCCGACCTGTTCTTCGACAGCGACGTGCCGACCGGAGCCGGGCTCTCCTCCTCCGCCGCCCTGGAGTGCGCCACCGCCGCCGCCCTGAACGACCTGTACGGGCTCGGCCTGTCCGCGCCGGAACTCGCCCTGGTCGCCCAGCGGGCCGAGAACGCCTTCGTCGGCGTGCCCTGCGGGGTGATGGACCAGATGGCCTCCGCCTGCTGCACCGACGGCGCCGCGCTGTTCCTGGACACCCGGACGCTGGAGCAGCGGCACGTCCCGCTCGACCTGGAGGCGGCCGGGCTGCGGCTGCTGGTGATCGACACCCGGGTCAAGCACGACCTCGGCGACGGCGCCTACGCCGCCGTGCGGGCCGGCTGCGAGCGCGCCGCCGGCCTGCTCGGTCTGGACGCCCTGCGCGACCTGCCGGCCGCCGACCTCACCGCGGCCCTCGCGCGCCTTCCCCGGGAACTCGCCCCGCTGGTGCGGCACGTGGTCACCGAGAACCAGCGGGTGGTCGACACGATCGCGCACCTGGAAGGCGGCCGGATCGCGGCGCTGGGGCCGATCCTGACGGCCGGACACGCCTCGCTGCGCGACGACTACCGGGTCTCCTGCCCCGAGACGGACCTCGCGGTCGAGGCCGCCGTGGCCGCCGGCGCGCTGGGCGCCCGGATGACCGGCGGCGGTTTCGGCGGGTCCGTCATCGCCCTGGTCGGGGCCGCCGACGTGGAACCGGTCGCGGAAGCGGTGCGGTCGACCTTCCGCTCGGCGGGCTTCGCCGCCCCGGTGGCTTTCACCGCGCTGCCGTCGGCAGGGGCGCGACGGGTGGCCTGACCGGTCCGGAGCCGCCCGGTCAGCCGGCGGCCGGCACCACGACGAGCTCGCCGACCGCGTCGGCGAGCTCGCTGCGGGCCGCCGCCGGAAGGGCGTCGTCGGTGATGAAGCAGTCGACCTCCGCCAGGGTCGCGAAGCTGCTCAGGCCGACGACGCCCCACTTCGTGTGGTCGGCGACCACGACGGTGCGGCGGGCGGAGGCGATCAGGGCCCGGTTGGTCTGTGCCTCGGCCAGGTTGGGCGTGGTGAGCCCGGCCCGCTCGCTGACGCCGTGCACACCCAGGATGAGCAGGTCCACGTGGAGGGTGCGGATCGTCTGGTCCGCGAGGGCCCCCACCAGGGCCGCGGAGCGGGTCGGCGCCCCTCCGGTCACCAGCAGCGACGGGACGGACTCCCGCCCGTCGCTCTCGGCCGCCCACAGCAGGTCCGCGATCCGCAGGGAGTTGGTCACGACCGTCAGCTGCGGAATCTCCAGCAGTCGGGAGGCGACCGCGTAGGTGGTGGTGCCGGCGGACAGTGCGACCACGCTGCCCGGTTCCACGAGCTGCGCCGCCGCGTCCGCGAGGGCGGCCTTGGTGCCCTCCTCCAGTTCGGACTTGACGTCGAAGCCGGGCTCGTCCGTGCTCGCGGCTCCCAGTGCGATGGCGCCGCCGTGGACCTTCTGCACGGAGCCCTGGCGCGCCAGGGCGTCCAGGTCGCGGCGGATCGTCATGTCCGACACGCCGAACTGTTCGACCAGTTCGGCGACGCGTACCGCGCCGGCCTTGCGGATGGCCTCCAGGATCAGCGCCTGGCGCTGCGGGGCGAGCAAACTCTGATCAGCCACGGAGGCCCTTTCGATCGAACGGGTGCCTGGTTGCTCCCGCTTCCTTCCGGGGGTCGACCCTGTCACGGTCGTGGACGGACGCGCGCGACCGCTCCGGGAGGGGCGGGGCGGCCGGAACGTTCGCGTCGGCGTCCGGGCCGCGTCCGGTCGCGACATGATCCAGTATTCCAGGACGCCGGTGCCTCCCACGTCCGTCGGCCGAGGCCGTGGGGCGACGAGCTGCCGCACCCGCCCGGATGCACGGAACTGCCGGTGTCACTCTCAGGGTGGCACCGGCAGTTCCGTTCGCGGTCCGGCCGACCCTCGACGGCCGACCGCTCGTTCCGCCACCGGCCGGCTCCGGACCCGCTGCCACTGTGCGGCGGACCGGTCACGCGACCGGCCGGGGCGGACGTCAGGGGAGTCGGACCAGCGGGACACCGGATCCCGGCGTCCGCGGGTCGGGCCCGGTGGGGGAGGCGGTCCCGCGCGGCGTGCGTCGGGAGGTCCGGCGTCCCGGGAGGTCCGGTTCCCGTGCGGCGGGGCGTTGCGGCGCCCCGCCGCACGGGGGTCTGGGGGTCAGGCGGGCAGGCCGACCGCGCGCTCGCGGTTGCGGCGCTGCTGGATGACGACGGCGGCGACCAGCAGGGCGCCCTGGGCGACGTTCTGCCAGAAGGCGTTGATGCCCTGGACGGTGAGGCCGTTCTGCAGGGCGCCGAGCAGCGCCACGGCGAGCAGGGTGCCGCCGATGCTCCCCTTGCCGCCCTTGAGGGCGCAGCCGCCGAGCGCCGCGGCGGTGATCGACTGCAGCTCCAGGCCCTCGCTGCCGGAGACCGGCTGGCCGCTGCCGGTGCGGGCGGTGAGCAGCACCCCGGCCAGGGCCGCGACGGTGCCGGAGAGGGCGTAGGCGGCGATCAGGTACTTGTTCAGGTTGATGCCCGCCAGCCGGGCCGCGGTGTCGTTGCCGCCGATGGCGTAGATGTTGCGGCCGATGTCGGTGTAGGTGAGCAGGGCGTGCACCGCTGCGGCGGTGAGGATGAGCAGCCACACCATCGTGGGCAGGCCGGCGATCTTGCCCCGGCTGAGGAAGACGAAGACCGGGTCGTTGAGAACGTAGCCCTGGGCGCGGCCGTCCGAGACGAGTTGGGCGACGCCCTTGTAGGCGGCCAGTCCGGCGAGGGTGGCGATGGTCGGGTTGACCCGGCCGTAGATGATGACGACGCCGTTGAACAGGCCGATGCCGGCGCCGATGGCGAGCGCGGCCCCGATGCCGAGGAAGGGGCTGGAGCCGGCGGACGTGAAGACCATGGCGCTGGTGACGGAGGCGAGGCCGGCCTGGGAGCCGACCGAGATGTCGAGGCCGCCGCAGATGATCACGACAGTCTGGACGACGGCGAGCAGGCCGGAGATGGTGGCGGCTTCGGCGATGACCTGGATGTTGTCCCAGCCGACGAAGTTGGGGTTGAGCGAGCCGAAGAGGGCGACGACGGCGGCGAGGGCGCCGATCAGGCTGAGGTTCTGGCCGCCGATCGTGGCGAGCAGTGCGCGCGGGCCGCCGGACCGGCCGGGCAGGGCCCCGGCGTCCGGCGCCGGGGTGGTCGGGGGAGTGGCGGTGGTCATCGGGTCTCTCCGGTCTGGGCGGGGGCGGTGGTGGCGAGGTCGTCGGCCGTCGCGAGGTCGTCGGCCATGGCGAGGGCGAGGATGGCCTCCTCCGTCGCCTGGTCACGGCTCAGTTCGCCGGTGGTGCGGCCGTTCTGCATCACCACGACCCGGTCGGCGAGGCCGAGGACTTCGGGCAGCTCGGAGGAGATGACCAGGACGGCGGTGCCCTCGCGGGCGAGGTCGGCGATGATCTGGTAGATCTCGGCCTTGGCGCCGATGTCGACGCCGCGGGTGGGTTCGTCGAGGATCAGCAGGTCGGGCCTGTGGGCGAGCCAGCGGGCGAGTACGACCTTCTGCTGGTTGCCGCCGGACAGGGTGCGGACCTCGGCCTCGATGGAGGGGGCGCGGACCCGCAGCCGGTCGGCGTACTCCTGGGCGAGGGCCTTCTCCTGGCGGTGCTTCACGAAGCGCCAGCGGCTGAGTCGGCGCAGGCTGACCAGCGAGGTGTTGTCGCGGATGGTGCGCTGCAGGAACAGCGCCTGGGCCTTGCGCTCCTCGGGGGCCAGGCCGATGCCGGCGGCGATGGCGGTGCGCGGGTCCTTCAGCCGCAGGACCTCGCCGTTGAGGGTCACCGTGCCGGAGCGGATCGGGGCGTCGCCGGCCAGGGCGAGGGCGAGTTCGGAGCGTCCGGCGCCGATCAGGCCGGCCAGGGCGACGACCTCGCCGGCCTTCACGTGGAGGCTGATGCCGCTCACGTCGTCGGTGGTGAGGCCCTGCACGTCCAGGACGACGCGGTCGGTGGCGACCTGCTGGCGGACGAACAGTGAGGACAGGTCGCGGCCGACCATGAGCCGCACGAGCTCGCTCTCGTCGGTGGCGCCGGCCTCGACCACCCCGGCGACCCGGCCGTCGCGCAGCACGGCGATCCGGTCGGCGAGCCGGAAGATCTCCTTCATCCGGTGGGAGACGTAGATGACCGCGATGCCCTCGTCGCGAAGCCGTCCGATCAGGGCGAACAGGGCCTCGACCTCGTGCTCGGAGAGCGAGGAGGTGGGCTCGTCGAAGGCGATCGCCCGCGGCGGGACGGCGCCGGTCAGGGCTCGCATGATCTCGACCAACTGGCGCTGGGCGGCGGTGAGTTCGGAACCGAGGAGGTCGGGGTCGAGGACCTTCTCGAAGCCCAGGCGCGCCAGGTCGGCGGTGATCCGGCGGCGCAGTTCGGCGCGGTCCAGGCGACGGCCGGCCCGGCGGGGCAGCGAGCCGGCGTAGACGTTCTCGGCAACCGGGACGTGCGGGATGATCTCGGGTTCCTGCGGGATGATCCGGATCCCGGCGCGGCGGGCGTCCTGCGGGGAGTGCAGGTCGACGGTCTCGCCGTCCAGCAGGACGCGTCCCTCGGTGGGGCGGTGGTCGCCGGTGAGGATGCGCAGCAGGGTGGACTTCCCGGCGCCGTTCTCGCCCATCAGGGCGGTGACCCGGCCGGGCGGGAAGGTGAGGGTGACGTCCTTCAGGGCCTGGACGGAGCCGAAGCGCTTGGACACGCCCTCGGCGCTCAGGCCGGGGGAGCCGCTCGGCGGCGGGAGGGGGGACGGTGCGGGTGTGGTCATCGGGGCCTCGTTGGCAGTGCGGTGCGTACGGTCTGGGGAGCCGGGCGTACGGTCTCCGGGCGCGGGCCTGCGGTCGCGCGTACGGGTCTCCGGGAGCGGCGCCGGTACGGCGGGTCGGTGCCCGCCCGCCGTACCGGCGGCTCGACGCGGCGTCAGCTGCAGGACACGCCCGCGGACTGCCAGGTGGCGGCGTCGACCATCTTGGTCGGGGCGAAGGCCTCCTTGGGGAAGTCCTTGCCGTTCTTGAGCTTGTCGTACATGGTCTGCACCGACAGGGCGCCGACGTCCTTGCCGTTGATGAACAGGGCGGCCTTCATGCCGGAGGGCTTGCCGGACGCCCAGTTCTTGCACGCAAGGTAGGCACCCAGGCCGACGCCGTCGATGTCGTCCGGGCTGATGCCGGCGTTCTGCAGGGCGGTGACGGCGCCCTGGACGTTCTCGTCGTTGCAGCCCCAGGTCACCCAGTGCTTGACGCCGGGGTTGGCGGTGATGGTGGCGGCGACCTTGTCCTGCGCGCCGGTCGGGGTGTTGTCGGTCGCGACGTCGATCAGCTGTACGCCCGGAACGGCCTGGTCGAAGGCCGCCCTGGCGGCCTTGACGCGGTCGCCGCAGACGGTGACGTCCTGCTTCCAGGCGGAGATGATCCGGGTGTCGCCCGCGTTCCAGCCGGCCTTCTTGAACTCCTCGGCGGCGCGCTTGCCGACCTCGCCGCCCATCTGCTCGCCGGAGAAGCCGATCCGGGGCACCAGGTCGCCGGCCGCGCACTGCGCCGGGGCCGGTCCGCTCGCGCAGACCTGGTCGTCGGAGGTGAGCAGCGCGGCCTTCGCGTCCCGGGCGGTCTGGACCACCTGCGGGCCGACCGCCGGGTCCGGCACCACGATGATCAGGCCGTTGCTCTTCTGCGCGATCGCGGCCTGCACCTCGCCGACCGTCTTGTTCGCGTCGTTGCCGAGGTTCACCACCTTCAGTTCGGCGCCCAGCTCGGCGGCCTTGGCCTTGGCGCCCGCGGCCTCGTCCACGAAGTACTGCTGGTCGCCCTGCTTCTGCAGGTAGGTGATCGAGACCTTGCCGGACACCGGCGCGACCGGGGCGTCCGCGCTGTTGGAGGACGTCTGCCCGGTGGAACAGGCGGCCAGGCCGAAGGAGGTGACCAGGCTCAGCGCGGCGATCGAGGCCAGGCGGCCACGGTGGGAGAGGTGCATGGTGGGGGCTCCTGAGGGTGTGGGACCGACCGGCGAGAAGCAACAGAACCGATCAGAAAGCATCGCAATCAAACGCGATGGACCAAAAGAAAGCGCCTGACCATGAGGTGAGTCAAGCTCATGGATCCCCTGGAGGGCTATTGAGACAGTCTCGTTATGTCACTGCGCTCCCGGCGTGGCGCGGGGTTGGCTCGGAGAAGCTGGATCGAGTGTGATCTCCCGGATCGAAGCAGGTCCTGGGCGCGTTCAAGCAAACTTACCGATCGGTAGGTTGTTGCCCCGGACAGCTTCGAGCAAAGCCGGAGCGGCGTCAATGGCGCATGGCGGGGTCGTGGCGGTGATCGGCGGCGACACCGCCTGGCGGCGCGGATCAGCTGTCGGCTTCGTGGGCATGGTGCCCAGGAGTGTTGCATTTCATTCGAAGTTGTTGATTGTTGTTGAAAGCTGGGTCTACTGTCCTCCCGGTGGTCGGCATGCACCCGCCAGTGCCCGTCCCGGCGGTCCGTCCGTGACCCCGGCGCTGGTGACCCCCATCCCCTGCCGACCCGGCCCGAGGAGCAGGAGCACTCGATGAGCACACCACCCCATCCGTTCCGCCGGGGCGTCACCGCCCTGGCGGCATTCGCACTCGGCGTCGCCACCGCCGTCGCGGCCGCGCCGGCCGCGGAGGCCGCGCCCGCTCCCGCCGCGCAGTCCGTGACGATCGACGGCTCCTCGCCGGGGCGGGCCTACGACGGGCTCGGCGCGATCAGCGGCGGCGGCGCCACCTCGCGCCTGCTGGTCGACTACCCCGAACCCCAGCGCAGCCAGGTGCTGGACTACCTGTTCAAGCCCGGTTATGGCGCCTCGCTGCAGATGCTGAAGGTGGAGATCGGCGGCGACGCCAACTCCTCCGACGGCCCCGAGCCGTCCCACATGCGCACCCCCACCGAGGTCGACTGCGGCCGCGGGTACGAGTGGTGGCTGATGGAGCAGGCCAAGGCCCGCAACCCCGGGATCACCTTCTACGGCCTGGAATGGGCCGCGCCGGGCTGGTTGAACGGCGGTGTCTGGTCCCAGGACAACATCACGTACCTGGAGTCCTGGCTCGGCTGCGCCCGGCAGCACGGGCTGAACGTCGGCTACCTCGGCGGCTGGAACGAGCGCGGCTACGACAAGGCCTGGTTCGAGAAGCTGCGTGCCGACCTGGACGGCCACGGCCACCAGGACACCGTCCTGGTCGCCTCCGACAGCGACGACGAGCACTGGTCGATCGCCGCGGACATGGCGAGCGACCCCGCCTTCGCCAAGGCCGTCGGCGTCATCGGCCTGCACGGCACCTGCTGGCACTCGACCCCGGTCTACACGGCCTGTCCGGGCAGCAGCACCGCGACCGGGCTGGGCAAGCGGCTGTGGGCCTCCGAGGACGACAACGACAGCTACGGCGCCGATCCGGCCGCCCTGGCCCGCAACGTCAACCGCGAGTACCTCGACGCCCGGATCACCGCCGACATCAAGTGGGCGCTGGTCAGCTCCTGGCCCTCGGAGCTGCCCTACGCGGGCGCCGGCCTGATGGCCGCCGACCAGCCCTGGTCCGGCCACTACGCGGTGGGCCGCGACATCTGGGTGATGGCGCACACCACCCAGTTCGCCAAGCCGGGCTGGCAGTACCTGGACGCCTCCAGCGGCTACCTCGCCGGCGCCGGCGCCAACGGCGACCCGCACAGCGGGAGTTACGTCACGCTCAAGTCCGGCCGGGACTACAGCGCGGTCATCGAGTCCACCGACGCCACCGCCGCGCAGACCGTCAACGTCAAGGTCGCCGGCGGCCTGTCCGCCGGCCCGGTGCACGTCTGGGCCACCGACATGAACTCCACCGACCCGTCGAGGTGGTTCGTCCACACCCAGGACGTGACGCCGAAGGGCGGCGCGTACTCCCTCACCGTGCAGCCCGGTTACGTCTACACGGTGACCACCACCACCGGCCAGGGCAAGGGCACCGCCGTGGCGCCCCCGTCCACCGCGATGCCGCTGCCCCACCAGGCCGACCTCAGCGGCTACGCCACGGGGGCCACCGCCCGCTACTTCCACGACTGGGCCGGCGCCTTCGAGACCGCGCCCTGCCCGTCCGGAGCGACCACCCCGATGTGCCTGCGCCAGGTGATCGCCCGGGCGCCCATCCCGTGGCACGACGACATGAACTACACCCCGCTGACCCTCCTGGGCGACCCGTCCTGGGCGCACTACCGGGCGAGCACCGACGTCGTCCTCGAACAGGCCGGCACCTCCGCCGAGCTGCTCGGCCGCATCGACCACGTCGACCACGACCGCTCCGGCTACCACCTGAAGATCGACGACACCGGCGCCTGGAGCCTGTTCACCGAGGACCGCGCCGGAGCCGACACCGTGCTGGCGGGCGGCGGCTACCCCGGCGCCGGGGCCGGCACCTGGCACAACCTCACGCTGGCCGTGCAGGGCCAGAACCTCACCGCGTCGATCGACCAGGTGCAGGTCGCCTCGGTGGCCGACGCCGGCCACGGCACCGGCCAGATCGGCCTGGGTGTCGGCGGCTTCCAGCACGCCGACTTCGCCAACACCATCGTGACGCCGCTGCCCGCCCCGGCCACCCACACCGTGACCAGCGCCAACAGCGGCAAGTGCCTGGACGTCACGGGCGCCTCGACGGCCGACGGCGCCCAGGTCGTCCAGTGGACCTGCGGCACCGGCCGGGCCAACCAGGAGTGGACCGTCTCGTGACGGGACCGGCGAAGCCCCTCCCCCTCCACGTCGTGCCGGGCGCCTGCGGGCGCCCGGCACGGACCCCCACCCCTCCCCACACCCAGGAGACGCCCATGGGCCGTCAACACCTGTCATCGACCTGGCGCACGGCGCTGAGTGCGGCACTGGTCCTCGCAGGCGCGCTGGGCGGCCTGACCGCGCCGGCGGCCGCCCGGGCCGCCGCGCCGCAGGCCGCCACCACCACCGCCGTCACCGTCGACGGCACCAAGCCGGGCCTCACCTTCGACGGGGTCGGTGCGATCTCCGGCGGCGGCGGCAACTCGCGCCTGCTGGTGGACTATCCGGAGCCCCAGCGCAGCCAGCTGCTCGACTACCTGTTCAAGCCCGGCTACGGCGCCTCGCTGCAGGTGCTGAAGCTGGAGATCGGCGGCGACACCAACTCCACCGACGGCGCCGAGCCGAGCATCGAGCACAGCCGCGGCACCGTCGACTGCAACCAGGGCTACGAGTGGTGGCTGGCCGAGCAGGCCAAGGCCCGCAACCCCGCCATCAAGTTCTACGGCCTGTCCTGGGGCGCCCCCGGCTGGGTCGGCGACACCGGTAGCGGCGGCAACTTCTGGTCCCAGGACTCCATCGACTACCTGATGGACTGGATGGGCTGCGCCGGCCGGCACCACCTGAACGTCTCCTACCTCGGCGGCTGGAACGAGCGCAGCTTCGACAAGGCCTGGTACGAGAACCTCAAGAGCACGCTCGTCGCCCGCGGCTACGGCGCCACCAAGGTCGTCGCCGCCGACGACACCTGGGCCGTGGCCGACGCCATGGCCACCGACCCGGCGTTCAAGAACGCCGTCGACATCGTCGGTGTGCACTACCCCTGCGGGTACATGAGCTCCTTCACCGACTGCCCCAGCACGGCGAACGCCCAGTCCCTGGGCAAGCCGCTGTGGGCGAGCGAGAACGGCTCCGAGGACGCCGACGGCGGCGCCCCGGCGGTGGCACGCGGGATCAACCGCGGCTACCTCGACGGGAAGATGACCTCGTTCCTCAACTGGCCGGTCATCGCCGCGCTCTACCCCGACCTGTTCTTCTCCACCGACGGCATGTCGATCGCCGACCAGCCCTGGTCCGGCAACTACAGCATCGGCAGGACGACCTGGGTCACCGCGCACACCACCCAGTTCGCCCAGCCGGGCTGGCGCTACATCGACTCCGCGAGCGGCTACCTCGGCGGTGCGCGCGCCAACGGCAGCTACGTCACGCTGAAGAGCGCGAACAAGCCCGACTACAGCACCGTCATCGAGACCCTGGACGCCGCCGCCGCCCAGACCGCGAGCTTCACCGTCACCGGCGGCCTGTCCACCGGCAAGGTCCACGTCTGGTCCACCGACCTCGACTCGACCGACCCCGCGGACTGGTTCGTCCACCAGCAGGACATCACCCCGGTGCACGGCAGCTACACCCTCACCCTGCAGCCCGGCCGGGTCTACACCGTGACCACCACCACCGGCCAGGGCAAGGGCACCGCCACCCCGCCGGCCGCCGCGCCGATGAAGCTGCCCTACGCGGACACCTTCGAGACGCCCGCGACGACCACCTCGCCCACGTACTTCTCGGACATGAACGGTGCCTTCCAGACCGTGGCCTGCGGCGGCGGCCGCACCGGCACCTGTCTGCGCCAGATGGCCCCGACCTCGCCGATCCGCTGGACCGAGGAGCGCTACAACGCCCCGTACACGATGATGGGCGACGGCAGCTGGTCCAACTACACCGTCACCGCCGACACCATGTTCGAGCAGTCCGGCACCGTCGAGCTCCTCGGCCGGGTCGGCCAGCAGGGCCGCAACAACAACGGCCTGAACGCCTACCACCTGCGGGTGAGCGACACCGGCGCCTGGTCCATCGACAAGAGCGACACCAGCTGGAACTTCACCACGCTCGCGAGCGGCACCACCCCCGCCCTCGGCACCGGCCGCTGGCACACCGTCGCGCTCACCCTGGACGACGCGACCCTCACCGCGAGCATCGACGGCGCCGCCGTCGGCAGCGCGACCGACGCGAGCTTCACCAACGGGCGGGCCGGCCTCGGCGTGACCGGCTACCAGACCGACCAGTTCGACAACTTCGCCCTCACCCCCGGCACGCCCACGACCCACACCGGCCCGATCGCCTCCGCACTGCCCGGCACCTGCGCCCGCCCCACCGCCGGCACCAGCGGCGCCGCCGTCCAGCTCTGGGCCTGCGACGGATCCGCCGAGCAGGTGTGGACCCGCTCCAACGGCACCCTCACCCACAACGGCAAGTGCCTCGACGTCACCGGCGCCGCCACCGCCAACGGCACCGCGGTCGAACTGTGGGACTGCACCGGCGGCGCCAACCAGCAGTGGACGCCCCAGCCGGACGGCACCCTGAAGAGCGCCCAGTCCGGCCGCTGCCTCGACGACCCCGCCGCGGCCACCGCCGACGGCACCCCGCTGGAGATCTGGGACTGCAACGGCGGCGCCAACCAGCGCTGGACACTGCCGTAGCCCCCTGACCGTCCGGACCCGATCCGACGCGGTCTGCCGGGCCCGAGCGGCACCCTCTCCGGCCCCGAGCGGCACCCCGCCCGGGGCCGGACCACGCCCCCCGCACGCTCAAAGTTGTCTGGTCACGTTCGGTCGGTGTTCTTCCATTGGACAGCGCCGACCGGTACTTATGTCCCGCTCATGGCGAACAGTCATGGGCACCCACCCTCACCAACGGGACGAGGTACCCCCATGCGACTGCGCTTGAGCCCCCTCGGCGGGCTGCTCGCCAGCCTCCCCCTGGTCGGCGCACTGGTCGTCGCCGCCCCCGCCACCGCCGGAGCGGCGGGCAGCAGCGGCAACCTGATCGTCAACGGCGACGCGGAGGCCGGCGGCTACTGCACCGACGACTGGAGCGCCGCCACCACCGTCCCCGGCTGGACGGTCCAGGCAGGCGGCATCGACGCCGTGTGCCACTCGGTGGCCCCCTTCGGCCTGCCGAACGACGGCCGGACGCCCGGCAAGGCCTTCTTCGGACCGGGCAACTTCGGCGACGGCGCGATGGCGCAGACCGTCGACGTCTCCTCGGCGGCCACCGCGATCGACGGCGGCGGCGTGCACTTCGACCTCTCCGGCTGGCTGGGCGGTTGGACCGTCCACAGCGGCTACGCCGCCGTCGGCCTGCACTTCCAGGACGGCGACGGCCGCCCGCTCGGTGCCACTGCCAAGCTGCCGACCGTCTCCGCGACCGACCGCGGCCTGAGCACCCGGTTCCTCTCGCGCAGCACCACCGGGACAGTTCCGGCCGGGACCCGGTCGATCCAGGTCGAGGTGCAGTTCCTGTCCACCTCGAACGAGACCGGCTACCTGGACAACCTCTCGCTCACCCTCGACACCCCGGTCTCCCCGCCCGCGCCGCCGACCCCGCCCGCGTCGCAAGTGCCGGACTACGACCACGTGTTCGTCGTCATGATGGAGAACACCGACTACTCCCAGATCATGAACGACCCGGCGGACACGCCGTTCATCCACGGCCTGATGTCCCAGGGCGCCACCCTCACCGACGCCCACGGCGTCTACCACCCCAGCGACGAGAACTACCTCGCCGTCGCGGGCGGCGACACCTACACCAAGGGCGCCACCTACTGGCCCAACATCAACTCCCCCCAGCGCAACCTCGGCGACACCATCGAGGAGGCCGGCAAGACCTGGAAGGCCTACGAGCAGGGCATGGGCACGCCCTGCAACACCACCAAGACCTACGACAGCTCCTACATGCCCGACGACGCGCCGTTCATCAACTACACCGACATCAGCGGCAATCCGGCCCGCTGCGCGGCGCACCTCTTCGACACCTCGCAGCTGACCACCGACCTGAAGTCGGCGGCGACCACGCCGGACTTCTCCTGGATCGCCGCCGACGACTACTACGACGGCGAGGCCTCCGGGAACGGCAGCGCCACCAGTCTGAAGACGCAGGACGGCTGGCTGCGGCAGACCCTCGCCCCGGTGCTGTCCTCCCCGGCGTGGACCCAGCAGCGCTCGCTGTTGCTCCTGACCTGGGACGAGAGCCAGAACGAGGCCTACAACCACCTCGCCACCGTCGTCGTCGGCTCGCAGGGCACCGTCCCGGCCGGAACCAGCAGCCCGCTGCACTACGACCACTACGGCATCGGCCGCACCATCGAGTCGGCGCTCGGCCTGCCGGGCCTGACCGGCAACGACACCCACGCGACGCCGCTGAACGCCGCCTTCGCGCCGTCCACCGCGACCGGCCCGACGCTGACCGGCGACCTCAACGCGGTGGCCGACGGCGGCAACGTCACCCTCCGCTACGCCCTGCCGAACGCCCCGCAGGCCGGGGCGAAGAACTGGGTCGGCGTCTACCCGGCGGGCGTCACCCCGGGCGCCCGGTCCTCGCTGACCTGGGCCTACACGCCGAACCAGAGCGGTGCGGTCACCTTCTCCACCAGCAAGCTGAACGGCGCCGGCGCGTATGACGCCTACTACCTCGCCAACGACGGCTACACGGTGCTGGCCGGGCCTGTCCGCCTGACCGTCGGCTGACGGCCCCCGGTGCGGCGGGGCCGGGCAGGCCCCGCCGCACCGGGCAGCCGGGCGGCGGCGTCCGGCCTCGACCGGCCAACCGGCAGCTCCGTGATGCGCCGGCTCGGGTGCGAGTTCACCTCCCGGCCGCGAGGCGGTGATCGCCGGCTGCTGCCGGCACGCCTGAGCCCTCTCCAGCGGCACGCCGGTCAGGTCCCGGCGGACGCCAGCCGGGCGTGGCGCCGGGCGGTCGCCTCGACGGGGTCCAGCACCGGTACGGCGGCCAGCAGGCCCTTGGTGTAGGCGTGCCGAGGGGAGTCGTACACCGAGTCGGCGTCGCCCTGCTCCACGATCCGTCCGGCCCGCATCACCGCGACCCGGTCGCTGACCTGGCGGACCACGGCGAGGTCGTGGGCGATGAAGACCAGCGCGAGACCGAGGTCGCGCTGCAACTCGCCCAGCAGCTCGACCACCTGCGCCTGCGTGGTGACGTCCAATGCGGAGACCGGCTCGTCGCAGACGATCAGCCGCGGCCGGGGCGCCAGCGCCCGGGCGATGCCGACCCGCTGCCGCTGCCCGCCGGAGAACTCGTGCGGATAGCGGTGGTACCAGCCGGCGTCGAGCCCCACGCGTTCGAGGAGGTCGCCGACCCGGGCGCGGATGCGGCGCTCGTCGCTCTCGCCGGCGACGCGCAGCGGGTCGGCAACGGACTCCCCGATGGTGCGGCGCGGATTGAGCGAGGACACCGGGTCCTGGAAGACCATCTGCAGCTCCCGTCGGAGCGGGCGCAGGTCCTTCTCCCCGAGCACCCCGATGTCCCGGCCGCGGTAGTGGAGCCGCCCGCCGGTGGGTTCCAGCAGCCGGACGAGCATCCGCCCGAGCGTGGTCTTTCCGGAACCGGACTCGCCGACGATGCCCAGCGTCTCTCCGGACCGCACGGTGAGCGAGACTCCGTCCACGGCGGTCACGGGGGCGGTGCGCCGGGTGACGCCGCGGGTGGCGAACTCCCGGCGCAATTCGGTGGCTTCGAGCAGGACGTCGCCCCCGGCAGTCCCGCCGGGCCTGCCAGTCCTGGCAGGCCCGGCAAGCCCGGCCGGAGCGCCCGGAACCTCCGGGGCGTCGACCCGTGGCACCGCCGACAGCAGCGCGCGGGTGTACGGCTCGCGCGGAGTGCCCAGCACCTCGGCGACCGGGCCGTGTTCCACCGGCCGGCCGTCCTTCATCACCAGCACCCGGTCGACGCTCCCGGCGACCACGCCCAGGTCGTGGGTGACCAGGACCAGCCCGGCCCCGGTCTCGGCGCGCAACTCGTGCAGCAGGTCGAGGATCTGGGCCTGGACGGTGACGTCCAGCGCGGTCGTCGGCTCGTCGGCGACCAGCAGCCGCGGCTCGCAGGCCAGGGCCATCGCGATCAGCACCCGCTGGCGCATGCCGCCGCTGAACTCGTGCGGACGCGACCGCGAGCGCCGCGCCGCGTCGGCGATGCCGACGCGGTCGAGCACCTCGACGGCCCGAGCCCTGGCACCCCGGCGGGAGACGGCCCGGTGTACCCGCACGACTTCCGCGATCTGGTCGCCCACCGCGTAGTACGGGTCCAGGGCGGAGAGCGGGTCCTGGAACACCATGGCCGCCAACCCGCCGCGCAGACGCCGGAGTTCCTCGCCCTCGGCGGTGACGGCGTCGACGCCGGCGACCCGGACCGAGCCGCCGATCCGGGCGCCGGTCCCGCGGTGCAGGCCTAGCAGTCCGTGGGCGACGGTGCTCTTGCCGGAGCCGGACTCGCCGACGATGCCGAGCGCCTGCCCGGCCCGCAGGGTGAAGCCCACGCCGTCGACGGCGCGTACGTGGCCGTCGCCGACCGGGAAGTCGACGACCAGGTCCCGGACGTCGACCAGGTCCCGGACGTCGGCCAGGTCCCGGACGTCGGCCAGGTCCCGGACGTCGGCCAGGTCTCCGACGTCGTTCAGGGATGCGGCGCTCATGTCAGGACCACCCTTCGGTCGGTCACCGCGTAGAGCACATCCGCGATGACGTTGGCGAGGACCACGGAGAACCCGGTGACGAGGGTGAGGCCGACGACGGTCGGCAGGTCGATCAGGCCGACCGAGGTGACCAGCAGCTTGCCGAGCCCCGGGAGGCCGAAGAGCGACTCGGTCAGCACGGCGGATCCGAACATCGTCCCGAGGTCCATGGCGGTGAGCGCGATCACCGGGGTGAGCGCGCCGCGCAGCGCGTGCCTGGTCACCAGGCGCCGTTCGCTGACGCCGTACGCCCGGAAGGTGCGGATGTGGTCGTCGGCGAGGGTCTCCAGCATGGACGAGCGGGTCAGCCGCGCGTACTTGGCGGACTCGATGAGCGCGAGCGAGACCCACGGCAGCAGCAGGCCCCAGAACCACTGTTGCGGGTCCTCGGTGAGCGGCACGTAGCTCGGGAACGGCAGCCACTGGAGCTGGGCGCAGAGGACGATGAGCAGCACCAGGCCGATGACGAACACCGGGACGGAGTTGCCGGCCAGCGTCAGCGCGGTCAGCAGGCGCTCGCTGAGCCGGCCCCGGCGCAGCGCGGAGAGCAGCCCGGTGCCGACCCCGAGGGCCAGCCAGAGCACCATCGCGCCGAGCGCCAACGAGGCCGTCACCGGGAGCCGGGCGGTGATCATGCCGGTGACCTGCTCGCCGCTGCGGTAGGAGATGCCCAGGCAGGGCGCCGGGCAGTGCAGCAGGCCGGTCCCGGCGCTGAAGTCGCGGCCGGCGACGACGCCCTGGAGGAAGTGGGCGTACTGCAGGTGCACCGGCGCGTCGAGGCCCAGCCGTTCGCGCACCTGAAGGACCTGGGCGGGGCTGCACTTCTCGCCGCAGGCCAGCTGGGCGGGGTCGCCGGGAGCGATGTAGAACACCGCGTAGACGATCACGGAGAGGATGAGCAGGACGCCGACCATGCCGACGGCCTTGCGGAGCAGGAAGCGGGTCATGCGGTGGCCTCCTCGGTGGCGCCCGACGGGCCGGGGCTGCCGGTGCCCGGCGTGCCGGTGCCCGGGGCGGGCCCGTCCGCCGTCGGACCGGCGGTGCCGCGCGCCGTTCCGACCCGCAGCCGGGCGGCCGCGCGGGGGTCGAGCTCGGTGCGGACGGCGTCGCCGACGACGGTGAAGGCGAGCACGGTGGCGAACAGCAGCGCGGACGGGAGCAGGACGTACATCGGGTCCGCGCGGAACCAGGTGGTCGCGCCGGAGAGCATCTGGCCCCATGAGGAGGTCGGCGGCCTGACGCCCACACCGAGGAAGGAGAGCCCGGCCTCGGCGATCACGTTGGACGGCAGCAGCACCGCCGCGTAGGTGATGACCGGCGCGGCCAGGGACGGGAGCAGCTCCCGGCGGGCGATCCGCCACCGGGTGGCACCGGCGAGCCGGGCGGCGGCCACGTAGTCGAGCTGCCTGAGGCCGAGCGTCTGGGCCCGGACCAGCCGTGCCGTGCCGGCCCAGCCCAGCAGTCCGATGACCAGGGTCAGCAGGAGCGGGCGGGGGAAACCGGAGGGCACGACCGCCATCAGCGAGATGGCGAATACCAGCGAGGGCAGCGCGAGCATCACCTCGGTGGTGTTGCCGATCAGCTGGTCGAGCAGCCGGCTGCCGAGGCCCGCGGCGAGGCCGAGCAGGACACCGATCGCGACCTGGACGAGGGTGGCGCCGACGGCGACGAGCAGCGAGATCCGGGCGCCGTGGACCAGCCGGGCGAACACGTCGCGCCCGGTGCCCGGTTCGACGCCGAGCCAGTGCTCGGCGCTGACACCGCCGAGGGAGCCGGTGGGTACCCCGCCGGCTGCCGAGTCGAGCAGGTCGTTGTGGTAGCTGGTGGGGTCCTGGCCTTCGACCGCGCCGAGCAGCGGTGCCGCTGCCGCGATCAGGGCGAGCAGGACGATGACGAGGCCGGCGGCGAGGACGGCGCGCCGCGCGAGCAGCCGCCGCCACACCTGCCGTCCCCCGGCGGCCGGGGAGGCCGCGGGGGCCACCCCGGTTCTGGGTTCCTGTGGAGCCATGGTTGTCCGACCGATCCGTTCCGATCCCGTTCGCTACTTGACCGCGACCTGGGACACGTCGAGCACGCCGGTCCAGTCGCTGATGACGATGTTGCGGACGCCCTTGCCGGACAGCCGCTTGTAGACGGGGTGGAACAGCGGGACGGTGAGGGCCTGATCGCCGATGCGCTTGTCCAGGGCGCCCCAGCGCTTGGCGGCCTCGGCGTGGTCGGTGATCTCGTTGATCCGGTCGACCTCGTCGTTCACCGACGGGTCGTCCAGCTGCGCGGAGTTGAAGTTGTAGCCGTCGGTGACGATCTGCCGGCCGTCGAAGATCGGTGCGAGGAACGGGCCGCCGGACGGCCAGTCGGCGCCCCAGCCGGAGAGGAAGAGGCCGGGTTCGGTGCTGACGGTGTGGATCGTCTTGGAGTACCTGGTGGCCTCCAGGGCGTCGAGCCGGACGGTGATCCCGGCCGCCTTCAGGCCGTCTTGGACGGCGGTGGCCAGGTTCGGGCCGTAACCCTTGCCCGCCTCGGTGGAGTGCGAGAGCGTGATGGTCAGGCCGTCCGGGTAGCCGGCCTCCTTCAGCAGCTCCCTGGCCTTCTCCGGGTTGCCGGTGGCGCCGGCCGGGAACGGGTCGTAGGGCGTGTACCCGAAGGTCTCCTGGGCGGGCAGGTAGGTGGTGGCGGCCTCGGCGAGCGAGGAGCCACCGGCGGCGTTGACGACCGAGGTGCGGTTGATCGCGTAGGCGACGGCCTGTCGGACCTTGGGATCGTCGAAGGGCTTGACCTTGGGGTTGAAAGCCAGGTAGTTGACGTAGCCGAAGCGACCGGTGCCGACGCGGGCGGCGAGGGCCTTGTCGTCCTTGACCTGGGCGAGTTCGGAGGGGCCGAGGTTGGTGTCGGTGGTGACGGCGGCCGCGTCGGCGCCGGTGCCGGCGGTGAGCCGCTGGTTGATCACCGCCGGGTCGAGCCCGGACTGCACATCGACGGTGTCCGGGTACGCCTTGCGCTGGTCGTCCGTCGCCGCGGACCAGTTGGGGTTGCGCTCGAGGACGAGGTGCACGCCGTCGTTCTCGTTCTTGACGACCTGGTAGGGGCCGGAGGAGACGGGGTGCTCCTGGTACTTCGTCCCGGTGTCCTTGGCCTTCGGGACGGGCGTGAACTGGGTCTGGGTGGCCAGGTACGGGAAGTCTCCCTCGGGCTTGTTCAGCCGGAAGACGATGGTCTTCTCGTCCGGCGTCTCGATGGCGTCCAGGCCGCGCCCGTCCTTGTACGGCCCCTGGTAGTTCGCGGCGCCGACCAGCCAGTCCCTCAAGTACGGTGCCCCGCCCGAGAGTTCTGGGGCGAATGACCTTTCGACGCCGTACTTGATGTCGGCGGTGGTGATCGGCGAGCCGTCCTCGAACTTGAGGCCGTCCTTGAGGTGGTAGGTCCACACCGTCGCGCCCTCCGAGGGGGTGCCGGTGTCGGTGGCGAGGTCCGGGACGACCTTGGTGCCGGCGGTGCCGTCGGTCCGGTTGCGGGTGGTGAGGGTGCGGAAGACCAGGGAGGGCACGTTGCCGCCGCCGGAGGTGTAGAGCCGCGCGGGGTCGAACTGGTCCTGCGGGTTCTGGTTGAGGACGGTGAGGGTGCCGCCCTGTCGCGGAGCGGCGTCCTTGCCGGTGCTTCCACCGCCGTCGGCCTTCGGGCCGCACGCCGCCGCTCCGACGACGAGCGCGACGGTGACGGTCGCCGCGGCGAGGCGGCGAGGGGTGAAGGTGGTTCGAGACATCGGAAATGGGGCCTTTCGCTACCGATGGTGCACGGAGGAAGGCAGGCGACAGTGAGGCTTTGGGGAGAGTGAGCAGCACCGCGCCCGCCGGAAGGGGCGACGTCCCGAGGCGGCGATCGCCGCAACGCGTCGGGACAGGCGGATTCAGCGACAGAGATTGTCGGAAACGCAGTGCGAGGCCACGCCGATCAGCGCCAGCTCGATGGCGGCGCACTCGATCGGGTGACGGTCAGACATGTCGAGAAGACTGTATGACCGTAAGCGGAATGTCAAAGCTCCGCGACCGGGCCCGCGCTGTCGGCCGTGAGCGGGTGCTCGCGGCAGTACCGCAGCCGGGCGAACGCCCGTCGACACCCCGCTGAGCTGGGGCTATCGTGAAGACAGCGGCGATCCACGCCCAGACCCTGAGACGAGTAGTCGAGGAGGCGCGCCCGAGTCCGCAACTGGTGGTCCTGAACGGCTGCGAGACCGGTGTCGCAGGTGACCAGGACGTCTTCTCCAGTGTCGCGGGAGCGCTCCTGCGATTCGTCCCGGCCGTGGTGGCCATGCAGGTTCAAGGTCACCGACGAGGCGGCGATCGTCTTCGCCCGGTTCTTCTACCAGGCCTTGATCGCGCTGCGCCGCCCGGTCGACGTGGCCGTGCACCAGGGGCGGCTCCGCACCGTCGCGGCGTGGCCGATCGACCTGCGGACACGATCGAGGGGCGGTCCCGGGAAGACCGCCCCTCGATCGTGTCCGGCCCACCACGCTCACCGCGCAGCCGCGACCAAGGAGCGGGGTTCCTTTGACGCCGGCGTCTGGCGGGCCCGCGCGGCCGGAGTACCGTGGAAACGTCGAGGCATTACCGCCGTCGGCGGATGCCGGAGGTGTCCTCGGCGCGTGACCGGACCCGGGACCCGGGCCCTTCGGGGGCGGTGGCCGCAGGTGGAGGTTCCACTGCTCGGGTGCGGCGGCCTGGTGACCGGAGGTGCCGATGGCGCGCGAGCGTGTGCCCCCGGCCGACGACTCCCGGCAGAGCCCGGTCGGCGCCGTCGGCAAGGTGACGGTGCCCATTCCGCTGGGCGGTCCGGGCGAGGTCCTGGTCGCCCTGCGGGGCGGTTCGGAGGTGTTCGCCGCTTGGTGCTCGCAGCCGGTCGGCCGGGATGTCCGGGTGGTCGTGGTGGACGCGATCTCGGCCCGCTCGGTGATCGTCGAGCTGCTTCCGGCCTAGCCACGGGCCGCAGTCCCGACAGTCAGGTGGTTGGTCATGTTTTTTTGGCGCGTTCCCGCCCCCAACGAGGCGATGCTCATCTCCGGCTCCAAGCACAAGGCGCAGGAAACCCAGTTCCGCATCGTCACCGGCCACGGGAGCCTGGTCCTGCCGGTCAAGCAGAAGGCCCGGATGCTCTCCCTGGCCCTGCGGGAGGCGGAGATCGCCGAGGACTGCGTCACCCAGCAGGGGATCCGGCTCACCGTGCGTGCGGTCTGCGTGTTCAAGGTCGGCGACGACGCCGTGTCGATCGCCAACGCCGCCCGCCGCTTCCTCTCCGAACAGGACCAGATGGAGGAGCTCGTCGGCCGGATCTTCGCCGGCCACCTGCGGTCGATCGTCGGCGGACTGACCGTGGAGCAGATCATCCGGGAACGCAGCAGGGTCGCCCAGGAGGTCATGGCGGGCAGCCACGGCGAGATGGAGAAGCTCGGCATCGTGGTCGACGCGCTCCAGATCCAGGAGATCGAGGACTCGACCGGCTACATCGACAACCTCGCCGCGCCGCACGTGGCGGCGGTCGCCAGCCAGGCCCGGATCGCCCAGGCCAAGGCCGACCAGGAGGCCACCGAACGGGAGCAGCAGGCGGCTGCCCTGAAGGCCGAGTACGAGCGTGACACCGCGATCAAACGGGCCGGGTTCCTCGCCGAGACCGAGCAGTCCAGGGCCCGCGCCGCCCAGGCCGGCCCGCTCGCCGAGGCCCGGGCCTCCCACGACGTCATCGACGAGCAGACCGCGCTCGCCCAGCGCCGGGCCGCACTGGCGGCGCAGCAGTTGGAGGCGGAGGTGCGCCGCCCGGCGGACGCGGAGGCGTACCGGCAGCGGACGCTGGCCGAAGCCGCCCGTGACCGGGTGAAGTTCGAGGCGGACGGCAACGCCTACGGCGAGCGGGCCCTCGCCCAGGCGCAGGCGGACGCCAACACCGCCCGGGCCGACTCCCTGCGCGGCGGGAACCAGGAACTCATCGCCGCCAACCGGATCGTGGAGAACCTCCCGGCCCTCGCGGACGCGGCCGCCCGGGGCATGTCCGGAGCCGATCTCACCGTCCTCAACGGCAGCGACGGAGTCAACCAGATGGCGGCTGGCATCGTCAGCCAGGGCCTCGCCATCCTGCGCGCCCTCCAGCACCCGACGGCCGCGCCCGCCGTCGGCAAAGCCGAACCGCACCACCCCGAGGGCACCTGAAGCCCCGGAGTTCCGGAGCCCCGAAACCTCGGAGTTCCGGAGCCCCGGAGCCCCGAAACCTCGGAGTTCCGGAGCCCCGGAGCCCCGGCGCCGCGGGCCGGGCAGTGCGCCAGGTGATGCCGGACCGGGGGCGGTCCGCGATGATCGGTAGTGAGAGCACGGCGCGGCCGGGAGGTGGCCGCTCTCCTGGAAGCCCGGTCCGGGCGTCGATCAGCCCGGGACCGCGGTGACGGATCCGGTCAGGAGGCCCGCGATGTCCCAGGAATCCGCGACGACGATGCGCGCGGTGCGGCGCGCCACTCCCGAGGAGCGGGCGGTCCGCGGCAAGGCGGCCCGCCGTCGCGCACCCCGGTCGAGCCACGCCGGGTACGAGCCGTCGAAGGACCGGCCGGATCCGCTGGGCATCCTGGCGGCCCAGTCGGCCCGCCGGGTCCCCGAGCTGGTGCCCATCCGCTACAGCCGGATGAGCGAGTCTCCGTTCCGCTTCTACCGGGGCGCCGCCGCGATCATGGCGTCCGACCTGGCCGGCTCGCCGGACTCGGGGATCAGGGCGCAGCTGTGCGGCGACGCCCACATGCTGAACTTCCGGCTGCTGGCCTCCCCGGAACGGCAGCTGCTGTTCGACATCAACGACTTCGACGAGACCCTGCCCGGCCCCTGGGAATGGGACGTCAAACGGCTGTCGGCGAGCCTGGTCATCGCGGCCCGGGCGAACGGCTTCGATGACGCCGAGCGCTCGGACATCGTGCGGGCCACGGTGCGGTCGTACCGCGAGGCGATGGCCCGGTTCGCGGACATGAGCAACCTCGACGTCTGGTACACCAAGATGGACGCGGGCCACCTCCGGGAGCTGGCCGAGGACCGGATCCACAGGCGCGGACGCGAGAACCTCGCGCACGCCCTGACCAAGGCCCGTACCCGGGACAACCTGCAGGTCTTCGAGAAGCTCACCGAGACGGTGGACGGGCGGGTCCGGATCGCCGCCGACCCGCCGCTGCTCGTACCGCTGTCCGACCTGGTCCCGGTCGTCACCCGCGGAGAGCTGGAACGCCTGTTCCGCGACCTGGTCGAGCGCTACGCCCGCACCCTGTCCACCGACCGGCGCACCCTGCTGGAGGACTACCGGCTGGTGGACGTCGCCCGCAAGGTGGTCGGCGTGGGCAGCGTCGGCACCCGCTGCTGGATCTTCCTGCTGCTCGGGAAGGACTGCCGGGACCCGCTGTTCCTGCAGGCCAAGGAGGCGGACGAGTCCGTCCTGGCCGCCCACGTCGGAGCCGGCCGGTACTCGAACCAGGGTGAGCGGGTGGTCGCCGGCCAGCGGCTGATGCAGGCCGCGAGCGACATCTTCCTCGGCTGGGAGCGGGTGGAGGGCATCGACGGCCGGCGTCGGGACTTCTACATCCGCCAGCTGCGCGACTGGAAGGGCATCGCCGTGGCGGAGGAGATGGTGCCGCGCGGCATGCGGGCGTTCGGCGAGCTGTGCGGCGCCACCCTGGCCCGCGCGCACGCCAGATCCGGTGACCGGATCGCGATCGCCGCCTACCTCGGCCGCGGCACCTCCTTCGACCGCGCGCTGGCCGTGTTCGCCGAGTCGTACGCCGATCAGAACGAACGGGACCACCGGGCGCTCCTGCACGCCGGCCGTCCCGGCCACCCTGAGGTGCGCACGCCCTCCCGGACAGCGAGCGCACCGCGCCCCTGACAGGACAGGACAGGACAGGACAGGACGGGACAGGACAGGACAGGGCCGTGCGGGGCGAACCGACAGCGGACCGCTACTGCGGGGCACCACCGCTTCCCGCAGGGGCAGTCGTCGTCGGTCGGGGTCGCTTTCGTACCGCGGCTACCTCTCATGGCTGGAGGTCTGCTCTTGGAGCGATGACGTCGAGGTGAATCCCGCCGCGGCGCGGCGCCGGCTACAGCCACCGTCCTGAACCCGAGCTGGCAACAGCCGGCGGTCTCGGACCCTGACGACGCCACCACGAGCCGTCCGACATCACGAGTTCAAGTTCAGTGGGGTCAGTGGGCTTTCCAGCGGGTTCGCCGTCGTCGCTGCGGGGGACGCCCCTCGAGTTGCAGTCGCTGCCGCAGAGTTTGTTCCAGCAGTCGTCGAGGATCAGGCCGCTGGGGTCGCTGTGGTTGACCGGGTCGTTGTTGCTGCAGACGTAGGCGTTGCACCGCTCCCATCAACCCAACGACCAAGACCGCGTGGGAATTCGTCAGATCGCCCTGCCCTACGGAGGGTACAACGAGCCCGGCATGAAAGGTCACACGATCCGCCGGACAGAACCCTTGCGCTGCCGATGCTCGCCTGCCTCCACGGGTTCACTGCCGTGCCGGGGCCGGTGAACCCGGGGGCGTCGTGGGCCGTGAAACACACTACCGAGGCGTGATCTTCGCGGATTTCGACGCAGCCCCACCGCGCCATGGCACCACCGAGGAGTAACAGATGGAACCGACTCCGCCGCAGGCCGTGCCCCACTCGGATCGTTCGGACGCGTCCTACACGGTCGAGGAGATCTCCAGGCTGGTCGGGATGTCGCCGCGCAACATCCGGGCCCGCCAGTCCCGCAAGCTGCTCCCGCCGCCGGCCCGCCGGGGGCGGGTCGGGTACTACGACGAGACCCACGTCCGTCGGCTGCGGCACATCGTCCACCTGCAGCGCCAGGGCTTCAACCTGGTGTCAATCGCGGCCTTCCTCGGGGTGGGGGACCGCGACGACGAGGAGGCCCGGCTCGCCTCCGCGGTCAACCGCGCGGTGCGCGACCAGCCCGCGGTGTTCTACTCCCTGAACCGGCACGGCATGCTCGGATGGGAGGCGGACGGCACCGTGACCGTCGCACGGCCGGCGGTGCACCGGGCGACGATGGAGCTCGTCCGGACGGGCGTCCCGCCGACGGCCGCCCTGCGGTGCCTGGCCCGCTCGCTGGACCGGATCGCCGGCGCCGCCGAGGAGTTGGTCGCCTCGTCAAGCGCGGAACTCCTTGTCGGCGCCGCCGAGGAGCGGGGCGCGTCGGCACCCGTGGCGGCGCCGGGACCGGCTGGTGGGCCGCGGACCGCGCGACTGACCGAGGGGCTGGTGGAGCTGCTGGTCAGCACGTTCCGGGCCGCCGCGGAGGACCGGGGCCGGGAGCTCGTCACCGAGTTGCTCATGGAGGCCGGCGATTCCGACAGTTGGGTCGAGGAGCACCTGGTGGTCGAGAACGGGTGAACGCGGCCTCGGCCGGGGCCGCAGCGTCCGGTCGGTGGCAGGGTTTCGTGCAATCGTGAGCCGATGGTGGGCCCGGTCCTGTTCCTCTCTATGGAAACAGTCGCATCTCAGGCCATCCGTCAGGATGCGCCGCCACCAGCCGAGTTGCGGTGCGACGGCCGCGAGTCCTTGATCACCACAAGCCCTGCCGACGTGCCGTACGGCCGTCCCAGTACCGGAAGCACGAAGAACCAGTGAACCGAACAACTTCCCTGCCGGGCACCGTGAAGACCGAGAGCTACCGGCTCCGCAGCGACGCTCGGCTGACCGAGGAGCCGGGCGGCTCGCTCGTCCTCGAACAGTCCCGCTACCGGCTGCGTCTGCCCGGGCTGGAGGCAGGGCGCCGCGCGGTGCTGCTGCGGATGGTGGAGGACTGGCTGAGCGACTTTCAGATCGCCCAGCTCGTCGCGGGGTTGGAGGGCGACTCGCGACTGCTGTCGACCCAGTTACTGGTGCGTCGGCTGCTGCTGCATTCCTGGCTGGAACGCCGGGTCTCCATCGGGGCCCGCGCCCTGCTGGACGTCGTGCCCCGCCGCATCGGCGCCCAGAGCGTTCCGCCGCAGCGCCGCCACCGGCCCGGAGCGGTCTACCGGATGTCCAGGTTCGCGGTGCTGCGTGCCGAGCAGGGCCGGATGGTGGCGTACACGCCGCTCAGCACCGTCGGGATCAGCTGCCCCCGGTTCCGGCTGGCCGCCGTCCTGGCCCGCGCCTGTGCGGAGGAGATCGGCCTCGGCGAGGTAGCAGAGGAAGCGGGGGTCGACGAGTCGGCAGCGGGGTTCCTGCTGGACGAGTTGCTCTCCGTTCGCCTCCTGCTGACCCCGGAGGAAGCCGAGGCCGAGACCGGTGCGGCACCGATGGCCCTCTGGTCGGCGGAGGAACTCTGGCTGCACGACCGCTCCCGCCCGGAGCGCCACGCGGCCCCGATCGGTGCCACCGACCGCTTCCGAGGTCTGCCGGCGGCGGACCTCGGGCGGACGGCCGCCGCCGAGGGCCGCTCCTCGATCGCCCTGCCCGCACCCCCGTACGCGACCCGGGAGTCCGATTCGTTGGCGACGGTCATGGCGCGGCGCCGCAGCGTGCGAGGGCACGACGACAGCAGGCCGGTGACCGTGGCCCAGCTCGGCGAGTTCCTCCACCGGGTGCAGCGCCTCGAGCTACGCGACCGCGACGGCGAGACGACCGGAGTCCGGCCCTATCCGGGCGCCGGCGGCCTCGGTGAGCTGGAGGTCTACCCGCTGGTCTCGCGGTGCGCGGGCCTGCCCGGCGGCCTCTACCACTACGACTCGGTGCACCACCGGCTCGCGCCGGTGGCCGCGCCCGGGCCGGAGACCGAACGGATGCTGTCCTTCGCCCGGGGGACGGCCACCATGCCGGGCCCGCCGCAGGTCCTGTTCGTGATCACGGCCCGGCTCGGACCGCTGATGCGCAAGTACGAGGGGATCCCGTACACCCTGGCGCTCAAGGACGCCGGGATCCTGACCGCCTGGATGTACCTGGTCGCCACCGACATGGGCCTCGCCCCCTGTGCCCTCGGCGCGGGGGACACCGCCTCCTTCTCCGCACTGGCCGGCCTGGACACGCTGGCCGAGCCGGCCATCGCCGAGTTCGCCCTCGGCGCCTGCCCGCCTGAGGGCCGGGAGTCGGCATGAGCGTGCGTACACGAGAAGTCCCGACCCGGCAGAAGCACGCACCCCCCATCGCACCCGAGAGCAGAGGACCGCGCCATGCACTCCACCGAACGCACCGCTTTCGCCTCCGGCTACAGCGCGGCGGTGGCCGCCGTCTGGTCCGATCCGGGCCAGGAACGGCTCCTGGTCCAGGATCCGTGCGTCCTGCTCGCCGAGCACGGCATCCGGGTGCCGGCGGGAACGACCGTGGTCGTCGACCGTGACCGGCCCGCGGCACCGGACGTACTGGATGCGCAGATCCGGTCCTGGGAGGAGGCGACCGTCAGCGGGCGGCTCACGCTGTTCGTGCCCCGCCCTGACCGGTTCGAGGCGCGGGACCTCTCGGAGGAGGAACTGGACGCGCTGGTGGCCGGCGTGGGCGTTCAGGGCTTTCCCGCGATGCCCTACTGATCCGCCAGGCTGACGGAGTTCGGGACGGCGAGCGACCGGGGCCGGGGCCGGGCGTTGCGGACCCGTCCCCCGGGGCTCACCACCACGGCCTCAGCCGCCCAGCGCCGCCGCCAGGTTCGCCAGGGTGCGGTGTGGCTCGGTCGAGGCGGCACCGGTCTTCGAGGACGAGACGGTCTCCACGGCGGCGCACAGTTCCTCCGGGGTGAGGTCGGCCAGCCGCTTCCGGTAGTGGTCGAGCAACTCCGCTGCGGTCCGGCGCAGTTCTGCCGGGTCCACCGGGAGCGGAGGCAGGTCGAGCCCGTCCTCGAAGCGGCGGGTGAGGGCTGTGCGCAGGTCGGCGGTGCCGGGCTGCCGGACGGTCAGCGACAGGTGGAAGGACAGGCCGTCGGTGTGACCGACGGCCGAGTGTGGTGCGCCGCGCGGGACGTAGAGCACCTCGCCCGCGTGCACCGTGGTCTCCAGCTGTACGGGCCCCGGCTCCGGCTCGGGCCCGGTCTGCCAGCACCCGTCCTCGGGGACCGCGTGGACCTGCCACCGCTTGCTGCCGTGCAGTTGGAGAACGAAGACGTCCGCGTCGTCCCGGTGGGAGCCGAACCCCTTCCTACCGGGCGGGGTCACGAAGAGGAAGGCTTCGACACCCCGGCTCAGCTCGGCACCGAGGCGGCCGACGAGCGCCGCCGCCCCGGAGTGCCAGTGTTCGATGTTGCGCATCACCAAGGTGGCGCCGGCATCGACGTGGCGCATCACCTTTGCGGCGTCGGCGTAGCCGCGGAAGCTGCGGTCGATCAGATGGTGGGCGCTGGTGTACTCCCCCTGCCCCAGTGCCTTGCCCTGGGCGACGAGTTCGAGGTACGGGATGCGCAGCAGGCCCGAGGCCAGGACGTCATCGACGTCCGCCAGGGTGACCGGCGCGGCGAGCGGTGCGGGCGGGCGCAGCAGACAGGCCCGGCGACGCCACGCCGTCTCCAGGAACGGTGCGGGGTCGCCCACCAGGGAGCGGAGAGTTTCCATTCGGGGGAGTGGCCTTCCGTAGCGGGAGCGAGCTCACGGGCGCCGAATCTAAGGCTCGCCGAACGGGCGGCGCAAGAATTCTCCGACACTTGCTCGGGTACGGGCACGGGTAAATCCGGACCGTTCCACCGAATCGTGCCGCCGCCGTTTTCCGATCCCACTGCCTTTCTGGACCTCCGCCCGGCGGGCCCCGGAGAATGACCACCCCGGAATCATTTCCGGCACCGACCCGACGAGTTCTGGAGCAGGCGATGCCCGCGCCGCTTCCGGAGGCGCCCCTGCCGGACGTGCTGCTGCCGGACGCGGTGCTGCGCCGGCTCGGCCTGAGCGGCGTCCTCGCGGTGCGTCCCGTCACGGTGGGACTGACGAACCGATGCCGGCAGGTCGAGACCGTCGGCCGGATCGCCGCCGTCCTGGACTTCGACGCACTCACCGTCCGGCCCTACGCCCGGGAGGTGGTGCGGTCGCTGATGCTGCTCTTCCCCGCCCGTAATCGCAGGGGGCTCGCCACCGCGCAGGCGGCGGCCTTCGTCGCCGGATACCGCGCCGTGTCACCGCTGTCCGAGCGGCAGTCGGCCGAGGCGGCGGAGTTCCTCCGGTGGGAGCGCGCCTGCGACCTGGGCCACCTGGAGCGGCACTACGGACGCCAGGACCGCACCCGGGACCACCTGTTCGTCATGGACGGCCTGCTGGCTCTCCTGGTGGTCCGGACACCCGGACGAGGTGGCGACCGGGCTGGCCGGGGAGACCTCGTTGGCATCGATCGATGCAATCCCCGGGGGATTTCCTTCATGAATCCGTGCTGCCGGCCCGATTTCTTGTGGCCGCTCGGACGGTCGCACTAGGGTGGCGCAAAAAGACGGACCGCCCGGGTTTTCACTCCGCGTCCCGTTTCAATCGTGCGAGCGCCGCCCGGTTCGTCGGCGGAAATACGTGAACTTGGAGTTGCCCGTGTTCCTGGGTGTGGAGATCGGCGAACCGGAATCCGCGCGGCCCGCGGCGTCCGGCTGCGCACGTGCCGCGAAACTGGCCGAGCGGGGATCGTTGGTCTTCGTGACGCTGGACGAGGCCCTCACGTCCCCGGCGGACTCCGTGCCCGCCCGGCAGCGGATCGCCCAGAGCCGGTTGAACCCGGTGGCCGCCCTCGCCCACGTCGCCCCGCAGACCACCTCGATCGGGCTCATCGCCACGGCGACCGTGACCCATCTCGAACCCTTCCACGTGTCGAAGGCCCTGGCGACGCTGGACCACGTCAGCGCCGGACGGGCCGGCTGGTGCGTGCGGGTGTCCAGGAGCGCCGAGGAAGCCCGGCTCTTCGGGGAGCGCGCTGCCCGAGACCTCTCCGACCTGTACGAGGAGGCCGCCGAGTTCGTCGAGGTGGTCTCGCTGCTCTGGGACAGCTGGGAGGACGGTGCGGAGATCCGCGACGCCACCACCGGACGGTTCCTGGACCGCACCAGGATCCGCGCCGTGAACCACGAGGGCCGCTACTTCCGGGTGAAGGGCCCCGGGATCGTCCCGCGCCCGCCTCAAGGGCATCCGGTGACGGCCGTGCGGATCACCCGGGAGGAGGATCTGCCGCTCGCGGCCCGCGCGGACCTGGTCTTCGGCCGCCTCGAACGGGTCGTCGGCGCTCGTCCGCGGCTCGGGAGCGGAACCAGGACGATCGCGGACCTCTTCGTGGACTGCCGCGGGCTGCCGGCCGGCCAGTGGGCGTGGGGGACCGGCGGCGCGGTCGAGACCGGGGGCGTCCGCGAGTTCGCGGACTTCCTCCGACTGCGCGCGCAGACGGGTCTGGTGGACGGGTTCCGTCTCGTGTTCGCCGAGGTGGGCACGGAACTGGCCCGCTTCGTGGACGAAGCCGTCCCCGAACTGCGCAGGCGTCGGCTCGTCTCCCCCTGGGGCGAGGGCTGCCGCAGTTTCCGCGAGCGCCTGGGGCTGCCGCACCAGGCGCCCAACAGCATGGTCCCTTGAGGGGATCCCGCCACTCCGTCCGCGCGATCCGCCCCCGACCACGGAGCGGCCGGATTCGCCGGGCCCGTCAACACCCTAGGAAGCCCGCAGTGAACCTTGGACGGCGCCGACTCCACCTGGGCGTTCTCTTCCCGGTCAACCCCACCACGACGGTGTGGAAGGGCGGCCGACAGGGCAGCCAGATCGACTTCGACGCGATCGCCCGGTTGGCCCGGACTGCCGAGCGCGGCCGGTTCGACTACCTGCTGCTCGCCGACGACCTCCGCATGCCCGAGCGGAACGGCGAGGTGACCGAGATCGGGGTGGCCGGCCGGCACGATCTGCTGACGATCGTCTCCGCCGTTGCGGCCGTCACGGAGAAGCTGGGTCTGGTGGCCACCGTCAACACCACCTTCAACGAGCCCTACGACCTGGCCCGTCAGCTCGCCACCATCAACCACCTCTCGGACGGGAGGCTGGGATGGAACGCCGTGACGACGCCGGACGCCTGGGTCGGCGAGAACTTTCGGCGCGGCGGCTTCCTCCCGCACGCCCAACGCTACGAGCGGGCCGCGGAGTTCGTCGAGTTGTGCCGCTCGATCTGGAACGCCGGCGTGCCCGGGGGTGGCGGGCCGCTGGCCCACGAGGGACGCCACTTCCACGCCGAGGGGCCCGCCGCCACCGCGTACGGCGGCGTCGAGCCGGTCCTGATGCAGGCGGGGGACTCGGAGCAGGGGAGGGAGTTCGCCGCCGCCCACGCGGAGGTCATCTACAGCAGGAAGAGGGGCCGCGCGGGCTGCGAGTTCTACGCCGACGTCAAGGGCAGGCTGGAGCGCCACGGCCGTGACCCGGGGCAGTTGAGGATCATGCCGGCAATCACCTACGTGGTCGGGCAGTCACGGGCGGACGCCGAGGAGCTGGCGCGAGCGAGACGGCTGGACATCGTGACGCCGCAGATGGCGATCTACTATCTGGAGGGGCTCTGGGGGTGTGACCTGTCCGCCTACGATCCGGAAGGCCCGTTGCCCGACATCGCCCCGGACCCGGACGGCGGGGCGTTCATCACCGGAAGACCGACCGGCATGGACGCACGGCGGCGAGCGGACCGGGTGGCGTTCCTGCGGCAGGTCGCGGAGTCCAGGAAGCTGTCGATCCGGCAGCTCGTCGCGCTGGTCACGCACACGAAAGCGTTGGCGGGCACCCCGTCCGACATTGCGACCGAGATGATCGACTACGTCGAAGCCGGCGGCTGCGACGGTTACATCATCGTCCCCGAGCAGGCACCCGGCGGGCTGGACGAGTTCGTGGAGCACGTGGTGCCCGAGCTCCAGTCCCGCGGAGTCCTCCCCGCGGAGTACGAGTCCGGCACGCTTCGGGGCCATCTCGGCCTGCCGGAACACCGCCGGACGCCGGTGGATCGCGGTCGATGACACGGATCGCTGTCACGGTGGAGCGCTTCCCTGCGCGCCTTGGTGGCAATTCCGTGGAAGGCTTGCCGGCCGGCGGCACCCGGAAATAGCGTCTGCATCACCACCGAGCGGAGCCGGGTGTTCCGTCCGAATATTTTCTCGGTGTCGACAACGAGCAGGAGGATTTCCCATGGGCGAGAACGAGAAGCAGAACCCGCAGGTCGAGGTCAACGAGAACGACGAGTTCCGGGACGAGGACCTGGAGGGCATCGCCGGCGGCGAGTCGCACCGCTACCTGATCTGACACTCCCGTCTGCAGTCTCGGTCGACCGGAGCTTCGCCGGAACGGCCATTGCTCATCAGGTGTGTGACGGATGATCAGCCGTCGCCGCGTTCCGGGATCCCGACCGGAACGCGGCCCGCGGCAGGCGAAGTCCTCGGCAACCGGCGAGAAGGGGGTGCCCGTGATGCAGAATCATTTGTCCGACCCGAAAATCGCGGTGGCGGAAATCGGCGAGAAGCTGAACCGCTTTCTCCGGTCGGCCCGTTACGCGGAGAAGCGGGTGGAAATCGAGAAGCTCGTCGAATTCGACAGCGCGACGGCCGCCGACCGCCTTTCCGCAATCCTGGCCCACGCCCGGGACCGGGTGCCCCGCTACCAGTCATTGCAGGACCACGCGAAGCCTGTGCTCGCGGATTTCCCGCTGACCCTGAAAGCGGATCTGCGCGACCGGTTCATCGACCTGATCAGCAGGGACGAGACCGGCCGGATGGAACCGGGCCACTACTTCATCCACGAGACCAGCGGCAGCACCGGCCAGCCGGTGCGGCTGCTGACGACCGCGGAGACCGGCGGACTGTCCAGCCTGGTGATCGCCGAGCGGCTCTGCCGCCACCTCGACCTACCCGACACCGGAACCGAACTGAACCTGGGGCTCCACTACGAGGGAACCCCGCTGGTCGAGGCCGGCTTCCTGCCCCGCCCGTACGTGCGGTGCAACCTGCGGGGCTTCGATCCGTCCTCCCCCTCCATCGTGGAGACCTACGCCTCCGTCGTCGGGGCCTTCCCCGTCGACCGGATCATCGGCACGTCGAGCCGGCTGGTCGGCCTGGCGCGGTACTGCCTGGACCGGGGAATCCACCTGCGGCCCAGGGCCGTGGTGGCCTCCTACGAGCACCTGGTCGAGGAAGGCCGCCGGATGGTCGAGGAGGCCTTCCAGCGCCCGGTCACGATGGTCTACGCGACCTCCGAGACCGGGTCCGCCGCCTGGGAGTGCCGCCAGGGGAACCTGCACTTCCAGGACGACTTCGTCACCCCGGAACTTTTGCCCTACGAGGGTGACGAGACGCTGAGGAGCATCGTCCTGACCGGGCTCCTCACCCGGGCGATGCCGGTGATCCGCTACGTCACGGGCGATCTGTGCTCCCCGGCGACGGCCTGCGGGTGCGGGCTGCCCGGCACCGCGGTCGGCTCACTGGTCGGCCGGTCGAAGGCGACGCTGGTGGGCGCCGACGGCCTCGTCTACTCCCCCTACGCCCTGCTGGCCGCACTGTCCAACGCGGGACTGGCGGACTTCCAGGTCCTCCAGGAGAGCCCCGGAATCCTGCAGCTCATCGTGGCGGAGGCGAGCGAGGAGGCCCGCAGGTGCGTCGAGCACCTCAACCGTGACCTTGTCGCGTACTTCCGCGAGGGCCAGGGCTTCCGCCTCCGGCTGGCCGCGACGGGCAGCTTCGTCCTCAGCGGCCGGGGCAAGCGCAACCCCGTCGTCCAGCGGCTCGACGTCGCCCCCGGCGCGGTGGAGGGCACCGGTTACCTGAGGTCCGGCGTCCGAAGCCCGGCGTACGTCGGCCCGGTGGCACAGAGCCCTTCCGTCCCGTAGAGGAGATTGTGCCGTGAACGGATCGACTCTGCGGGTTGTGGGATCGCTGGAGGAAGTCCCCTCCGCACCCGAGGCGCTGACGGTGTTCCTGGCCGGCGGCATGCGCAACTGCCCGGACTGGCGGCAATGGGCGATCGAGTCGCTCGCCGACCAGTGGCACCGGGCGGGGGCCGACCGCCCCGTCACGGTGTTCAGCCCCAGCCGGGTCGTCTCCGGCCGCGCGTTCAGCCAGGAGCTGGTGCGCTGGGAGCACGACGCCCTCCGAGCCTGTGACGTGGTCCTCTTCTGGTTCCCCCGGGGCAACGAGAAGGCGCCTGAGCAGCCGATCGCGCTCTACGAACTCGGTGTCGCCGCCGCGACGTTCAAGCCCATCGCCGTCGGCACCGAGCCCGGCTACGTGCGCCGCGAGGACGTGGGGGCCCAGCTGCGGCTGATCCGTCCGGGCCTCCCGGTGCGCGGCGACCTGAACTCCACGGTCGGTGATGTGGTCCGGGCGCTCCTGCGCGCGGAGAAGGCGCTGGGCGAGGCGTACTCGGCGGCCGGCACCCTCCAGGCCGTCTGACCGGCGAGCAGCGCCTCAACCGCAGGAAGGAAGCCCAACCGTGCAGTTCCGTGAGCAGGCACTCGCCAAGCTCGAGTCCACCACCGACCTCGGGACAGCGGCCACGCTGGCCAAGCCGCGCAGCCTGGTCGCGCTGCTCATGGTCACGGTGCTCGTCGCCTTCGGCTCGCTGTGGGCGTTCACCGGGGCGATACCGCGCCAGGTCACCGTGCCCGGCATCCTCACCTACGGTCAGGGCAGCTACACCCTGGACAGCCCTGTCTCCGGGCAGATCACCGGGGTCTTCGCCCAGCAGGGCACGACCTTCCCGGCGCAGGCTCCGCTGTTCACCGTCCAGGTCGACTCGACCCAGCAGACCGTCCGCGCCTTCAGCGGCGGACGCACCACGGCGATCCTGGCGCAGGTCGGCCAGGTGGTCACGGCGGGCACGAACCTCGCCGTGGTCGAGCGCGTCAGCGGGCCGTCCGATCCGTTGATCGCGGTGCTGTACGCGCCGACGAGCAGCGCCGGGCTCATCACGCAGGGCAGCACCGTGGACCTCGACCTGCGGTCCGCTCCGGCCCAGGAGTACGGGGTGCTGCGCGGCGTCGTCCAGTCGGTCAGCCAGTTCTCCCAGACCCAGAAGCAGATCGCGAGCTTCCTCGGCGATGCCCAACTGGCCGGCCAGTTCTCCGGCCAGGGCCAACCGATGCAAGTGGTCGTGAGGTTGCTGACAGAACCGGGCACGACGAGTGGGTTCCGGTGGTCCACCCGAACCGGCCCGCCGTACCTGATTGATTCCCGCACGCTGGTGAGCGCTTCCGTGCACTTGCCATCGGTCAGACCGATTGGCTGGGTGTTGTCGTAGATGTCCGTACTCACCACCACCGGCGGAACTCCGAAGGAGCGGGCCTGGCCGAGGCGCCGCCCGGCCCGCCGGGTCAAGCCACCGGTGATCTTCCAGATGGAAGCACTGGAGTGCGGGGCCGCCAGCCTCGCCATGATCCTCGCCCACTACAAGCGCTACGTGCCGCTGGAGGAGCTGCGGGTCGCCTGCGGGGTCTCGCGGGACGGCTCGAAGGCCTCGAACGTCCTCAAGGCGGCCCGGCGTTACGGCCTGACGGCGACCGGACGACGGATGGACACCGAGGCGCTGTCGAAGCTGGCGCCCCCGGCGATCCTGTTCTGGGAGTTCAACCACTTCGTGGTTCTCAACGGGTTCGGCCGGCGCCTGGGCAAGGACGTCGTCTACCTCAACGACCCCGGCAGCGGGCCGCGGGTCGTCAACCTCGCGGACTTCGACGAGAGCTTCACCGGCGTGGTGCTCACCATGTCGCCGGGCGAGGAGTTCCGCCCCGGCGGCCGGCGTCCCGGCGTCCTCGCGAGCATGCCGACCCGGCTGCAGGGGAGTTGGGGCCTGCTCGCCCTGAGCACGTACGTCAGCGTGCTGCTCGCGGTGGTCGGGGTGGCGTACCCCGCCCTCACCCGGGCGTTCGTCAACTCCATCCTGCTGGGCGGCGACCGCTCGTTCCTGATGTCGTTCTTCGGCCTGATGGGCGCGACCGTCATGGTGACGGGCGTGCTCACCTTCCTGCGCCAGGCCTTCCTGCTGCGGCTGCGCATCTCCAACGCGACGATCAACAGCAGCCGCTTCCTGCGCCACGTGTTCAGACTGCCCATCAATTTCTTCGTCCAGCGAAGTCCGGCGGACATCAGCAGCCGCGTGCAGTCCAACGACCAGGTCGCCGTGACCCTGTCCAACGACCTGTCGAGCACCCTGGTCAACGCGCTGGTCGTCGTGCTGTACGCCTGCCTGCTGTGGGCCTACGACCCCTGGCTGACGGTGCTGAGCGTGTCGCTGTCCCTGCTCAACATCGTGGCCCTGCGCACGGTGGCCCGGATCAGGGCCGGCGGGGTCAGCCGGCTGGCCACGGACGAGGCACAGCTGCTGAACACCTCGTACAGCGGCCTGCAGCTCATCGAGACGATGAAGGCCACCGGCGGCGAGAACACCTTCTTCCGGCGCTGGGCCAAGGAACAGTCCGCCGTCGTCACCGGGCAGCAGAAGATCGGCGTGCCGAGTGCCGTCATGGCGGTGGTCGCACCCACCCTGGCCTCCGTCACCACCTCGCTGTTGCTGCTGATCGGCGGCTTGGAGGCGGTGAAGGGAGACCTGACGGTCGGTCTGCTCGTCGCCTTCCAGGCCCTGGTGTCGGCCTTCGTCAGCCCCATCGCGCAGCTGATCGCGGTGGCCCAGCGGGTCCAGGACTTCGCCGTTCAGGTGACCCGACTGCGCGACGTGGAGAACTACCGGCCGGAATCACGCGCGGACGCGTCCGACGCCCCGCCCGGGCGGCTCGCCGGCAACCTGACCTTTGACCGGGTCACCTTCGGCTACAACCCGCTGGACGCTCCGCTGGTCAGCGAGTTCTCCTTCTCGGTGGGCCCCGGCCGGCAGGTCGCGCTGGTCGGCGGCTCGGGGAGCGGCAAGTCCACCGCGGTGCGCCTGATCTCGGGCCTCTACCGGCCCTGGGAGGGCTCGGTGGACATCGACGGCCTCCCGCGCGAGGGCATCGCGCCGGAAGTGCTCAGCGCCTCGGTGGGCTTCGTCGACCAGGACGTCTTCCTGTTCGAGGGGACGGTGCGGGACAACATCACGCTCTGGGACACCTCCATCTCCGACGACCAGGTCATCGCCGCGCTCCGCGACGCCGCGGTGTACGACGTGGTGTCCTCGCGTCCGGGCGGCATCTACGCCCAGGTGGAGGAGGACGGCCGCAACTTCTCGGGCGGACAGCGCCAGCGGCTGGAGATCGCCCGGGCGCTCGTCCGCAACCCGCGCCTGCTCGTCCTGGACGAGGCGACCAGTGCCCTGGACGCCGAGACGGAACTCCTGATCATGAACAACATCCGCCGCCACGGCTGCGCCACGGTCGTCGTGGCCCACCGGCTGAGCACCATCCGCGACAGCGACGAGATCGTCGTGCTGAGCCGGGGCGACGTGGTCGAGCGGGGGACGCACGAGGGCCTGTCCGCGGCCGGCGGCGCCTACGCCCAGCTCATCAGGGAGCACTGACGCATGAGCACGACATCCTCCGGGCCCGAGGCCGTGGCCACGGCGGCCTGGCGACCGCCGGCCGGGATCGGGACCGAGGTCGACTTCGGCGAGGGACCCGTCCGGCTGACGGGTGCGGACGCGCTGTGGGTGGTGACCGATGGAGCCGTCGACCTGTTCGTCATGGAGGCTGCCGAGGGCGGCCCGTGGCACTACGTCAACCGCTTCACACCGGGTGCCGTCCTCGCCGCGCCCCCGTCCGGCCCCGTCGGCGTGCCGGTCCTGCGAGCCGTCCTCGGCGCCCGCGTCCTGCGCGTGGACGCGGCGGACCTGGCAGGACTCCTGCTCGCCGACACCGGCTCCGGGGACGCCGGCTCCGGGGACACCGGCGAGTCCTCCGATCGGTGTGCGGCCCTCGCCCGGGGGATCGACGCCGGGCTCGACGGCCTCCTCGGCTTCGTCGCCGAGCAGCCGGGCTCCCGTGAGCACGTGCTCCTGAGCGCCGGTGGCCGGGGCGAACTGGCGGAAGGGGAATCCGGGCGGGCGACCGGGGGACTGGTCTGGATCGAGGTCCTCGCCGGTCGACTGCGGGTCGGAACGCCCGACAGTGGCGAGTGGCTCTCCCGCGGCGACACCTTCGTGGTCACCGAGGGCAGCACCGTCCAGGGCGACCCCACGGCCTCGTTCACCACCTGCTCGACCGGTGACCTGCTGGCCGACGGCCGGTGGCGGGACCGCCTGGCCGAGGTGAACGGGCGCCTGCTGCGGATGGCCGACCGGGTCATCGCCGCCGAGGGGGAGCAGGTCGAGTCCCGGATCCGGGCCGTGCGCGAGATGGAGGACGCGCTCACCGACAAGGCCAACCGGGTCCTCCAGGCGGTGCTCCAGCCGGCCGAGCACGTCTCACGCAGCGGCCCCGTCCACAGCGAGGACGCCACCGAGGCGGCCTGCCGGATCGTGGCCGACGAACTGGGCATCTCCATCCTGCCGGCGCGCGGCTCCGCAGCCGGCGGCAAGATGGGCCCGATCGAGGCGATCGCGGTGCGCTCGCGCTTCCGCATCCGCGCGGTGGACCTGGACGCGCGCTGGTGGCGCACCAACATCGGGCCGTTCGTCGGGCGCCGCTCCGACTCCGGAGAGCCGGTGGCCTTCGTCTGGCGGCGCGGACGGTACGTGGCCTGGGACCCCGTCGCCGGCGAGCAGAGCCCGGTGCGCGAGCGGACGGCGGGGGAATTCGACGACACGGGGGTGCTGTTCTACCCGCCCCTGCCGGAGCGGCCGATCGGCACGGGACGGCTGATCCTGTTCGGCCTGAAGGGCAGCGGACGGGACATCCGCAACCTGATCGCCTTCACCCTGGTCGCGGTGGCCGTGGGCACCACGGTGCCCATCAGTACCGGGCTGATCCTGGGCACGTTCGTCCCGTACGCCGAGACGAACCTCATCGTGCAGGTGTGCGTCCTGACCCTGGTGGCCGCCCTCGCGTCGGCAGTCTTCGCGGTGCTGGAGAACCTGGCGCTGCTGCGTGTCGGGGGTCGCTTCGAGGCCACCCTGCAGGCCGCCGTCTGGGACCGGCTGCTGCGCCTGCCGGCACCGTTCTTCCGCCGCTACTCCACGGGTGAACTGGCCAGTGCGGCACTGGGGGTGAAGAACATCCGCACGGTGCTGATGAACGTGAGCTACGTGGTGCTCTACTCCAGCGTGGTCGCGGTGGTGAACTTCGCCGTGATGTTCTGGTTCAGCGTGCCGCTGGCCCTGCTGACCGGGCTGTACGTGCTGGTCGGCGTGGTGTTCTTCCTCGTGCTGGGCGCGCGGCAGATGACGTGGCAGACCCAGTCGCTGGACCTGGAGCACAAGCTCGCGAACCGGGTGTACCAGAGGCTGCGGGGGCTCCCCAAGCTGCGGGTGGCGGGCGCCGAGAACCGCGCCTTCGCGGCCTGGGCCAACGAGTTCGCGCAGCAGAAGGAGCTCCAGAAGCGCATCGGCAGGTACCAGAACGCGGCTGCCACGTTCAACGCCGTCTACCCGCTCATCTGCGTGCTGCTCACCTTCGCGGTCATCAGCGGGCCGGCCCGCGGAACGCTGTCGATGACCCGGTTCCTGTCGTTCAACGCGGTCCTGGGCATCGTCCTCGCGGCCGTGATCCAGGTGACCAACTCCCTTTCCTCGGCCTTCGCCGTGATCCCCATGTTCAAACGCATGAAGCCGCTGCTCGCCGAGCTGCCGGAGGCCTCGGAAGCGCACACGGTTCCCGGCGAACTGACGGGGGAGATCGAGGTGAACCGGGTGACGTTCCGCTACGACGAGAACAGCCCACCGGTCCTCGAAAACGTGTCCCTGAGCATGCGGCCGGGCGAGTTCGTGGCGATCGTCGGCCCCAGCGGATGTGGCAAGTCCACCCTGCTGCGACTGCTGCTGGGCTTCGAACACCCTTCCAGCGGCAACGTCCTGTACGACGGTCAGGACCTGGCCACCCTGGACAGCGCCGCGGTGCGCCGGCAGTGCGGCGTCGTCCTGCAGCAGACGAAGCCGTTCGCCGGCACCGTCTTCCAGGCCATCACCGGCACCCTCAACTACAGCCACGACGACGCGTGGGCCGCCGCCGAACTGGCGGGCATCGCTGCGGACATCCGCGCCATGCCCATGGGGATGCACACGCTGGTGAGCGACAGCGGCACCTTCTCCGGCGGCCAGCGGCAGCGCCTCGCCATCGCGCATGCCCTGATCCGCCGCCCCAGGATCCTGTTCTTCGACGAGGCCACCAGCGCGTTGGACAACGAGACCCAACGGATCGTCACGGAGAGCACCCAGCGCCTGAACGCGACCCGGGTCGTCATCGCGCACCGGCTCTCCACCGTCCTCGACGCCGACAAGGTCGTCGTCCTCGCCGAGGGCCGGGTCGCCGAATGCGGACCTCCCTCCGACCTGCTCGGCGACCCCACGAGCCTCTTCCACCAGTTGGTGCGCAGGCAGATGCACGAATCAGAAGGAGCGATGACATGAATCGCAGGAGGAGAAGACTCCGTCTGCAGGCCGCCGCGGCAACCATCCTGCTGGGGCTCGGCGGTACGGCCGGCTGCGGTTCGGTGCGCAGCGGCGACACCGGCGCCCAGGCGTCGGCGCCGGAGGCGGTCATCTCCCAGGCGGACGCGTCGGCCGCGGTCAGCCGCTACGACGACGCGAACAACCGGGTGAACGGGGCCCTCGACAGCACGGGCCTGCCCGGCATCGAGACCGAGCCGCTGCTCACCGCGGACGCCGCGTGGATGCGCATCAGCAAGGAACTGAACCAGACGGTCGCCCCGATCAGCGACCAGGGCGTCACCATCCACGCCACGGCGGGCTCGGCCTACCCCCACTGGTTCCTGGCCGTGTCCAGCCGGGCACAGGGAGGCATGCCCTTCCCCGGCCCGACGTACCGCGTCTTCGTGCAGGCGGGGCCCGGAGCGCCCTACCTGGCCGCGTACTCGCTCACGGCCAGCGGGCCGGTGCCGAAGGTCGCCGTCGACGCTGCGGGTACTGCCACCGCCGTCGCGAGCCCGGACGGTCTGCTGACGTCCCCGGACTCCCTGGCGGCCGAGATCCTCGCCCACTACCAGCAGAACCTCGCCGGCAAGGACAAGTTCTCCTACAGCGCCCCGCTGGACGACAACCTCTCCAACGGGTTCGCCGCCGGCACGAAGGCTCTGAGCGGTCGCGGCACGACCCTGTCCCGGGTGCTGACCCGGACGCTTCCCGAGACCTACGCCCTGCGGACCGAGGACGGCGGCGTGCTCGTGTTCACCTCCGACGTCGTCACCGACACGCTGACCCCGGTCCAGGCCGACGGCACCGTCTCGCTGGGCCCGAAGAGCAGCGACGCCGCGCAGTTGGGCAAGCCCGGCGGCGCGACGGCGAGCCGGTTCACCATCAGCCGGCTGCAGATGTTCCTGACGTACGTCCCGACCGCCGCCTCGGGGTCGAAGGTCCAGGTCATCGGCTACAACGAGGTTCCCATAGCTGTCAGTTGACCACTGCCAGGCACAGCCACGAAACACCACCAGAGGAGTTCACCACCATGAAGGACGACACCTTCCGGAACACCGGCACCGAGGACGCCGCCGACGTGGCGGGCACGGAGGTCGACGAGGAGATCAGCGACGGGGACCTGGACGCCATCGGCGGCGGCGACGGAGGTCAGCCGACCTACCCGCCGTACGTGTGAGCCCTCGTGCCCGCGACCCCGACACCGGGGTCGCGGGCACGACGCTCCCCTTTTGGGCCAAACCGGCTTTGGGCGAGATCGCAGGCCTTGTTGGTTGGTGCGAGCGGGCCCTGAGCAAGCTCATCCGTGAGGGGCAGAGCCAGTGGATGACCGCCGCCGCCCTCGAAGCCGCCGGCTTCGACACCCCGGCGACCCACGCGTACAGGAACCAGGGCGACAGCTACACGAGCAAGCGCAAGACGCCGCCGTCGAACCACTGGAACCCGACCAGTGTGGGCAAGATCCTGTGCTGCGGAATATGTCAAGTCCAGTGGGACAGTTGTGACGCTATGAGGTGTGTGGTGCGGGTTCCCTGCGCTTGGCGGGGTCGTTGATCCACGCTGTCTTCGGGATCTCGGGTGGTCTGGGGCGGCGGCCGAAGCGTTCGGTGTGCCGTGCGTGTGAACTCCGATGCCCGAGTGCCTCTCGCGGATCAACTCCTCTGCCCGTTCGGCTGATTCGGCCAGTTCGACGGCGTGGCCGACGATGTAGCGGCTGAAGATGTTGATGATGACGTAGGCGTGGTACCAGATGCCCTTCCTTGGGCCGGCCGCTTGGGTGATGTCCCAGGTGAACACCTGGAAGGGGCCGTCGGCGACCAGTTCGGGCACCGTCCTGGCCGGGTGGGCGGCTGAAGGAGCTCCGCAAACATGTCGCCGAGTTGAAGCGGGCGAACGAGATCCTCAAGGCGGCCGGCGTGTTTTTGCCCAGGTAATCGACCGCCCCCGGACGAGGCCGAGCAGGGGATCGACCATCTGCGCGACGGCTTCGGCGTCGATCCCGTGTGCCGTGTGCCGTGTGCCGTGTGCTGGAGCCGTCGCCGTCGACGTACTTCGCGCGCAGGACGCGGCCGGAGTCGGCCCGCTGGCTCCGCCACGAGGAGCTGATTCCCCTGGTCCGCTTGATCACACGATCGCGGACTCCAGGAAAGTCGGGGCAGCTCACTGAGCCGTGGTCCACGTGGCGCTCACCGGCCTTGTGGCCCGCCGGTTCACCGGCAGACCAGCCCGAGCCGACGCGGAACCTGGCCCGGGATCAGACGGAAACCATGGGACGAAACGGACTTCAGATCCCGGTGGTGGCTTTGGCGCGGCCCTCTTTCACGGCAGTCTGCAGGGCTGTGAAGTCGTCCTCGTTCTGGTCGGCGTAGGTTTCGGCGAAGTCCGCGATGGCTTGGTCGAACCGGTCGGAGCCGCCGAGGTAGGCGGCCAGCGCGATCCGGTCACCGGAGCGGGCGTGCGCTCGGGCCAGGGTCCAGCCGCACAGCCGGCCGTACAGCGCCATGCCCGATGGGACCATCGTCTCGATCGGTGCGGAGAACTTCCAGTCCCGCAACTGGCGTACGTAGAAGTCGCGGTCCACCCCGTCCGCGCCGGTGACGCGGGTCCAGCCGAGGAAGATGTCGCTCTGGGCCTGCATGAGGTGCTGCCCGGTGACGACGCGCTCGCCCTGGTTGCTGTACTGGCTGCGCCTGGCGTACTCCACCAGGACGGAGGGCTGGGCCTCCTTGGCTTGCAGGAACAGCGGTTCGACGCCGTCCCCGGCGTCCAGCAGCGCGATCCAGGCGCGGGTGCCGACACTGCCGACCCCGACGACCTTGCGGGCCACCTGGACCAGCGTGAACTGATCGAGCAGGTGTCGCCGGTCGGACTGCAGGGTGCGCCGGTACTTGCCCAGCACGGTGCGGATCAGCTCGTAGATCGCGTCGGCCTGCACATCGCTGAAAACCTCCTCGATGGGGACGATCGCCGGGGGGTCGCTGACGATCTGGTGCTGGCCGTCGACCAAGGTGGTGAGCTTGCCCAGGGCCTGCGTGCTGTCGCGGGTGTGGGCCTTGGCCAGCAGCTCCTCGGCCGCCTTGAACCGCTTCGCCTTCATCTTGGACCTGAACTGCTCCATGACCTCCTCGATGTCCACGTGCGCGTACCAGACGTCCAGGAACGGCTGCTTCGCGAAGCGGCGCATCGCCTTGCGGTAGCCCTTGGCCGCCGCCAGGACGATCTTGCGGCGGGCCTTGTCGGAGAACTCGTTGTCGCGCCCCGCGACCGCCAGGCTCGCGGCCAGCCGCTTGATATCCCACTCGAATGGCCCGGGCAGAGTCTCGTCGAAGTCGTTGACGTCGAAGACCAGTCGCCGCTCCGGCGAGGCGAAAGCGCCGAAATTGGACAGATGCGCGTCTCCGCACAGCTGGACCCGCAGACCTGAGGTGGGCGTGGCCGTCAGATCCGCCGCCATCGGCAGTGCGGCCCCCCGGTAGTACGTGAATGGCGACACCAGCATGCGCCCGTGCCGTACCGGCACCAGTTCCGGCACCCTCGACGCCGCCTGGCCCAGCAGCAGCCCGACCGGATCCCGCGATCTGCCTGGCTGGAACTCTCCGTGCGCCTCCAGTGGCGCTGCCCGGCGGGCGTCCTTCCCCAGTGCCACCCGATCCGCCCGGCTCAAAGGCTGCGCCGCCACCGGCGCCGCGCCCCGGGTGGATGCCCCAGCATCAGGTTTCCCGCCGGTCACGCCCTTTTTCCTACCCGTCATGGCCACTCCCGTCGGGGCCGCAGCCGCGTGTGCTGCCGGCCAACAAAGCACCGCGAGTAGTCATAGATACACCTGTTCCAGGTATTCACTACCATACCGGGATGAAATCCCCCCGAAGGGGTGAGCTGCCTCCACGGTCCCGCAGCCACTCGATCCGTTTCGCGCGGTCCGTCCGCAGGGGAGCCGGGCGGTATCGCTTCGTCGCGCTCGGACGGGGAGATCCGGCAGGTCGTTGAGCCGCCGGCGCGGCTCAACGGTGCGCAACGACGGCGGAGCCGCTTCCGTGCGGCGCGGGGAGTCATCGGCGGTGGCCGCAGAAGCGGCGCGTCACTGCTTCGGCATCGGAACCGGCGAGGTATGGCATCAGGCCCGAACCCGGTCGCTCCGCCCCCGCTGACGCCGGTTCATTCCGCCGCTGGCGAGGGCCTGGTGGGAGCGGCGCCAGGCGGCGGTGAGGGCGAGTTCGGGAACATCGCCCCGCGCGCGCCGAACGCGGCGCCGCCGACGACGGAGCGCCCGGGCAGTCCACGGCGCCCGGGCGACGAGTCCCGCCCAGCGCAACGTCGTCCCGGGGCCGAGCGCTCGACTCACGGATACGGTGGGGCACCCGCTCGCGGTCACCCGTGTGAGCACTCCCGACACGTCGAGCATTCCCTGAACGAACCGGATCCGGGGCAGTCAGGGCTCGCGCGGCCGCAGACTCAAAATCATCCGCCGCTGGTCACGCTGCGTATCGGTACTCGTCGACGCCGCCGAGGGACATGGTGCGCAGGAGCCTACGGCCCTTGAAGTCGTGCACTGTGGGTGCGCTGATGGTCGGTGCCAGGAGGAGGGTTTCCCGCGCCAGCCGAGTTCGGCGGCAACGTTCTGGGCTTGCCGCACCCGCCCACTCCCGGGTGGTGGGCGGTGACGCCGGCCATGTGCAGGGCGACGGGTAGTGCGCTGGAGGGCGCGATAAGCAGTGCGGTCAGCATGCCCCAGCGCACTGCTCCAACACGACGCCGTAGTCCCTGCCCACGGTGTTCCCCTGGCCATGCGACGGTGGGCTGCTTGCGGACGGGCCGCTTCCCTCTCATGGTGAACAGCTCAGATCTGTCATGCCCTTCTCGTGTGACCTGGGCCGACGGTGAGCCTCGGATCAGCGCCGGTCCCGGCGGTCGTCCCGGCGGTCTTCACGGTCGTCCCGGCGGTCCTCGCGCCGGTCACTGCGGCGACCGACCCCGTGGGCGACGACAGCTGCCGTGCCTGCGACAGCCGCTGTGCGGGCAACGGGGGCGCCGATGACCCCACGTCGTCCTCTGCGCATGGGCCCGAGTGGCATCTCACTCTCCTTCTTCGTCGGCTTCGATCGAGGCCAGGATGGCCTGGATCGGGATGCGTCCGTTGGCGATGAGCTGGCCTCCCGCACGGCGTGCGGCGGAGGCGAAGGGTGCCGCCCACGTGTTCTCCCAGACCAGCACCCCGGCTGTCGTGCCGGGCTCCATGGCGGCGGCCAGGTTGATGACGTCCTCTTCGGCGAGCAGGCCGGCCAGCTGTGCCTCCGCGGCACGCAGTTCGCCGACGTTGTCGAGGTCATCGACCTCCACTACGTCCAGCTCGCCGTCTGCCCGCTTCGTCAGGATGACCAGGTCCAGGACCCGGATGGTCCCCGAGGTGACCAGCTTGTCGAGTTCTGTGGCCATCTCGCCGGTGAAGTGCGAGGTGGCCGGCGGGAACTCGACGACGAGGTAGTCGACCGGTCCCAGTTCGTCGGTGCCGGGTGATGTCATGTCTCTGTTTCCGTTCTCTCGATGAGCACCCGTTTGAGGGCAAGCGCCTTTTCGGTAGCCGACAGAATCTGAGGCCCGCGGCAGATGCCGTCTGTTTCGACCGTTACCAGGCCAACGCCGAACTCACTGAGCAGCAGGCCCAGCGGGACATCCGGTCAACGTCGCGCCGCTGGTCTCGCGCGTGGCGGGCCGGCGGCGGCGAATCAATCCTTCCAGGATGTTCTGGTTGTTCCGGCGCAGAGGGCCCAGATGACGAAGATGTCGATGGCGATCAGCACGATGGCCCAGAACGGGTAGTAGGGCAGCCACAGGAAGTTGGCGATCATGCCGAGCCCGACGACGGCCACGCCGACGGCACGTGCCCAGACGGCACCACTGAAGAGGGCCACGCCGGCCAGAACGATGAGTATGCCCAGGATGAGGTGGATCCAGCCCCAGCCGGTGGTGTTCATCTTGTAGGCGTAGTTGTGGGTGACGACGATCAGGTCGTCCTTGGCGATGGCGGCGATCCCTTCGAATATCGCCATGGCGCCGCCGAAGATCATCAGAACTGCGGCGAAGACGGTCCAACCGGTTGCGAACGGCCTTCGGGAAGTCTGGGCACCCGCCGGCGTTCCGCTGACGTTGCTGGCCATGTTCGGGCTCCTTCGAGAACAGCCTCGTCGCCGAATCGGGCGACCTGGTCGGAGACTCCATGTCCAGGCTGCCATGGCGGAAGCCTGGCAGCACCTCCGGACCGCCCGTTGCCCGCTCCCCTTGGCCGGCCCGGCGGTGTGTATCTGGCGGAGGGTTGCGTGCCGGCGCGGACCAGGCTGTGGTGTGCCCCCTCAGGCCGTCAGGCCAGCATGTGAAAGCACCGGATGGCCTGGACCGAAAGGTCGCTGCCGTCACCGCCCGAATGCTCGCGGCCCAACGGTACGTTCGAATGCTTCAGCTGCACCCCGCTCCTCAAGTTGGCTGCTTACAGCCGCACCGGACTGAGCAGCAGCTGCGCGACGCCCGCTTGCTCGGCATCGACTCGCCCGCTGCGGATACAACCGCGCTCAAGGGGTGTTCACGCTGGCCGTGCAGTCAACGGCAAGGGGCCGACAGCTTGGCCGGCTTTGACTGGTCGCGTGCGTAGGGCGGGCAGGCCCGCTGGATCGGCGAGCCCTGGGCGAGACAGCCCGGAGTCGGATTGCTCCTAACGTGTACATGACAACAGGCTACTTCCCGTCAACGTGCTCGGTGGGCCGGGTCGGCTCGCCGGTCCGGCCGGTGGCGGCCAGCAGTGCGATGGCGGCGAGCACGGCGAATGACGGCGAAGACGTGCCTGTGTCCTGCACTGTGTATGAACATCGGGTGAGTGGGTGGTGGCTGAGAAAGAGTCGGTCCGGCACCTGAAAGCCTTGCGGCCGCTGGTGCGTTCCCCGGGCGGGGAGGGGCCCCGGATCCTGTTGCTTTCGCCGTCGCTGGAAGTCGATCATTCGGGAACATGCGCCGTTCGCGTGCACTTCGAGCTCGGTCCCCAGGTCCTGCTGTGGCGCCCGTCCGGGGAGTGGTTGAGTCGTCGGCATGAGCAAGAGTGAGGCAGCGGCCCTGTTCGGCAACCGATTCCTGACGGCACCTGCTCCCTCGGAGACCTTTCCCGAGGAAGGCATGACCGCAACAGACGCCATGAGGCTGGTGGGCGAGGACCTCGCGATGGAGGGCGACCCGCAGCGCAACCTCGCGACGTTTGTCACCACCTGGATGGAGCCGGAGGCGCAGCGGATCATCGCGGAGAACCTCCACCGCAATTTCATCGATCACGCGGAGTACCCCATCTCCGCCGAGATCGAGCAGCGTTGCGTGCGTATGCTCGCCGACCTCTTCCACGCGCCGGGGAAAACTGCGGGGTGCCGGACTCAGGGTTCGTCCGAGGCGATCATGCTCGGTGCGCTGTCGCTGAAGTGGAAGTGGCGGGAGCGTCGCCAGGCGGCCGGCCTGTCGGTCGACCGGCCGAATCTGGTCTTCGGCGGTGATGTCCATGTCGTGTGGGAGAAGTTCTGCCGCTACTTCGACGTGGAGCCGCGGATCGTGCCGCTTGCCGAGGACAAGTACACGATCGGCCCGGAGGATGTGGAAGCTCAACTCGACGAGAACACGATCGGCGTCGTCGCCGTTGTCGGCACCACGTTCACCGGGCACATGGACGACGTCGTCGGGATCGACAAGCTTCTGCGGGAGATCCGCAAGAAGCGGGACCTCGACATTCCGATCCACGTTGACGGCGCCAGCGGCGGCTTTGTGTGGCCCTTCCTCTACCCCGACTCGAAGTGGGACTTCCGGCTCGAGCAGGTTCGTTCGATCAACGTCTCGGGGCACAAGTACGGCCTGGTCTACCCCGGCATCGGCTGGCTGGTCTTCCGCGAGGAGTCCGACCTGGCCAAGGATCTCGTGTTCTACGAGAACTACTTGGGCAAGACCGACGCGACGTTCACGCTGAACTTCTCGACCGGCGCGTCGATGGTGCTCGCGCAGTACTACAACTTCGTGCGGCTGGGTCGCCAGGGCTACACCTATGTCATGGAGACGATGCAGGAGAACGCCCGTGCGCTGGCGGACAACCTCCTAGGCAGCGGCCGCTTCGAGGTGATCGGCCGCGATCTCGAGCAACTGCCACTGGTCGCCTTCCGCCTCGCGGGCAAGCACTCGTACGACGAGTCGGACATCGCCTGGCAGCTCTCGGCCGAGCGCGGCTGGATGGTACCGGCGTACACGCTCCCGCCCAACGCGCAGCGGGTGAAGATCCTTCGCGCCCTGGCCAAGGAGACTTTGAGTCGCGAGCAGATCGAGCGCCTGACCAGGGACATTGCCGACGCGTGTGCCACCTTGGACCACAAGGGTGGGACCACCGACGTCGAGCGGGCCCAGACCAAGCGCGGCACCGGTTACTGACGCGCAACCGGGCCCTTGGGGCCGACGAGGTGAAGGCGGCCAGGCCGTCGGGTGCCGGCGAGGAGCGACGCTGCGCTGGATGTCGGGTGGGGCACGGACCGTCGCCCAGGCACTTCACCAGAACCGTCACCCGCTGGGGGTCAAGAGGTCGCACGCGATTGGAGCCCCGGCCGCAGACCTTCACGACCGGGGTGATGCCGCGGCGTCCCCACGTTCGTGCCGTGGGCGGTCTGCGGGTGAACCCGGCTTCGTCCT
>NZ_JBEZIQ010000016.1:0-162148 GCF_040651155.1 Kitasatospora sp. NPDC048545
GGCGGGGGTCATGTGGTGGTCCTGCTCGTGGTGCGTGCTCGGGAATGGGGTTCGGGCTGCGGCATCGGCCTTGGCGGCGGCGATCCGCACGGACCCCGGGCGGGCCCGGACCGGCGCCGCGTCAGTGCCGTCCGGCCGGCTCTGGCACGCCGTGCGCGCCCGCCAGCGGGGCCGGCCCCTCGCCGTGGCCGTGGCCGGGGCTGTCGGCGTGGCCGGGCCACCAGGCGCGGTGGCCGAGCAGCGCGGTCAGGGCCGGGGTGAAGAACATCGCCATCACGAAGGCCGCCAGCACGATGCCGAAGGCCAGCGAGAAGCCGAGCTCCATGAAGAGGACGTTGCCCGCGAGCATGAAGGTCGCGAACGAGGCCGCCAGGATGAAGCCGGCCGCCGCGACGGTCGGGCCGCCGTGCTTGATGGCCTCGCTGGCCGCCTCGCGCGGGTTGCGGCCCTCGCGGGCCTCCTCGCGGAGGCGGGAGATGATCAGGATGTTGTAGTCGGTGCCGATCGCCACCACGAAGAGGTAGATGAAGATCGGCAGCATGAACATCAGGCCCTGCTCGCCCTTGATGTTCTGGAACACCAGGGTGGTGGCACCGAGGGTGCCGCCGAAGCCGAGGCCGACCGAGGCCATCAGGTACCACGGCGCGACCACGCTGCGCAGCTGCAGGCCCAGGATGAGCATGATGATCAGGGCCGCGATCGGGAAGACCAGCGTGTAGTCGTGCACCATCGCGGTGTTGATGTCCTTGTACACCGAGGTGATGCCGCCGACCAGCGTCTTGGTGTCGGCCGGGGCCGAGGCGTGGGCGGTGTCGCGGACCTTCGCGATGGTGTCGATGGCCTTGTTGGAGGCCGGCGCGTCGTTGAGCATCACGGTGAAGTCACCGGTGGTGCCGTCGGCGCTGATCGCCTTGTTCTCGGTGCTCGGCGTGACGACGGAGGCCACTCCGGGGACGCCCTGGAGCTTGTCGGCGAAGTCCTTGATCGCGGATTCGCCGAGCTTGGCGCCGTTGGTGCTGGTCAGGTAGACGTGGCTCGGGTCGGCGGCGCCGGCCGAGAACGCGGTCATCAGCTTGTCCTGGACGACCATCGACTCCTTGCCCTTGGGCATGGAGCTGCCCGCCAGGTCGTAGGTGCCGTTGTAGTTGACGCCGGCCAGGGTGAGCACCAGCAGGATGCCGCCGGAGACCAGGGCGACCAGGCCGGGCTTCTTGCCGGTCATCCGGCCGAGCGCGGCGAAGCGGGCGTTCTTCGGCTCCTGCATCCACTTCTTGCCGGGCCAGAACACGGCCTTGGACGGAAGGACGGCCAGCACGGCCGGAGCCAGGGTCAGCGAGACCAGGGCGGTCGCGATGACCGCGATGGCCAGCGCCGGGCCGAGCGCGGTGAACATGCCCAGGCTGGAGAGGATCAGCACGGCGAAGGCGACGGCGACGGCACCGGCGGCGGAGGCGATCGCCTCGCCGACCCGGCCGACGGCGTTGGCCACGGCCGTCTTGCGGTCCTCGCCCAGGCGCAGCCGCTCGCGGTAGCGGAAGGCGAGGAAGAGGAAGTAGTCGGTGCCGACGCCGAGGACCACGATGATCAGGATCGCGGAGGTCATCGGCGAGGACTTCAGGTCGAACATCTTGATCGCGTCGGCGATCAGGCCGTTGGCCACCGGCATCGCGATGACCAGCGAGAGCAGGACCGGCAGCAGGCCGGCCAGGATGCTCCGGAAGATGATGCCGACGATCAGGATGACCAGCAGCAGGCTGCCGAGCATCACGATGGCGTCGGTGGCGCCGGAGGCGTCCTTCTGGTCCAGGGAGCTGGCGGCCTGACCGCCGACCTGGAACTTCAGGCCGCTGCCGTCGGCGAGCTTGGAGCCCTCCTCGCGCAGCTTCTTGGCCGCGTCGGGGTACTCCTCGGTCTGCATCTTGGTCTTGTCGATGGCGACCATGGACAGCGCGTACTTGCCGTCCTTGGACTTCGACGTCTTGGGGTCGACCGGCAGGATCTTCTCGACCGCGGGGATGTTCGCGGCGGTCAGGCCGTTGACGACCTTGTCCATCGAGGCCTGGTCGGCGTCGTTCAGCGCCTGGCCGTCGTTGCGCTCGAAGAGCAGCAGCGCGGCGGGGGTGAAGCTCGACGGGAAGGCCTGCTCCTGGAGCTGCGCCGCCTGGATGGACTCGTAGTGCTTGGGCAGGAACGCGGACTCGTCCGTCTGGGAGGTGACCTTCGGGGCCGACGCGACGATGGCGATCATCGCGACGACCCAGGCGAGGATCACCCACCACGCACGGCGAACGACGAAGTGTCCTAGTCGGTGGAACATGCTCGTGATGCCTCCTGGGCATGGTTCACCGCAGCCCTTGGGGGACGGGACGCTGGGCGACGGCAGGACCGGCCCGGACGTGTCGGCGACACGCCCTTGCCGGTCGGCAGGTAAGTGGTGTGGGGCATCATCTTACGAGCACTTGCTTGCCGCCCGGCAAGGAGCCCCCGTATTCCAACCCCCCGTACAAGGGCCCCCCGAAACGGCCCCGACCCAGTTTCCCCCGAGCCCGACCCCCTTGACCTCGTGCTCCGGGTGGAGTCATCTCCCCCTCAGGGTGGAGTCGGGTCCCCTACCCCCGAGGAGGAGTTCTCGGGGTCGGAGGGTAGGGATAACCCCACCCCACCCCCGAGGCCAGCCCCAGGGCAGCGTCACCCGCCAGCCGGATTACCCGCCAACCCCCGCTTCCCTACTGTCTGTTGGGACGCCGGATCCGCACCCGGCGCGCAGCGGCAGGCGGCACCGTTGACCACGGCAGCCGCCGCCGCTCCCGTCCGGCGACGACCGCCGCACTCCCAGGGGGGACCTCCCGTGAAGCCCGTACCGCCCGGACCCGTCAAGGCCAGACTCGGCGTGGCTGCCGCGATGGGCGTCTGGAGCGCCCGGCACCGGAAGACCGCCGTCTTCGGCTGGCTGCTCTTCGTCGTGCTGGCCGCCGCGCTCGGCGGCATGCACGGCAGCACCCAGGTGACCGAGGCCGAGTCGATGCCCGGACAGGTCTCCCGGGCCGCGAAGATCCTCGACGAGGCCGGCCTGAAGAGTCCGGCGAGCGAGACCGTCCTCGTCCAGAGCGCCACCCGCAGCGCCGACGACCCCGACTTCCGTGCCGCCGTCGGCCAGGTGGTCACCGCCGTCGACGGCACCGGCAAGGCCGCCGAGGTCCGCTCGCCGTACGACTCCAAGGCGGTCTCCCCCGACGGCCACTCCGCGCTCGTCCTGGTGACGCTCAAGGGCGACCGGGAGCAGGCCGTCGAGAACGTCACCTCCGTGATGGACGCGGTGGCCGGCGTGCAGACCCGCAACCCCGGCCTGACCGTGGTCGAGCTCGGCGACGCCAGCTCCGACAAGTGGATCCAGGACCAGTTCAAGAACGACTTCTCGCGCGCCGAGTGGACGGCCGTGCCGCTCGCCCTCGGCATCCTGCTGATCGCCTTCGGCGCGCTGGTCGCCGCCGTCCTGCCGGTGGTGCTCGCCCTGACCGCCTTCGTCGCGGCGTCCGGGCTGGTCGCGCTCAGCAGCGGCCTGCTGCACACCAGCAACGACGCCGGCTCGGTGATGCTGCTGGTCGGCCTCGCCGTCGGCGTCGACTACTGCCTCTTCTACCTGCGCCGCGAGCGCGAGGAGCGGGCCGCCGGGCACGACGCGCACACCGCGCTGACCGTCGCCGCCGCCACCAGCGGCCGGGCCGTGCTGGTCTCCGGCGTGACCGTGGTGGTCGCCATGGCCGGCATGTTCCTCACCGGGATCGCCGACTTCCGGGCGATGGCCTTCGCCACCATCCTGGTCGTGGTCACCGCCGTGCTCGGCTCGCTGACCGTGCTGCCCGCACTGCTGTCGATGCTCGGCGACCGGGTCGACCGGGGCCGGGTGCCCCTCCTCGCCGGGCTCCGCCGCCCGGACGCCGCGCGGACCGGCGGACGGTTCTGGAACGCCGTGCTGACCCCGGTGCTGCGCCGCCCACTGGCCTCCACCCTGCTCGCCGGGGCCTTCCTGCTCGCCCTGGCCGCACCGCTGCTCACCATGCGCACCGCCAACCTCACCTTCCAGCAGCAACTGCCCGCAGGAAACCCGCTGGTCACCGCCTCGCAGAAGATCGAGGCCGCGTTCCCCGGCAGCCCGGCCCCGGCCACCGTCGTCATCAAGGCCGCCGACATCGACTCCCCCGCGATGACCGCCGCGATCGCCGACCTCAAGGCGAAGGCGCTGGCCGGCGGACGGATGCACGGCCCGGTCGAGGTCGCCGTGCACGCCGACCGGAACGTCGCCACCGTCGACATCCCGCTCAACGGCACCGGCAACGACGCCACCAGCAACGACGCGCTGAAGTCCCTGCGCGAGGACCTGGTGCCCTCGACCGTCCTCACGGTGCCCGGCACCGAGGCCCCGGTCACCGGGCGCACCGCCGGTTCGTACGACTTCAACGCCAAGATGACCGGCGCGATGCCGCTGGTCTTCGGCTTCGTGGTCGCCTTCGCCTTCCTGCTGATGCTCACGTCCTTCCGCTCACCGGTCGTGGCCGGCACCGCCGTGGTGCTCAACCTGCTCTCGGTGGGCGCCGCGTACGGGGTGCTGACGCTGGTCTTCCAGCACGGCGTGGGCGCCTCGCTGCTGGGCACCGCCGGGGTCGGCGCGGTGGAGTCCTGGGTGCCGCTGTTCCTCTTCGTGATCCTCTTCGGGCTCTCGATGGACTACCACGTCTTCGTGGTCTCCCGGATCAAGGAGGGCCACGACCGCGGACTGCCGACCCGGGAGGCCATCGCCCACGGCATCCGCTCCACGGCCGGGGTGGTCACCAGCGCCGCAGTGATCATGGTCGCGGTGTTCGCGGTCTTCGGCACCCTGTCCATGCAGGCGATGAAGCAGATGGGCGTGGGCCTGGCGGTCGCCGTGCTGATCGACGCCACGGTGATCCGCGCGGTGCTGCTGCCCGCGGTGATGAGCCTGCTCGGCGACCGCAACTGGTACCTGCCGCGCTGGCTGAACCGGCTGCCGGACCTGTCGCACGGCGGGTCCGTCCCGCCGCCCGCCACCGCGACCGCCGGCCCTGGACGGCCCGCCGGCCCCGCGGACGGCACCGCCCGGCACCGGAAGGTCACGGCCTGAGCCCCCACCGGTGACACCGATCACGCCGGGCCCCGCCACACGCGGAGCCCGGCGCCCGTGCGTCATGATGATCACCGCCCGGGCCCCCGGGTGAACACCGCCGGAACGGAGCCCCGTCATGCCCCCCTTCGACGAGGGCCGCGCCCGGCTGCTGCTCGCCCGCGCCTGCGAGTCCGCCGGCCTGCCCAGCCCCGACGACGCCCGGCTGCTCGCGCTCGGCGAGAACGCCGTCTTCGACCTCGGCGACCCGGCCGTCGTCGCCAAGGTCGGCCGCGGCCCCGAGCTGTCCGAGCGGGCGCACCGCGAACTGGCCGTCGCCCACTGGCTGGCCGGGCAGGGCGTCCCGGTGGTACGCCCGTACGACGCGGTGGCGCCCGAGCCGCAGCTCGCCGACGGGCACCCGGTCACCCTCTGGCACCGGCTCGCGCCCGCCGTCCGCACCGCCCGCCCGGTCGACCTCGCCCCGCTGCTGCGCGCCCTGCACCGGCTGCCGGTGCCGTCCGTCCCGCTCGGCCGGCGCGATCTGCTCGCCCCGGTGGAACGCTGGCTGGCCTCCGCCGAGGGCCACGTCGACCCCGCGGACGTCGCCTTCCTGCGCGAGCGCCGGGACGCCTTCGAAGCCGCCCTGCCCGGCCTCGCGCCGAGGCTGGGCCCCGGCGTGATCCACGGCGACGCGCTGCCGCGCAACGTCCACGTCGGCCCGGACGGGCCGGTGCTGCTCGACCTCGAATTCGTCGCCGACGACCTGCGCGAACACGACCTGGTGGTCCTCGCGCTCGCCCACGACCGCTACGGCGTGCCCGGCGAGGAGTACGACGCGTTCACCGCGGCGTACGGCTGGGACGTCCGCGACTGGCCCGGCTTCACCGTGCTGCGCGGCGCCCGGGAGACCGCCAGCGCCTCCTGGGTGGCGCAGCAGGCGGCGAGCAGCCCGGCCGCCCTGGCGGAGTTCCGGCGGCGGGTCGACTCCCTGCGGGACGGCGCCACCGAGGTGCGCTGGTACCCGTTCTGACGGCCGGGCGATACCCCGGTCCGCGGCCGGACGCCAACCGGGGCGGGTGTGAGAAGAGTCCTGAAAGGAAGGGGTCCGGCGGGCAACCGGGGCACGTACGGTGGGCGTCCTACCGGACAGTCATCCTGACCCGAGGGATCGGCACCGAACTCGCACCTCAGGAGCCGCCACCATGCACAGGACCGCCCGACACCCCTTGCCCACGACCCGCCCGTCCCGCTCCCGGCACAGGCTGATCGCGGGCTGCGTCGCGGTGGCCGGCCTCCTGGGACTGACCGCGTGCGGCACCGCCAGCGGGGCGCTGCAACCGTCGGGCGGCAGCACCGCCCGCTCCCCGATCGCCACCCAGCCGTCGGCCGCCGGCCAGCCCGGCACGGCCGCGGCCACCATCGCCCCGACGCCCGGATCCGACGGGATCCCGCCCGCCCCCGGGACCTCCTCGTCGGCTGCGCCGGCCGCCCCCGCGAAGCCCCGCACGCCCGGACCGGCCCGTTCCTCCTCCCCGGCCGCGCCGGCCACCACCCCCGACGCACCACCGGCCGCGACCCCCGTCCCCGGCTCCCCCGTCGCGTCCACCGCGCCCGCCGGGCCCGCCGCACCGCCCGAGCACCCCGGTGCGGGCACGGTGATCGGCTCCACCGCCTCCGGCGGCCGCACCGTCGCGCTCACCTTCGACGACGGCCCCGGCCCCGCGACCGGGCAGATCCTCGACCTGCTCGCCCAGTACCACGTCAAGGCCACGTTCTGCGAGATCGGCCAGAACGCCGCCGCCAACCCGGCCATGGTCAAGCGCGTCCTGGCCGCCGGGCACCGGCTCTGCGACCACAGCGTCCACCACCCGCAGCCGTTCGCGAAGCTCCCGCACGACAAGGCCGCGTACGAGATCACCGCGGCCCGCGACATGATCGTCCAGGCCGGCGGCCCCGGCACCCGGGTCAACTGGTTCCGCGCCCCGGGCGGCGGCTTCAACGCCGACAACGAGCACATCACCGCGGGCCTCGGGATGTCCTCGCTCGGCTGGTCCGTCGACCCGCGCGACTGGTCCCGCCCCGGCGTTCCCGCCATCGTCTCCACCGTGCAGAACCAGCTCAGGCCGGGCGGCGTGATCCTCATGCACGACGGCGGCGGCGACCGCAGCCAGACCGTGGCCGCGCTCAAGCAGCTGCTGCCCTGGCTGATCGCCCAGGGGTACACCTTCGACTTCCCCGCAGGCTAGAACTGCCCTCTGTTCGCCCGCCGTTCACCCTCTGAGCAACGGGCGGCCGCGCGCGCACCCGGACTCCGCACCAGCATCCGGCCATGACGACGGACGGGCCCACGGGCGATCGACTCGCCCTGCGGGAACTGCGGACGGGCTTCGGCCGGACGCTCGCCACCACCTGCAGCGGGCTGCTCTGCGCGGGCGCCGGATGGCTGCTGTCCACCGCCGCCGCCCTGCTCGGCGCCGCCCGGACCGGGGGCCGCACCCACCCCTGGCTGCTCGCCACCACCGCACTCGCCCTCGCCGTCGCGGTGCCCGCCGCCGCCCTGGCCCGGCCGCGGCTCGCACGGCAACGCCGCGCCTACCTCGCAGCCCTGGCCACCGCGCGGCGCCTGGAAGCGCACGGCGTCGGCACCGTCACGGCGACCGAGACACTGCGCCCCGCCGAGGACCACAAGGTCGAACTCCGGCTCACCGTCCGGTACCTGACGGCCGACGGCACCGGGCACACCCGCAGGCACACCGGGACCTACCCCGTCCACGACGCTCCCCGCGCCGGCAGCCGGATCGCCGTCCGCTACGACCCCCGCGACCCGGCCACCGCCGCCGTCGGGGCCCCGCGGCCCGACGGCGCTCCCCCGCGGGACGCCCGACCGCCGCTGACCGCCGCTGACCGCCGCTGACCGCCGAACTGGAACGCCTGGCCGCGCTCCACCGCGAAGGCTCCCTCGACGCGACCGAGTTCGAGCGCGCCAAGGCCGCCCTGCTCGACGGCCGGGGATGACCGTAGGGTGGCCGCCATGACCGGCCCCACCCCCACCGAACTCGTCGCCGCCGTACCGGGCCTGGCCCCGTACCTGCGGCCCGCCACGCTGCTCCACCCGTACGCCGCGACGCCCGACCCGCAGGCGAGCCGGATCGGCGGCCCGGCGCTGTGGCCGGCCGGCGAGCCCTGGCCGCACTGCACGGCGGGGCACCTGGTCGACGAGTACCGGGAGGTCCCCGCGGCCGACCGCGCCATCTGGGAGGGCATCGACCGGGCACTGCACGAGCGCGCCCGGGCCGGCGGCGACCCGCACGTCCTCACCGCCGACGAGGCCGCGGAGCGGCGCCGCATCATGGACGGCGGCAGCCTGGACCTGATCGGCTGGCGCACCCACCGGACGGTCCCCGAACAGCCCGCCGCCGGGTGCGCCCTGGTGCCCCTCGTGCACCTGCGTGCCGAGGACGCCCCGCACCTGCCCTGGCCGGAGGGAACCGACCGGCTGCAGGTGCTCTGGTGCCCCGACGACCACCGGGACCTCCCGAACACGCGCCACTACTACGGCCCGAACGTCGAACTCCACTGGCAGCGTGGCACCGACCTCGCCCCGACCGTCCCCCCGGCACCCCGGCGCAGCGCCGAGCGGTACCTGCCGACCCCGTGCGCGGTGCGCCCGAAGCAGATCGTGGACCTGCCGGACCAGGACGAGCTGCCCGCAGAACTCCACGACGCCGCCGAGGAGTTCGCGCAGCGGTACGGCCTGGAGTACCACCGCGCGCTGTCCTGCGCAGAGGGCTGGAAGCTCGGCGGCTGGCCGTCCTGGCACTCCACCGACCTGGTCCCGGTCGACTGCGGCTGCGGCGCCCGGATGGTCCACCTGCTCACCGTGGACAGCGGCCTGGACCCGGGCGTGTCCGTCGGGCGGTTCGCGGAACTGCACGTCTTCGTCTGTCCGGTGGACCTCGGGCACCCGGTCGGCCTGGACCTGCAGTAACCCCTCAGGCCAGGTCGAGCCGGTGGACCTGCCGGGAGCCGCCCTCCGGGCCCGGGTCGGCGGCCTCGGCCGGGGTGAAGCCCAGCCGTCGGACGGCCGGGCCCTGTCCGGCCGGTCCTGTCCGGCCGGTCCTGCCGGGCCCTCGACGCCGGACGGGACCGGCCCTGTCCGGACCTAACGGGCGGGCCAGCGCGGGTCGACCACCGCCTGCGGGTCCTTGCCGCGGCGCAGCCAGGCCTGCAGGCCCTCCGCCCACGTCCGGTACCAGCCGATCTGCCGCCGGTGCAGTTCGGCGGGCGCGACCTCCCCCACCTCGGCCGGGTAGCGCTCGGCCAGGGCGACGGCGACCCGGACGGCGGCCAGCGCGTCGCTGCCCGCCTCGTGCGCGTCCGTCAGCTCCACCCCGTACACGTGGCAGACCCGCTGCAGGGTGCGCGAGCCCTTGCGGTACTTGTCCACGGCGCGGTCGATCACCAGCGCGTCGAGCACCGGCCCGACCGGCCCGCCCAGGCGCTCCGCGAGCGTCGCCAGCCCGTACCGCCGCAGCTCGGCGTCGAGCAGCGACAGGTCGAACGGCGCGTTGAACGCCACCACCGGCCGGCCCGCGGCGATCCGCTCGCACAGCGCCGCGGCTATCTCCTCCACCGCCTCCTCGGCCGGCCGCCCCTTGCTCCGCGCCACCTCGTCCCCGATCCCGTGGATCGCCTCCGCCTCGGCGGGTATCGGCACCCCGGGGTCGAGCAGCCAGTGCGCGGCGCCCTCCCGGGCGGCCCCGACCGTGTCCACGAGCGCGGCCGTGACGATGCGGTCCACGGCCGGGTCGGTGCCCGTGGTCTCCAGGTCGAAGCCGACCAGTGGCTGCTGCCACCAGCTCATCAGGTGTGTCCTTCCGTCCTACGGCTCGAAACAGCCCCTATCATCACCCGCCCCACCGACAACCCGGCCCACGGGTCGCCCGCTCCCCCGTCCGGCGGGCGGACGTTCCGCATGCGCAGGACGGTCGGGGGCGGCCGGGTGGCGGCCTCGGGAGGCCTCGGGGGCGGCCGGGCCGGGCCCCTCCGGCAGGGCCCGGCGGGCCTACGGTGCGCCGACCAGTCGGCGGGCCTCGGCGAGGACGTCGGCGTCCAGTTCCTCCCGGGAGCGCGGGCCGTACGCCAGGATGTCGTACTCGTCGTCGAGACAGGAGAGCGGATCGGCCTCGTCCAGCTCGTGCCCGAAGCACTGGTGGACCAGGCGGGTCAGTTCCCGGGCCGTCACCTTCCCGTCCAGGAACTGCGCGGCGAGCGCCCGCAGCGCGGCCCCGTCGGCGGAGCGGCTGCCGTGGGGGTGGAAGACCAGGCCCTGTTCGGCCAGCGCGGGCGGCAGCAGGTCGTCCAGGTCGGTGAAGGCCTCGCCGTAGGAGCAGGCGGCCAGTTCGCGCAGGGCCGGGCCGTCGAGCCCGGCGACCAGGGCCTCGCAGGCCGCGTCGATCACCGTGCGGCCGGTGGCGGCACCGGTGCTCCACAGGTCGGACTGCTCCTGAAGGCGGGTGCGGGCCCGGTCCGGGGTGGTCGCGGGGCCGGGTCCGGGGGCCGGGCGGTACAGGTGGACGTCGACCGGGTCCTCGTCGACAACCGTGAAGCCGTGCCGCTCGTAGAGCCGTCGGGCGGCGCTGCCCCGCAGGACGGTCAGGCGCACCGGTTCCCGAGCGGCGTCGGCGTCGGCGAGGAGGCGGCGCAGCACGGCGGTGCCGAGGCCGCGGCCCTGCAGGTGCGGGGCGAGGTAGAACAGCTCCAGGTGGCGTCCGCCCTTCCCGTCGGGGCGGACGGTGACGGAGCCCGCGAAGGCGCCCTCGACCAGCAGTACGGACGTCCACCTGGTGGAGAAGGCGTCCGCCACCCGCCGTCGGGACCGGTCCGGGTCCCACCGGCCGAGGCGTTCCAGGTCGGCGCGCATGACCTGGTCCTTGAGGTCGGTGATGCGTGCGAGGTCGTCGAACACGGCGGGTACCAGGGTCCAGGCGGGAAGGCTGTTCACGGCCCGCAGTCTGGCAGCCGGGCCACCCCGCGACCATGGGGTTTCCGGGCCGCGCGGCTCAGGACACCGGCCGGGAGTCCGCCCAGATCCCTTCGAACTCCTCGCGGTAGACCTCCAGCAGCCCGGGTTCGGTGCCGCCGGGCTGCTGGCCGGCGCCGCCGCGCAGCACCAGGGCCGGGGACTCCATGCCGCGGGCGCGGCGCAGGTAGGGCTGGACGACGCCGAGGTCGCGGCCCTGCCGGCGGCCGCCCGCCGGGCCGCCGGCCCGGGGGCCCTCGACCAGGTAGGCGGTGAAGCGCGGGGTCTCGTCGAAGACCCGGATCTCGAAGCCGCCCTGGTCCCGCAGCCGGGCCCTGACCCGCCGCACGTGCATGATGTTCATCTCGATCGAGCGCGACAACTCGTTCCGCCCGAGGCCGAGTTCGCGTTCCCGTCGGCGCACCGCGCTGCTCGCCGGGTTGAGGAAGAGCAGCCGCACCCGGCAGCCCTCCCCGGCCAGTCGCACCAGGCGCTTGCCGGTGTAGTTCTGGCAGAGCATGCCGAGGCCGATGCCGAGCGCATCCAGCCGCCGGGCGCCGTCCAGCAGGTCCTCGACCGGCAGGTCGCGCTGCAGCCGGACCCGGTCGGCGTGCACCGCGACCACGTCGGCGTAGCGGCCGGCCACCAGGGACTCGACCACGTCGGCGGGCACTCCGCCCGCGCCGCCGTCCAGGACGGCCAGCAGCCGGGCGGCGGCGCGCTCGGTCTGCGCCAGGACGGTCTGGGTGAGCACCCGGTTGCGGGAGACCACGTGCCGGGCCACTTCCAGTTCGTCCAGCGCGAGTTCGATCTCGCGCCGGTCGGCCAGGTAGGGCTCGAAGCAGGGCCAGTGCTGGACCATCAGCTCGCGCAGCTGGGGGAGGGTCAGGAAGACCAGCGGGTCGTCGTCGGCGGGGTCGAGCAGGTAGCCCTTGCGGCGGCTGACCTCGCGCACGGCCCCGGCGCGGTGCGCCCACTCCTCACCGGCCGGTCCGGCGGCGGCGGTGACCCAGTCCTCGCCGTGGGCGGGGGCGTAGATCGGGTGCAGCACCTCGTCGACGAGGGAGCGCAGCCGCTGCTCGACGAGGTTGAGCCAGACGTAGGCGCGGCCGGACAGCCGGACCCGCTGGTAGGCGTCCTCCCACTCGGCGGCGGACCAGGCCAGCGCCGGTATCTCGACCGGTCCGCCCTGGGCGGGCACCAGCGCGCGGCCGGTCATGGCGGGGCGCATGACCACCGTGGGGGCCTCGGCGCGGGCCGCGCCCCGGTCGGGGCCGTCGGGGCCGGAGCCACGGCCGCCGGCGGGGAACACCATGCGCCACCTCATCTGGTTGCTGCGGCCGACCCCCGCGGGTGCGGGGACCGTTGACGGGCTGTCGAGAGTTCGTAAGGCCGGGCGGCCGGACGATCAAGGGTACTGCCCGTCGCGAGCCGACCGCAGCCGGATGGTCGACGGCCGCGCCCTCGGCGAGGGGCCGGACGCCCGCACCGGTGGCCCCGCCCCACCCGCACCACTCTTCACACGAATGCCCGCCGGACACTCGTTCGGACCAACCCTGGCCGGTTCTCCCGGCCGCCGGGGAAGGGCTCCGGAATCATGCGGGCTGTGCCGTGCGTCACGGCATGCGAACAGCGCACATGCCCGGCCGCCCGGCCGGGAAGAGAGCGTCCGGGTCCGGGCACATGATCGGACCGATTGTCGGACTACATGTCAGTTTCCATATGCAGTAAGGAAGTTGAGGAGTCATGCAGGTCTGGCCCGGTACGCCCTACCCGCTCGGCGCCACCTACGACGGGGCCGGCACCAACTTCGCCGTGTTCTCCGAGGGCGCCGACCGCATCGAGCTGTGCCTGCTCGACGAGAACGGCTCCGAGACCGCCGTCGAACTGCGCGAGACGGACGCCTTCGTCCGGCACGCCTACCTCCCGGGCGTCCAACCCGGCCAGCGCTACGGCTTCCGCGTGCACGGCCCGTACAACCCCGGCCTGGGCCAGCGGCACAACAGCGCCAAGCTGCTCCTGGACCCGTACGCCAAGGCGATGAGCGGGCACATCGACTGGGACGAGTCCGTCTACGGCTACCACTTCGGCGCGCCCGAGCGCCGCAACGACCTCGACTCCGCCCCGCACACCATGCACTCGGTGGTGATCAACCCCTACTTCGACTGGGGCACCGACCGGCCGCCGCGCACCGACTACCACCGCACCGTCATCTACGAGGCCCACGTCAAGGGCCTCACCCGGCTGCACCCGGGCATCCCCGAGGAGATCCGCGGCACCTACGCCGGCCTGGCCCACCCGGCGGTGATCGAACACCTGGCCAAGCTCGGCGTCACCGCGATCGAGCTGATGCCGGTCCACCAGTTCGTCCGCGACCACCGGCTGCGCGACCTCGGGCTCGCCAACTACTGGGGCTACAACACCGTCGGCTTCTTCGCCCCGCACTCCTCCTACTCCTCCACCGGCGACCGCGGCCAGCAGGTGCAGGAGTTCAAGTCGATGGTCAAGGCGCTGCACGCAGCCGGCATCGAGGTGATCCTGGACGTCGTCTACAACCACACCGCCGAGGGCAACCACCTGGGCCCGACGCTGTCGCTGCGCGGCCTGGACAACGTCTCCTACTACCGCCTCGCCCAGGACCAGCGCTTCTACGAGGACACCACCGGCACCGGCAACAGCCTGCTGATGCGCAGCCCGCACGTGCTCCAGCTGATCATGGACTCGCTGCGCTACTGGGTCACCGAGATGCGCGTCGACGGCTTCAGATTCGACCTCGCCGCCACCCTCGCCCGTCAGTTCCACGAGGTGGACCGGCTCTCCTCGTTCTTCGACCTGGTCCAGCAGGACCCGGTGGTCTCCCAGGCCAAGCTGATCGCCGAGCCGTGGGACCTCGGCGAGGGCGGCTACCAGGTCGGCAACTTCCCGCCGCTGTGGACCGAGTGGAACGGCATGTACCGGGACACCGTGCGCGACCTGTGGCGCGGCGAGAACGCCACCCTCGCCGAGTTCGGCTCCCGGCTCACCGGCTCCTCCGACCTCTACCAGGACGACGGCCGCCGCCCGATCGCCTCCATCAACTTCGTCACCTGCCACGACGGCTTCACGCTGCGCGATCTGGTCTCCTACAACGAGAAGCGCAACCAAGCCAACGGCGAGGACAACCGCGACGGCGAATCCTTCAACCGCTCCTGGAACTGCGGCGTCGAGGGCCCCGCCGACGACCCGGCCGTCGAGGAACTGCGGGCCCGCCAGCAGCGCAACTTCATCGCCACCCTGATGCTCTCCCAGGGCGTGCCCATGCTCTCGCACGGCGACGAGCTGGGCCGCACCCAGCTGGGCAACAACAACGCCTACTGCCAGGACAACGAGCTCGCCTGGGTGCACTGGCCGGAGGGCGACGGGGCGTCGGCGCGGCTGCTGGAGTTCACCCAGGGGATGATCTGGCTGCGCCGCGACCACCCGGTGTTCCGGCGGCGGCGGTTCTTCCACGGCCGGCCGGTGTCCGCCGCCGGCGGGTTCGACGACCTCACCGACATCGCCTGGTTCACCCCGACCGGGGCGGAGATGACCAAGCGCAACTGGGGTGCCAGCTACGCCAAGTCGCTGACCGTCTTCCTCAACGGCCACGCGATCTCCGAGCCGGACCGGCGCGGCGGGCGGATCGTCGACGACTCCTTCCTGCTGATGTTCAACGCGCACTTCGAACCGCTGGAGTTCACCGTGCCCGCCGATCACGGCCAGGAGTGGCAGGTCGTGGTCGACACCGCGCAGCCCCGGCTGCCCGCCCCGGGGACGGGGGCGCGGGTCAAGGCGGGGGACACGCTGTGGCTCGTCGACCGCTCGCTGATGGTGCTGCAACGGCCGGCGTAGCGGACGCGGCGCAGCACGGCAGCGCTGCGGGCCGGCAGCACGGCGGGCCGGGCGGTCGGCGAACCCGGCGGCGGCGCGGTCACCTGTTCGGGTCAGCACCGGGTCTTGGCAGCGGGCTCCCCCGGGTACCTATGGAGCTATGACCTCCGCCGCCGAGCCCGCGCAGCCCCGCCCGGCCGCCACCGTCCCGACCACCCCCGCACCGGCCGCAGCCGTCCGGACCACCGCCGTCCCGACCGCCAGCTACCGCCTCCAGCTCCAGCCCGGCTTCACCCTCCGCGACGCCACCGCCGCCGTCCCCTACCTGGCCGCCCTCGGCGTCTCCCACCTGCACCTGTCCCCGCTGCTGGAGGCCGTCCCCGGCTCCACCCACGGCTACGACACCGTCGACCACACCCGGGTCGCCGAACAGCTCGGCGGCGAGGTGGCGCTGCGCGCGCTGGCCGCCGCCGCGCACGGGCACGGGCTGCGGCTGATCGCCGACGTGGTGCCCAACCACATGGCCGTGCCCGTCCCCGAACGGCTCAACCGCCCGCTCTGGCAGGTGCTGCGCGACGGCCCCGACTCGCCGTACGCGCGCTGGTTCGACATCGACTGGACCGCCCAGCCCGGCCCCGCCGACGCCCCCGGGCGCGGCCGGGTGCTGCTGCCGCTGCTCGGCGACCGGCTCGGCGCCGTCCTGGACCAGCTCACCGTCGACGGCGGGACCCTGCGCTACCACCGGCACGAGCTGCCGCTGCGCCCCGGCACCGCATCGCTGCCGCTGCCCGAGCTGCTCGCCCGCCAGTGGTACCGGCTCGCCTGGTGGCGCCTGGCCCGCACCGAGCTCAACTACCGGCGCTTCTTCACCGTCAACGAGCTGATCGCGCTGCGGGTCGAGGACCCGGAGGTGTTCGCCGCCACCCACGCCGTCCTGCTGGGACTGCACGCCGACGGCGTCCTGGACGGCTTCCGGATCGACCACCCGGACGGCCTCGCCGACCCGCGCGGCTACCTGCGCCGGCTCGCAGCCGCCACCGGCGGGGCGTACGTGGTGGTCGAGAAGATCCTCACCGGTGACGAGCGGCTGCCCGAGGACTGGCCGGTCGCCGGCACCACCGGCTACGACGCGCTGCGCCGCATCGACGGCGTCCTCACCGACCACGCTGGCGCCTGCCGGCTGGCCGGGGCGTACGAGTCGTTCCTGCGGGGCGGCCCGGTCCGGGACCCGTGCGAGGACCCGCACCCGGCGGTCGCCGCCGCCCGACGCGGCCGGGCCGACATGACCGGGGCGGACGGCGAACTCGCCGCCGAGATCGAGCGGCTGGTGCGGATCGCGCTGCGGATCGGCGCCGCCGAGCCGGCCCACGCCGACCACGCGCCCTGGCAGCTGCGCGCGGCGCTCGGGCGGCTGCTCACCGGCTACCCGGTGTACCGCCCGTACGCGCGGCCCGGCGAGGCCGCGCCCGCCGCCTCGCAGGAACAGCTGCGGACGGCCCTGGACGGCTCCGAGGACCCCACCGACCGCCTGGTGGCGGCGCTGGCCCTCGGCGGGCTGGGCCGAGGGGAGGACCACGACGAGTTCTGCGTCCGCTTCGCCCAGACCGCCGCCGCGGTGGCCGCCAAGGGCGTCGAGGACACCGCCTTCTACCGCTGGAACGCGCTGCCCGGCCTCAACGAGGTCGGCGGCGAACCCGCCCGGCCCGGACTGAGCCCGGCGGCCTTCCACGCGTGGTGCCGCCGGCAGGAGCGCGACTGGCCGCACGGCATGACCGTGCTCTCCACCCACGACACCAAGCGCAGCGCCGACGCCCGCGCCCGGCTCGCCGTCCTCGCCGAGCAGCCGCAGTCCTGGGCCTCCGAGGCCGCCGCCTGGTCCACCGCGGCCGGCCCCGCCGCGCCCGGCCTCGACCGCGACGCCGACTGGCTGCTCTGGCACACCCTGGTCGCCGCCTGGCCGATCCCCCCGGACCGGCTGGTCGCCGCCCTGCTCAAGGCCGTCCGCGAGGCCAAGCTGCACACCTCCTGGACCGCACCCGCCCCCGGGTACGAGCGGGCGCTGGAGGAGCGGGCCCGCGCCGTCCACGGCAATCCCGGGCTGCTCCCCCGGATCGAGGGCACGGTGCGGGCCATCGCCCCGCACGCCCGGTCCAACACCCTCGCCGCCGCCCTGCTGCACCTCACCGTGCCCGGCGTGCCCGACCTCTACCAGGGCAGCGAGGAGCCGCTGTACACGCTGGTGGACCCGGACAACCGGGGCGTGGTGGACCTCGGCGCGCTCGCCGTCCGGCTCACCGACTCGGCGGCGGCGCGCCCCGGCGACCTCGCCCGCGAGAAGCTGCACCTCACCACCACCGCGCTGCACCTGCGCCGCTCCCGCCCGCTCGGCCCGTACCGGCCGCTGTCCGCCACCGGACCGGCCGCCGACCACCTGCTGGCCTTCGCCCGGGGAGACGACACGGTCACCGCCGTCACCCGGCTGCCGTACGGGCTGGAGCGCGCCGGCGGCTGGCGGGACACCGTGCTGGAGCTGCCGGCGGACGGGCCGTGGACGGACGAGCTGACGCTGCGCGTCTTCCCCGCCGGGGCGCTCCCGGTGGCCGAGCTGCTGACGGGGTACCCGGTGGCGCTGCTGACGAGGAGGGGCTGATGCCGGTCCGCGAGGTGTGGGCACCCCACGCCGTTTCCCGGGTCCAGGTCGAAGTCGACGGCGTGGCGCACGAGTTGGACCGCTGCGCTGACCGCGACGGCTGGTGGTCCGGCGAGGCCCCGGACGGCGACTACGCCTTCCGTCTCGACGACGGTCCGCCGCTGCCCGACCCCCGTTCGGCCCGGCAGCCGCACGGCCCGGACGGCCCCAGCCGCCCGGTGGACCACGCCGCGTTCCACTGGTCCGAGACCGGCCGACAGGGCCGCGCACTGCCCGGCGCGGTGCTGTACGAGCTGCACGTCGGCACCTTCACCACCCGCGGCACCTTCGACGCCGCCGCCGAACGCCTGGACCACCTGGTCGAGTTGGGCGTCGACTTCGTCGAGCTGATGCCGGTCTGCCCGTTCCCCGGCCGGCACGGCTGGGGCTACGACGGGGTCTCCCTCTGGGCCGTCCACGAGCCCTACGGCGGGCCCGAGGGCCTCAAACGCTTCGTCGACGCCGCCCACCGAAGGGGCCTCGGCGTGATCCTGGACGTGGTGCACAACCATCTCGGCCCGTCCGGCAACCACCTCCCCGCGTACGGCCCGTACTTCACCGACCGGCACCACACCCCGTGGGGCTCCGCGGTGAACCTGGACGCGCCCGGCTCGGACGAGGTGCGCGCGTACCTCATCGGCAGCGCGCTGGCCTGGCTGCGCGACTACCGGATCGACGGCCTGCGGCTGGACGCCGTGCACGCCCTCGCGGACGACCGGGCGGTCCACTTCCTGGAGGAACTCTCCCACGAGGTCGACACCTTGGCCGTCACCACGAACCGCCCGCTGTTCCTGATCGCCGAGTCCGACCTCAACACCCCCCGCACCACGGCCCCGCGCGAGGCCGGCGGCCAGGGCCTCGCAGCCCAGTGGAGCGACGACTTCCACCACGCCCTGCACTGCGCGCTGACCGGCGAGTCCCAGGGCTACTACGGGGACTTCGCCCGCGCGCCGCTCGCCGCCGTCGCCAGGACGCTCACCCACGGGTTCTTCCACGACGGCACCTGGTCCTCCTTCCGCGGACGCAGCCACGGACGACCGTTCCCCACCGGGGAGGGCCACCGGCTGCTCGGCTACCTGCAGACCCACGACCAGGTCGGCAACCGGGCGCTCGGGGACCGCCTCTCCACCACGCTGCCCGTCGGCCGGCTCGCCTGCGGCGCCGCGCTGGTGCTCACCTCGCCGTTCACCCCGATGCTGTTCATGGGCGAGGAGTGGGGCGCCGCCACCCCCTGGCAGTACTTCACCGACCACACCGACCCGGACCTCGCCGAGGCCGTCCGCCGGGGCCGGCGCCGGGAGTTCGCCGAACACGGCTGGGCCGCCGAGGCCGTCCCCGACCCGCAGGAACCCGCCACCTTGCTGCGCTCCGTCCTCGACTGGACCGAGCTCCGGCGCGCCCCGCACACCGAACTGCTCACCTGGTACCGGACGTTGGTCCGCCTGCGGCACGAACGTCCGGAGCTCGCCGACCCCGACCTCGGTGCGGTGCGGGTCGAGTACGAGGAAGCGGCCGGCCGGCTGGTGGTGCACCGCGGACCGTACCGGGTCGCGGTCAACCTCGGGGCCGCGGAGGCCGCGCTGCCACTGGGGGTCGCGGGACGCGAGGTGGTCGCGGCCTTCGGACCCGCGGCGCTGGACGGGACTTCGGTGCGGCTCGGCCCGGACGCGGCGGCCGTGGTCCTGACCGGCTGACCGGCCGGACGGCCGGTCACCGGAGGAAGGCGCCGATCCGCTCCCGCAGTGCGGGCGCGTCCAGGCCGTAGGCGGCCAGGTGCTCCGGGATCGAGCCGTAGTGCCGGTGCTCCTCGCGCGGCACCCCCAGGCCCAGCACCCGGTGCGGACGGTCGGCCAGCGCCTCGTGCGCCTCGTGCGCCGAGGTGCCCGCCAGGTACGGCTCGACCAGCACCACGTCCGCCCGCTCGCCGACCGCCGCCCGCAGCCCGGCCGCGTCGAAGGGGCGCACCGTCGCCGCGTACAGCACGGTGACGTCCAGGCCCTCGGTGGCGGCGAGCACCGCGTCCAGCATCGGGCCGACCGCCAGGACCACGCCGCGCGAGCCGGTGCGGACGGTGGTGAAGCGGCCGGGCTCGACCGCCACCGGCGCCGCGTTCTGGTGCGCCGAGAGCCGGACGTACACGGTGCGGTCGCCGTCCGCGTAGGCGTGGCGCAGCAGTTGCTCGGCCTCGTCCGGGTGGCCGGGGACGTGGACGGTCCAGTCCGGCAGGGTGTCCAGCAGGGCGACGTCCCCGGGGGACATGTGGGTGCGGCCGCCGGCCGGCCAGTCGTACGAGCCGGCCGCGCTCACCAGGACGGCGCCGACGCCCTGGTGGGTCAGGTCCAACTTGACCTGCTCGAAGGGTCGTTCGATCAGGAAGCTGGCGAAGGTGTGCGCGATCGGACGCATGCCGCTCAGCGCCAGACCGCCCGCGGCGCCGATCAGCAGCTGCTCCCGGATGCCGACGTTGACCACCCGGTCCGGGTGACGCTCCTGGGCCGGGGTGAAGGCGGCCGCGGTGATGTCGGCGAGCACGACGGCCAGCCGGGGGTCCTCGTCCAGCAGGCGGGTGGTGACGTCGACGAAGCGGTCGCGCATGGTGTCCATCGGGAAGTTCCTTTCACGGGTGTGGTCTTGGCGTACCCGTCCGGGCCCCCTTCGGAGGCCGGACGGTCGGGCGGTCAGGCGGTCAGGCGGTCAGGCCGTCAGGCGGTCAGGCGGTCGGGCAGTCAGGCGTCCGGGCGTCCGGGCGTCCGGTCAGTGGTTCTCCTTGGGCTCCACCCGGGCGACCACCATGTGCGGGCGGCCCGGGTGCTCGGCCGTGAAGGCCCGGTACAGCGCCTCGTGGTCGCGGCCGTCCACCGTCGCGGTCGACCAGCCCTCGGCCGCGAAGCGCTGCGCGATGCCGCCCTGCCAGCCGTGCGTGGCCGAGGAGTTGTCGATCACCACCACATGCAGCCGGTCCAGCCCGTAGGCCCCGGCGAAGGCCACCGCCTCGTGGTTGGAGCCCTCGTCGAACTCGGCGTCACCGACCAGCACCCACACCGCGGGGTCGGTCAGGCCCTGGGCCCGCAGCCCGAGCGCCGTGCCGACGGCCAGGGGCAGGCCGTGTCCGAGCGAGCCGGAGGAGATCTCCACCCCGGGCACCAGCGTGCGGTCCGGGTGGTGGCCCAGCGGCGAGTCGTAGCCGCCGAAGCTCGGCAGCACCTCGGGGTCGATGAAGCCCTTGGCCGCCAGCACCGCGTAGTACGCCATCGGGCCGTGGCCCTTGGAGAGCAGGAAGCGGTCCCGGGCCTGCTCCTCGGCGGTGGCCGGGGTGACGCGCAGCACCCGGTCGTAGAGCACCCAGACCGCGTCCAGCGTGGAGGTGGCGGCCGGGCCGTGCTTCTCGGCGCCGGTCATCAGGGCCATCAGGGCCGGCAGGTCCTCGAAGCGGGCCCCGGTGCCGGTGCCGGTGCCGGCGTCGGCGCCGATGCCGATGCCGGGCCCGGACTTCGAGGCGGTCTCGGAGCCCGTCCGGGCACGGGTCGCGGTCACGGTTTCCGCCGTTGCGTTCGTCGTCATGACCACGATGGTGCAACTTAAAGCCGACTTGAGGTCAAGCGGTTACAGTGGGCTCCCATGACCGCCCATCCCGACGCCCGCCGCGGCTCCGGCCCGCACTCCGCCGACCTCCTGACCATCGGCCAACTCGCCGACCGCAGCGGCCTCGCCGCGTCCGCGCTGCGCTACTACGAGAGCCTCGGCCTGATCCAGGCCACCCGCACCGCCGGTGGCCAGCGCCGCTACACCCGCGGCACACTGCGCCGGATCGCGTTCATCCGCGCAGCCCAGCGCGTCGGCCTCTCCCTCGACGAGGCGCGGGTCGCGCTCGACCGCCTCCCCGAGCGCCCCGCCCCCAGCGGCACCGAGTGGAGCCGGGTCGCCGAGTCCTGGCAGAGCCGCATCGACGAGCAGATCGCCGAACTCGAACTGCTGAAGCGCAAACTGTCCGGCTGCATCGGCTGCGGCTGCCTCTCCCTCACCCGCTGCGCCCTCTACAACGCCGGCGACCGCGCGGGCGCCGCCGGCCCCGGCGCCCGCTACCTGCTCACCCGCGACCCGGCCGCCGGGCCCGAACCGGTCTCCCCCGTCGCCGACGCCCTCGGCGGCCCCTCGGAGGGGCGGTGAAAACCGCTTGCGGCACGGCCGCCGTCCTGCCTACGGTGCGCCCGTGCTGCCCCCGGTACTGACGGACGAGGAATGGGACGCGGTCGTCCCCGACGAGACGGTGGTGCGCCCCGCCGCCGAAGCGCTGTGCGCCCGGCTCGGTGTCGGCGGCCTGCCACTGGAGCGCTTCCCGGAGGGCTCCGTCCCGGTCTACGCGGTCGGCGCCCGGCACGTCCTCAAGCTGTTCCCGACGTCGAGCGCCCGGGACGGGATCACGGAGGAGCGCGTCCTCGCCCGGCTGCGGGGCGCGCTGCCGATTCCCACCCCGGAGGTCCGGGAGGCGGGCACGTACGTCAACGGCTGGCGCTACGTGCTGATGTCGCGGCTGCCCGGCGAGGGCCTCGCGCCCGCCTGGCCGCGCGTCCCCCGGCCGGACCGCGAGCGGATCGTCCGTGACTGCGGCGAGGCGCTCGCCGCCCTGCACGCGCTCGACCCCGAGCCGCTCGCCGACGTCCTGGGCCCCGACGACTGGCCCGCCTTCCTCGACCGGCAGCGGGCCGGCGCCGTCGCCCGCCAACGCGACCGCGGCCTGCCGCAGGCCTGGCTGGAGCAGATCCCCGACTTCCTCGCCGCGGCGCCGCTCCCCTCCTCCCCCGCCCGCGCCCTGCTGCACACCGAGTTCATGCGCGAGCACCTCCTCACCGACCCGGCCGACGGCTGGCGCCTCACCGGCCTGATCGACTTCGAGCCCGCCATGATCGGCGACCCGGCCTACGACCTGGTCGCGGTGGGCCTCTTCACCACCCGCGCCGACCCGCACCTCCTCGGCCGGCTGCTGGCCGCCTACGGCCGCCCCGTCGACCCCCGCCTGCTGATGGCCTACACGCTGCTCCACGTCTACAGCGACCTGCCGTGGTACCTGAGGGAGCTGAAGCCCTCCGCCGGCACCCTGGACGCCCTCGCCGAGGAGTGGTTCGGGGTCTCCCGAGGCGGTCAGGGCCGCGGGTCGGTCCGCAGCAGGCCGTAGCGGACGACGTCACGCCACTCGCCGTCCCGGAAGGTCACCGAGCGCTGGACGCCCTCGCGGGTGAAGCCGCACTTCTCCAGGGCCCGCTGCTCGGCGACGTTGCCGGTCTCGGTGTCCGCCTCCAGCCTGACCACCGGCGTGTGCGCGAACAGGTAGTCCACCAGCAGGAGTTGGGCGTGCGTTCCGATGCCCCGGCCGCGCACGTGCGGAAGCAGCTGCGCGCCGATGTTCCAGTACGGCGCGGTCGGCAGCACCGCCTTGCGCAACGCGGCGACGAAGCCGCAGAACTCGCCGGCCACGGTGACCGCGAGCATCCACTGCTCATCCCCGAGCAGCCCGTTCTCGACCCACCGGCGGCGGAACCGGTCCAGGTCCCGCCAGCCGTACCACTGGTACTCCCCCAGCATCCCGGGGTCGCTCAGCAGCTCGCCCAGCGCGGGCAGGTCGGCTTCGGCGATCGGCCGCAGCGCGATCTGGTCGTTGTCCACGCCTGCGCCAACGCCCGGCCCCGCGGGACGGTTCCGCGCCCCGCCCGCACCTTCACGCCCGCCCGCACCTTCACGCCGGCCCGCGCCCCCGGCCTCAACGCACCCCCGGCCTCACGAACCCCCGGCCTCACGAACCGGTCGACCGGGCGAGCCGGAACCCCACGTCGTCGATCCGCAGCGTCGGGTGGCTGCGGCGGCGGACGGAGGCGCGGCAGCTCCAGTGCTCGTCGAACCAGCCGCCGCCGCGCAGCACGCGGTAGTCGCCGTACACCTGCGCGTCGTAGACGTCCCAGCACCACTCCCACACGTTGCCGAGCAGGTCGTACAGTCCGTGGGCGTTCGGCCGGAGTCCGCCCACCTCGTGCGGGCGCTCGCCGGAGTTGCCGCGGTGCCAGGCGATCTCGTCGAGCGGGCCGTAGCGCGGGCCGTCCGTCCCGGCGCGGCAGGCGTGTTCCCACTCGGCCTCGGTGGGCAGCCGGTAGCCGTCCGCGGACCGGTCCCAGACCACGTCCTCGCCGTCCACCCCGTACGCGGGTGTCAGGCCCTCGCGCCGGGACAGCTCGTTGCAGTGGCGGACGGCGTCGTGCCACGACACGCTGTGCGCCGGTCGGCGGTCACCGGCCGCGCCCTCGTACCGCTCGCGGGTGACCGGACAGAGCGCCAGCTCGAACGAGGCGACCTCGACCTCCCAACTGCGCCGGGTGCGACGGTCGGAGAGCGTGACCAGGCCGGCCGGAACGGTGATCATCCGGCGATCCTACGGCCTGCCGCCGCGCAGCAGGTCGACCGCGCTCCGCTCGGCCAGATCCTCCGCGTGCGCGGCCAGCGGCGCCCCGGCGTGCAGGGGCCCGCGCACCACGGCGAGCGGCAGGCCCGCGACGGCGAGTCGCACCCGGTCGACGTCCAGCGCCGTCGTCGCGCCCGCGCGCCCGGCGAGCCCGGTCAGCGCCTTCCGCACCCGCCGCCCGCCCAGCCGCTCGCGCCGCAGGTACTCCTCGGGCCACTCCGCCTTGCCGAACGCCTCCGCGCCGTGCAGCAGCACGACGGCGCGCTCGCGGTGCGCCCGGCACCACGCGACCACCTGCCGGGCGGCCGCGCCCGCCGCCAGGTGCGGCTCCGGGTGCGCGTCGAAGGCAGGCAGACAGGCGGCCTGGAACTCCTCCACCGTCCGCAGCCACAGCTCGGCCAGCAGGGCGGACCGCTGGGGGAAGCGGTGGTAGACGGAGCCGTTGGGGGCGCCGGACTCGCGGGCGACGGCGGACATGGTGACGGCGGCCGGTCCGCCGGCCGCGGCGAGCCGTACCGCGGCGTCGAGGAGGGTGGATTCGTCGTGACGGGGTGGCCTGGGCATGCAGTGGAGAGTACTCTCCATTTCAATTGGAGGGGATCATCCAAAACCATGGGGAGGACCCGGCATGGCCGTGCTCAACATCCACGAACGCACCGTCCCGGCACCGGCGGAGGAGGTCGGCGCGCTCATCGACCGCCTCGCCGGCCCCGACGACCCGCTCTGGCCGGCGCCCGACTGGCCCGGGATGCGGTTCGACCGGCCGCTCGCGGTCGGCGCCGTCGGCGGGCACGGCCCGATCCGCTACACCGTCGCCGGGTACGCGCCAGGACAGTGGGTGCGCTTCCGCTTCACCGGCCCGCGCGGCTTCGACGGCCACCACGAGTTCACCGTCCACCCCGCGGGCGGGACCACCGTGCTCCGCCACACCATCGCCATGCGTCTGCGCGGGCCCGGACGGCTCACCTGGCCGCTCGCCTTCCGGTGGCTGCACGACGCCCTGGTCGAGGACGGCCTCGACCGGGCGGTGCGCGCCTGCGGCGGCACCGTGGCCCACCCCGCCCGCTGGAGCCCGTACGTCCGTCTGCTGCGTCGGTTGATCCGGCACTGACGACCGGCTCCGTCCCGGTTCCGACCCGGTTCCGACCCGCGGACGCTCGCGTCGCGACGGATCGTCAGGACGCGCGGCCATGGCCACGGCGGGGACGAGGGCCGGCACGCTGGCGGAGTCCCCGGCCGAGCGGGCAACGGGAGCCGGCCGGGGGGTCCACGGCCCCGGCACCGGCCTCGACACCGACCCGACACCGGCCCCGACAGCGACACCGGCTCCGCGACGTGGAGCGCCACGTACGCCGTCGGGGCCGAGCACCACGAGGCGTCGGCCGTCCGGGTGCACGGCGCCTCCGCCGTGCACCTCGCCGCCCTGCGCGAGCACTCCCCGGGCCGACCCCTCAGACCGGGAACACCCACGCGTCGACGGCACCCCAGCCGATCACCGTGACCGCCGCGCACGCCCGGGCGACCATGGCCGCCCAGCGGCCGCACCCGCGGCCGCGGGCCCGCCGGAAGCCGGCGACCAGACCGGCGACCGCGGCGACCGGCAGGGCGAGGAAGGCCAGGTAGAGGGTCCACCTGCCGATCGCCAGCCCGTAGAGGACGCCGATCAGGCCCGCGGGGATCGACACCGCCGCGACGGCCATCCCGGCGGCGGCGCAGGCCGTCCGGAAGCGCTCCCGACTGCGGAAGAAGGCCGGCACCGCACAGGCGACGGCACAGAGCAGCCCGGGCACGTACAGGACCGCCCCCGCCGTGCCGAACTCGTCCACCACGGCCGCGACCGGCAGCAGGAACGCGACACCTCCCAGGCCCGACAGCCATCGGGCACTCACCGGCACCTCAGTCATGACTCCCCCGTCCGCCCCCGCGGGCGAGATATTTGAACGCGTTCGAATCTAGCATGCGGAAACCTTGTCCGGACCGTGACGTCGACCCCCTCGCCGGGGCCCCGGCCGTCCCGCGGAAACGGCCCTTCCCGGCCCGTGACGGAGGCACCGCCGCACCCCGACCCGCCCCCGGACCACCCGGCCCCGCGCCGTCGACTGTGGCCCCAACAGGCCTCCCCACAAGGGTTCTTGAGCCGATCGCTCCCATCCGCCAGGGCGCCTACGCTCGACCGCATGAACCGCACGATCCGCACCGTCGAGGACGTCCTCGTCCTGCTCGACGGCTACTTCCCGCCGCCCGAGGCCCGCTGGGACGGCCTCTACGCCGACCGGTCCGCCGAGCGCCCGTTCTTCGCACCCGAGCCGGACGAGAACCTGGTCTCCTACCTCGACCGGGGCCTGATCCCGGCCACCCCCGGCCCCGACCACACCACCGACCACACCCCCGGCCGCGCCGCCGAGTCCGGCCCCGCCCCCACCCCCCTCCGTGCCCTCGACCTCGGCTGCGGACCCGGCCGCAACGCGATCCACCTGGCCTCCCGCGGGTTCGAGGTCGATGCCGTCGACCTCTCCACCGCCGCCGTCGACTGGGCCGAGGAGCGCGCCCGCGAAGCCGGCGCCGGGGCCGGCCTGCGCTTCCACCGCGCGAGCATCTTCGAGGCCGGACTCCCCCACGCCCACTACGACCTGGTCTACGACTCCGGCTGCCTGCACCACCTCCCGCCGCACCGCCGGGTCAGCTACCTCGCCCTCCTCGACCGCGTCCTCGCGCCGGGCGGCCACTTCGCCGTCACCGCGTTCGCCGCCGGCGCGATGGGCTCCGAGCGGCCCGACGAGGAGCTGTACCGACTCGGCGCCCTGGAGGGCGGGCTGGCCTTCTCGCCCGAGGAGCTGCGGTCGCTGTTCCGCGACCTCACGCCGCTGGAGGTCCGCCCGATGGCCGTCCGGGCGCCCGGTTCCGGACTCTTCGGCGCGCCCTTCCTCCTCACAGCCCTCTTCCAGCGAACTGCCAGTCTTTAACCAGCCTCTCATCCTCCGCCCCTAGCCTCCGGGCACATGAACGTCTCCCTGCTCGACGGCTGGTTCCCGTGGACGGTCCAGGCCGCCGCCCTCGCGCTGTTCCTCGGCACGGTGGTCCGTCGGGACCGCGCGTGGCGGGTGAAGTGGGGACCGGTCGCGCTGGGGACGGCACTGGTGGTCACCGCCGCCACCGCGGTGGCCGTGGTGACGCTGAGCGGGATCACCGACCCGATCCCGTTCGGGGTGTGGCTGTGGAGCGGGGTGGCGGTCGCGGCGCTGTGTGTCCTCGGGTTCGGCTGGCGGGGCGCCCGGTGGTGGCGGCGGGCGCTGGTCGCGCCGACCGCGCTGCTCGCGCTGTTCTGCGCTGCGAACAGCCTGAACGTCTCCACCGGCTACTACCCGACCCTCGGCGACGCGATCGGCGAAATCGGCGGGCAGCCGCTGCCGGACCAGATCACGCTCGCCGAACTCGCCTCCATCCACGGGAAGACGAAGACCGGCCGCATCGTCCAGGTCGACATCCCGGACAGCACCGGCGGCTTCGCCCACCGCCAGGAGCTCGTCTACCTGCCGCCCGCGTGGTTCCGCAGCCAGTCCCGGCCCAAGCTGCCCGTGCTGGAGATGATCGGCGGCGAGTTCGCGGCGCCCGACAACTGGATCCGCTCCGGCAACGCGGTGAAGACCGCCGACGACTTCGCCGCCCGGCACAACGGCTTCGCGCCGATCCTGGTCTTCGCGGACGCCACCGGCGGCTTCCGGGTGGACACCGAGTGCGTGGACGGTCCGCACGGCCAGGCCGAGAGCCACCTGGTCAAGGACGTCCCGGCGTTCGTCCGCACGACCTTCAACGCCGCCACCGACCCGCACCGGTGGGGCGTCGCCGGCTGGTCGATGGGCGGCACCTGCGCCTTCGACCTGACCGTCGAACACCCGGGCGTCTTCACGCACTTCGGCGACTTCTCCGGCGACCGGGGCCCGTTCATCGGCGACAAGGACCACACCGTCCAGGAGCTGTACGGCGGCGACGCCGCCGCCTGGGCCGCCCACGACCCGCTGACCGTGCTCGCCCACCACCCCAAGTACCAGGGCGTCTCCGGGTACTTCGGCCAGGGCGACGAGGAACACGGCCAGATCGAGTCCGCCAAGGCACTGGAGGCGGCGGCCAGGAAGGACGGCATCCGCACCGTCTCCGCCGTCGGCTCCGGCAAGCACACCTGGCAGACCGGCGCCGCGACCTTCGCCCAGGCCCTGCCCTGGCTCGCCCAGCAGCTCGGCGTCCCGGGCACCCACGCCTAGGACAGGGCCCGGGGTCCGCCGCTGGGGTCCGGCCGGACCGGGCCCGAACCGCGAACCGCCGCGCACGCGAACCACCGTCGCGCACCGCCCCGGCCGCCCGCGGGCCGACGCCACCCCGGGGCACCCGTGGGAAAGCCTTGGCCTCGGCGGCGGTTTGAACCCCGCCCGCGCCCGCGTGCCCCGGGGCCCCGCTCGCCCGAGGGCGCGGTACGGGCCCGCAGCACCGCGCTCCGCCAGCGCCAATCCCCTGCTCCGGGCGGCAGTTGACCGTGTCCGCGCACTCCAGGAATCCCCCGCACCCCGCGCATAGCTCCCGCCACGCCCGCACACATGTTCCCCATCAGCACCCCCAATCGCGCCGGCCACCCGGGCGTCCGCCGGGATTCCGCTTTGCTCCCGGCGTTCGCTTGGCATAGGTTTCGACCGCCGTCGACGCAGTACCGGCGCTGACCGCCCCTCAGGCCCGAGGAGGCGGCGACCGGGAGCCGGACGGCAGTACGTCAACGGGGGAGGAAACAGCCATGCCGAGTGCCCGCGATCACGGGTCACCCGGGCGGCGAGGACGGACGGGCGGTACCGCGCACCCGCGGCCCACGGCCGATGCGCGCCCGACCCCGCTCCACGCCACCGGACACTTGAGGAATCGTCAGTTGCGCAGCACCCGACTGATCGCCAACACCGCCGTCACCGCCGCGGCCCTCGTCTGCCTGGGCGCCCTCAGCGCCTGCGGACCGGACAACAGCGGTCAGGACGGCGGCAAGACCGCCGCTCCCGCTCCGTCCACCGCCGCACCGGCGGGCGGCGGCACCGGCGCCCCCAGCGCAGGCGCCACCAAGCCGGCCGGCAACGGCGGCACCGACGGCGCCGCCAAGGGCATCCCGGCCAAGGCCTGGATGGACACCAAGAGCATCCCGATGGACGAGACCTACCACTACGCGCCGCTGGCGGCCAACGCCAAGCCGCAGACCGGCCCGGTCCAGTTCAAGGGCATGGAGCTGTGCCACGCGCCGGTCGCCAAGGACGACGAGTGGATGTTCACCGGCACCGCCTCGGCGAAGGCGTCGGTCGGCTTCGGCGGCGACCGCTGGACGGCCCAGCAGACCCTGCTGTTCGTCGGCGACCCGACCCACAGCAGCGGCACCAAGCAGACGACCAACCTGACGTACGAGCGGCTGACGGACGCGCTCAACGGCTGCGCCAAGACCGTGCCCGGCGCCACCGTCAAGGTCGACAGCGCCGCGGACGCGCCGTACTTCGCCGCCGTCCTGACCGTCCCGCAGGCCGACGGCACCGCCGCCACCCTGCACGAGTACGCGGTCACCGACGGCGGGACGGTCAGCGAGCTGTCCGTCTGGGCGGTCACCAAGGCCGGCGCCCAGCCCAAGGACGCCTGGAAGGCCCCCGAGGACAAGTACGTCGGCACGGGCATGACCGCGCCGATGTGCGAGGCCCTCCCCGGCTGCGGCTGATCCCCGCGGCGCTCCTCGCGGGCGCCGCAGCGGGCACCGCGCCACGGGTGCCCGCGACACCCCACAGACGGCCGCCCGGTCCGTCCGGCACAGGGGACCGGACGGGCCGGGCGGCCCCTTCACGCCCGCGCGCGGTGAACCGGCTTCACCGCGTCAGGGCGCCGCTGACGCCGGGACGCCTCAGAGCCCCAGCACGCTGAGCGCCGTGGTCCAGTCGTCGGCGATCGCGCTTCTGGCGTCGTCCAGGCCGACCCGGCCGCCGCACACCGCGTTCTTGAGCTTGGTCTCGACGGAGTCCTTGCTCTGCGCCGGCTGGCTGCCGTAGCGCGGCTCGGGCCAGAGGTTGGCCGGGTCGCGCGGCGCGCCGCCGAGCTCCAGCGGGACGAGGTGGTCCTCCTCGTAGTCGGCCGTGCTGGTGTCCGCGTAGCCGTACTGCGCGATCTGCTGCACCTTCAGCGGGTTGGTGTAGCTGGTCGGCGGGCGGACGGTGGCGGTCCAGCCGGAGACGCAGATGGTCTGGCCGATGGTGCTCTGGGTGACGTCGGGGTTGTATGCACCCGGGGTGCAGTTCGGGTCGGGCAACGGCAGGTACGCCTGCGAACAACTCGCCGAGAGCGTAACGCCCTTGTGGGTGCCGGCCGTGGCCGGGGCGGCAGCCTGCGCGGTGCCGGCGGCGAGCCCGGCGGCGGCGAGGGAGGCCGCCGCGAGGACGACGGTCAGACGCTGACGGAACATCATGGGGAAGTTCTCCTGGGCCGGCCCGGCCTCTCGCCGGGCGACTGTGCTCATGACAGCACCGCGCGCCCGACGACCGTCAGGCTCAGGACGTGAACGCCTGGTGACCCCGCCTTCACAACCGCCGGGCGGACACGGGGCCGGGACGGCACCCCGACGCCGCAGGACCGGCCCGGGGGCCGGACCGGCCGACCCCGGGAGCCGCCGATCAGCCCCGGAGCACCGCCAGTTCGATCTCCCGGGCCGTTTCGTGGCCCGGCACCGGCACGGTCACGCCGGAGTGCTCGAAACCGGCCTTGACGTACATCGCCTCGGCGCGGGCGTTCTCCTCGTGGACGAACAGCCGCACGCGCTGGATCCGGGGCTCGGCGAGCGACCACGACCACTCCTGGGCGGCCCGGATCAGGTCGAGCGCCAGCCCGGTGCCCCGCGCCTCGGGCCGGACGTAGACCCCGACGACGTGCGTCTGGTCGACCGTGACGACATCGCCCCCCAGGGCCCCCGGCCCGCCGGGCCGCTCGACCAGCACGCTGACCGAGCCGAGCCAGCGCCCGTCCGCGTCCTCGCCGACGAACTGCGCCACGGCGGATCCCGTCGCGGCGCCCGCCGCGCGGTCCTGCCAGAACTCGTCGGGCCTGGCGGCGGCCTGTTCGTGCGTTTCGAGGAAGGCGATGGCCGCGACCGGGTCCAGTAGCGCGTCCAGCCGGAGCTCCCTGACCTGCGCCCAGTCCTCGCTCCGCACCCGCCTGATGATGATGTCCATTGCATGATCATTTCATCGGGCCCGGTAGCCCCCGCAACCCCATTACGGGCCACCGGACACCCCCTCCGCCGAGCACCGCCCCGCCACATCGTCACCACCGACCACCGACCGCCGGGGCCCGACCACCGACCGCCGGTCAGGCGGAGCCGCCCCGCCCCTGCTCCAGCAGTCGGGCCAGCAGCGCCGCCGGCCCGTCCGGCAGGCTCCCGTGCACGAGTTCGGTGCGGTGCACCAGCCGGGGCCCGGCGATCGGCGCGCACCCGACCCCGGGCACCCCGGACAGCACCGGCTCGGGCAGCAGCGTGAGCCCGTGCCCGGCGGCGACGAGCGCCAGCAACCCGTGCAGGTCGGTGCCCTGGTAGCGGGTGGCGGGCCGGAAGCCGTCGACGCCCGCGGCCGCGCGCAGCCGGGCGACCGGCGGGGTGAGGTCGGGGGCGTCCAGCCAGCGGGCGGCGGAGAGGTCGGCGAGCGCGAGACCGCCGCGGCCCGCCAGCGGGTGTCCGACGGGCAGTGCGACGGCGACCGGCCGCTCGTCCACCGCGACGGTGCGCAGCGGGCCGACGTCGGGCAGCGGCAGCGGGTCGCTGGGCGCGGCCAGGCCGTCAATCAGGGCGAGGTCGACCTCGCCGGTGGCGACCTGCGCGGGCAGCACGTCCTGGGCTAGCACCCGGACCACCGGCTCCACCCTCGGATACGCCCGGCGCACCTCGCCGAGCGCGCGCCCCAGCGCCGCCCCGACCGCCAGGGGCGTGGCGCCGAGCACCAGCCGGGCGCTCGCGGCGCCGGCCAGGCGTGCGACGTCGGCACGTGCCGCCTCCAGCCGGACCAGCAACGGCGCGGCGTGCTCCAGCAGCCGCCGGCCGGCCTCCGTCGGGCCGACCGGGCGGCGGACCAGCAGGGCCGCCCCGAGGTCCGCCTCCAACGCGGCGATCTGCTGGGAGACCGCGGACTGGGTGTAGCCGAGCTCCCGCGCCGCGTCCGAGAAGGAGCCGAGGCGGGTGACGGTGACGAAGGTGCGCAGCTGCTGGGGATCCACGGCGGTCATCAACCGATCTGATCGACGGGTAAGAAATCATCGTTGGCGCTGATCTCGGGTGCCGGGTCAGGATAGCCGCATGACCCACATGACCCCACGGATCGCCCTGGTCGGCGACCGCTCCCCCGCCGTCCGCTCGCACGCCCGCATCCCGGGCCTGCTCGACGCCCTCGCCGAGCACGAACGGCTCGTCCTGGACGCCTACTGGATCCCCACCGGGGACGCCGCGGAGTCCGGCGCCCTGGACGGGTTCGACGCGATCTGGCTGCTCCCCGGCAGCCCGTACCGCAGCGAGGCCGGCGCCGTGGCCGCCGTCCGCACCGCCCGCGAGCGCGGCATCCCCTTCCTCGGTACCTGTGCCGGGTTCCAGCACGCGGTGCTGGAGTACGCCCGCAACGTCTGCGGCCTGGCCGATGCCGTCCACGGCGAGGAGCACCCCGACGGGGAGCAGCAGGTGATCGCCGCGCTGAGCTGCTCGCTGGTCGGGCACGAGGGCACCGTCGCCGTCGCCCCGGACACGCTCGCCGAGCGTGTCCTCGGCACCACCCGCACGCTGGAGCGCTACCACTGCGCGTACGGCCTCAACGCCGCCTACCTGGACCGGCTGCGCGCGCACGGTCTGCGGTTCAGCGGCGCGGACGAGTCGGGCGAGGTACGGATCCTGGAGCTGCCGGACCACCCCTTCTTCCTCGCCTCGCTGTTCCAGCCCGAGCTGTCCGGCGACGGGACCCGGGCGCACGCCATGATCCGCGCGCTGGCCGGCGCCGCCGTGGCCCACGCGGACGCGCGCGCGTCGGCCGCGGCGACCGCGACGACCTCCACAGCCGGGGCGACCTCCGCGGCCTCGACCGCCTGACCGGGCCTCACATGGGCAGCGACCGCAGCCGCACCGGCCCCTCCGGCCAATCGGTCCCCGCCGACAGCGGCGCCCACATCGTGCGCAGCGGCATCACCGCCAGCCGCCCCTCGGGCTGCTCCACCGTCACCTCCCCGGCCACCTCCCGGAAGCCCAGTCCCCGGTAGAACGCGGCCAGCGGTGGACGGCAGAACAGCAGCGCGCGCCGGTGGCCGAGCGTGCGCGCGTGGGCCAGGGCGGCCCCGACCACGGCGTGCGCGAGGCCACCGCCGCGCCGGTCGGGGGCGACGCAGACGCCGCCGACGCCCATGACCGTCAGATCGGTGCCGCCCGCAGTGAGCGGCAGCGGCAGCAGCCCGGTGTGGGCGACGAGCCGGCCGTCGGTGGCCCGGACCCCGAAGTGGATCTCCTTGGGCAGGAAGGTCAGCCCGGTGTACGCGACGCCGTACGGGTCGGCGCCGGGGCCGAGGACCTCCTCCTGCTCGGCGCGGCCGTACCGCTCCAGCCGTTCGACGGCCGACCGCCCTGTCGGGTGCGCCCCTGCCTGAGGCCCGGCCGGGTGCGCCCCTGCCTGGAACGGCTCGGCCGGGTGCGGTGCTGACGGGCGGGGTCCGGGCAGCTGCGGCCCCGGCGAGAAATGATCACTCATCCCGCCATGCTCTCCCCCACCGGCGGCCTTTCGACAGTCCCTTCCCGGCCACTCGGTCCGAAGATCATCCCGGCACGGCACCCCGGTGTGGAAGCATGCCCCTCATGCAGCAGCCCACCTCCCAGTCGGCCGCCGACCCCGACGCACCGCTGCCCGGGCCGCCGCTGCGCCTGCCCCGCCCGGTCCGGACCCTCGCACCGACCGCCCTGGTCCTGCTGGTGCTCGTCCCACTCGCCGCGAACGACCCCGACTTCGGCCCGACCACCTCGCCGCCGGTCAACGCCGGGCTGATGGCCTTCGGCGCCCTCGCCCTGGCCCTGCGGCGCCGGCATCCGGCGGCAGTCACCGCGGCCACCCTGGTGAGCGGTCAACTCCCGCTCGCCGTCGCGCTCTACGGACTGGCCGCGCGGCGCGGCGGCACCCTGCTGCTGTACGCCCTGGCGGCCGCGTCCGAGCTGCGGCTGCTCGTCCCGGTCGACCTCGGGGACGTCGGCACCCCGTCCTCGCTCGCCAACCTGATCGAGGATCCGCTGGTCTTCGGAGCCGTCCCGCTCGTCCTCGGGCTGGGCGCCCACACCCGCGCCCACACCGTCCGGGTGCTCGCCGAGCGGAATCGCTTCCTGGGCGAACGCAACCGGCTGCTGGAGGAGGCCCGGCGGCACGTCGAGGAACGCGCCGCGGCCGCCGAACGCGCCCGGTTGGCCCGGGAGATGCACGACGTCGTCTCCAACCGGGTCTCGCTGATCACCCTGCACACGGGCGCCGGCCAGGTCGCCCAGGCCGAGGACCCGGGCGCCGTGCGGGAGACGCTCGGCCTGATCCGCTCCCTCGGCCTGCAGGCGCTCACCGAACTGCGCGGCCTGCTGGGCGTGCTGACCACGGCCGCCGACCAGGCGCCCTCGCTACGCGGCCTGCCCACTCTGGTCGAGGAGTCCCGGCAGGCCGGCCTGGCGGTCGGACTGACCGTCACCGGCCCGGCCGACGGGCTGCCGCCGCCCGGGCCCGCCGTGCAGTACGCGGTCTACCGGATCGTCCAGGAGGCGCTGACCAACGCGCACAAGCACGCCCCGGCCGCCGAGGTGGCCGTCACCGTCGAGGTCCAGCCGGACGGGCTGCGCCTGACGGTGGTCAACTCCCCCACCGGGACGGGCGGATCCGGGACGGGCGGATCCGGGACGGGCGGATCCGGGACGGGCGGATCCGGGACGGGCGGATCCGGGACGGCCGGACCGGGGGCGAACCGCGGCGCGGCACCGGACGCGAGCCCGGCCGCGGGCCCGGAACTGCCGTCCGGTGGCCACGGCCTGACCGGGATGCGCACCCGGGCCGGCGACCTCGGCGGCACCCTGCACGCCGGCCCGACCCCGGAGGGCGGCTTCGCCGTGCGCGCCCGACTCCCGCTCGGCGCCGCGTAGGACGCGCCGCCGCCGCGGGAGCCGCGGCACCGCAGCGCGGCGACACCGCGGCGGCCCGGCACGGCCCCGAACAGTTCGCGAACGGCTTCCGAACAGACCCGCCGCTCAGACCGCGGCGCGCTCCGCCAGCTCCGCCCAGACCTCGTCCACCCGGGCCGCCAGCCCGGCCAGTTCCCCGCCGTTGTCGATCACCAGGTCAGCGATCGCCAGCCGGTCCGCCCGCGAGGCCTGCGCGCCCATCCGGGCCCGCGCCTCCTCCTCGGCCATCCCGCGCAGCCGCACCAGCCGGTCCAGCCGCACCTCGTCGGCCGCGTCGACCACCACGATCAGGTCGAACAGCGGTGCCAGCCCGTTCTCGGCCAGCAGCGGCACGTCGTGCACGACGACCGCGTCCGGTGCGGCCGCCGTCTCCAGTTCGGCGGAGCGGGCCCGCACCAGCGGGTGGACGATCGCGTTCAGCGCCTTCAGCCGCTCCGGGTCGGCGAACACGACCGCGCCGAGGGCCGGGCGGTCCAGCGAGCCGTCCTCCCGCAGCACCTGCGGGCCGAACTCGGCGACCACGGCCGCCAGACCGTCCGTCCCGGGGGCGACCACCTCGCGGGCGATCACGTCGGAGTCCACGATCACCGCGCCGTGCGCGGCGAACAGCCGGGACACCTCGCTCTTGCCCGCCCCGATACCGCCCGTCAGTCCGATCTTCAGCATGGCGTCAGGCTACCGGCGCGCCGCCCGCCCCGTCAGCACCGGACCGGCCCGGTCGGCACCGCCCGGCCCGCCGGCACCGGACCGGGCCACCCGTCGGCCGTCAGTCCACCTCCAGGCTCTCCCCCTCCCCGAGGAGCGCCAGCTCGGCCCCCGTGCCCGGCCCGTCCGGCCCCACCAGCCGGGTCTGCACCGCGAACCCGATCGGGCTGAGCACCGCCTCGTGGACGGGCACGGTCCGGCGCGGCCCTGCTTCCCGGACGTAGTCGACCACCTCGGAGGCCTTGCTCCACGGCGCCGCCAGCGGCAGCAGCAGGGTGTCGACGGCGTGCGGCGGCACGGTGAACGCGTCGCCGGGGTGGAAGAGCCGGCCGTCGAAAAGGAAGCCGATGTTCTGCACCCGGGGGATGTCCGGGTGGATCACCGCGTGCCACTCACCGTGCACCGAGACGCCGAGCCCGCCGAGTTCGAAGGCGTCGCCCTCGCCGACCGCGGTGACCCGCTGCGCGACTCCGTCCAGCTGGGCGGCGACGGCGCTGTTGGTCCACACCCGCAGCGCCGGGTCGGCCTCCAGTGCGGCGCGCAGCCGCGACTCCTCGAAGTGGTCCATGTGCTCGTGGGTGATCAGGACGGCGTCCGCCCCGGCCAGTGCGGCCGGATCGGTGAACGCCCCCGGGTCGACGACGACGGTGGTGTCGCCGTACTCGACGCGTACGCAGGCATGTCCGAACTTGGTGATTCGCATGCCGGAAACTCTACAGCAAAGCTGTACAGCATGGCTGTAGATATCCGGGATAGACTTCTCCCATGACCAGCGAAGCCCCGCACCCGCACACCCTGGAACTCGCCGCCGATCTGCGCGCCGCCCTCGGCAGCCTGGTCCGCTCCCTGCGCGACAGCGACGAACTGCCGCAGAACCAGGCCGCCGTCCTCGGTCTGCTGGTCCGCGACGGACTCTCCTGCACCGTCGCCGAACTCGCCGACCTCCAGCGCGTGCGCCACCAGTCGATGGCCCGCACCGTCGCCCTGATGACCGAGGCAGGGCTGGTCACCCAGCAGCCCCACCCCACCGACGGGCGCAAGCAGCTCATCGCGGCCACCGGGGCCGGCCGCACCGCCCTGCTCGACCAGCGCGCCCGCCGCGAGCAGCACATCGCCACCGCGATCGAGTCCCGCCTCACCCCCGCCGAGCAGGACCGGCTGCGCGCCGCGGTCGACCTCCTCGACCGCCTGTCCTGAGCCGCCCCTCCCGGGATCCGGGCGGTACGGCAGGATGGCCCGGTGCTGATCATCCTCGGCGGACTGCCCGCCACCGGAAAGACCTCCCTGGCCCGCGGCTTCGCCCGCTGGGCCGGTGCCGTCCACCTCCGGGTCGACACCATCGAACAGGCGATCGTGCGCTCCGGCGCCCTCGCGCCGCCGCTCGGCCCGGTCGGTTACGCCGTGGCCCACGCCCTCGCCGAGGAGCACCTGCGCCAGGGCCTTCCGGTGATCGCCGAGTCGGTCAATCCGCTCGCGGTCACCCGCCAGGCCTGGCGCGAGGTCGCCGTCCGGGCCGGCACGCGCTGCCTGGAGGTCGAGACGATCTGCTCCGACCCGGCCGAACACCGACGCCGCGTCGAACAGCGCACCGTCGACGTCCCGGGCCTCGACCTCCCGGACCGGGCGGCCGTACAGTCCGGCGCCTACGAGCCCTGGGACCGCGACCACCTGGTGATCGACACGGCCGGCCAGGTGGTCGAGGAGTGCGTCGCCGAGCTGTACGGCGCGTACACCGACGCACTCCAGGGTCCGGGCCCGGGTACGACCCCGCCCCCCTAGGCCTTCACCAGGCCCCCGGCCTCCGGCTCCACCGCCTCCGGCTGCGACTCCGACTCCGACTCCGCCCCCGACTCCGACTGCGCGACCACCGGTCGCGGCGCCGGGATCACGGCGGGCTCGATCTCCGGCAGATCGACGTGCTCGCTCAGCCCGAAGCGCTGGTGCAGTCGGCGCAGCGGGGCCGGCGCCCACCAGTTGAACTCGCCGAACAGGCTCATCGCGGCGGGCACCAGCAGGCAGCGCACCAGGGTGGCGTCCACCGCGACGGCGACGGCCAGGGCAATGCCCATCTGCTTGACCATCAGCATGTCCCCGAGCGCGAACCCGGCGAAGACGATCACCATCAGCAGCGCCGCCGAGGTGATGATCCGACCGCTGCGCTGGACCCCCAGCTCCACCGAGCGGGTACAGCTGTGCCCCTTGTCCCGCAACTCCTTGATCCGGGCGAGCAGGAACACCTCGTAGTCCATCGACAACCCGAAGGCGAAAGCGAAGACCAGCACCGGGATGAAGGTCTCCAGCCCCCCGGTCGGGCTGAACCCGAGCATCCCGCTGAACCACCCGTCCTGGAACACCAGGGTGAGCGCGCCGAGCGAGGCGCCCAGCGAGAGCAGGTTCATCAGCAGCGCCTTGACCGGCATCACCACCGAGCCGGTCATCAGGAACAGCAGCACCAGTGTCCCGGCCGCGACCAGCCCGAGCGCCCACGGTCCGCGCGAGAGCAGTTCCTTCTGGAAGTCGACCACCGAGGCCGCGCCGCCGGTGACGTACGTCTTCAGCCCGCCCCGGTCCGCCCGCAGTTCCTCGACCACGTGCTTGGCCTGCCCGCCCTGCGGGTCCCCGTGCACCAGGACGTCGATCGTGGAGACCGCATCGTTCACCGGGCTCACCGCCCGGACCCCGCTCACCCCGGGCAGCTTGGCGACCACCTCGTCCGCGTACGCCTGCGCCACCGCGGGACCGCCCTCGACCACCACCGTGATCGGCGCGGCCGACACCTGCGGGAAGCGCTGGTCGACGGTCTCGGCGACCTGCCGCCCGGCAGAGGAGGCGGGCAGCACGGCGGCGCCCGAGTTGCGCATCTCGGCGTGGAGGAACGGCGCCCCGGCCGCCATCAGCAGCGCCACGGAGGCGAGCGTGACCAGGACGGCCCGCTTGCGGACGCGGCGGACGGTCCGGCTGAAGAACCCCTCGTCCGGTACGGGTGCGGTGGGCGTCCTGATCCGCGAGCCGGCGAAGCCGAGCAGCGCGGGGATCAGGGTCAGCGCGGCGGCGACGGCGATCACCACCACGCTCACCCCGGCGGCGGCCACCGCGCCGAGCACCGGGCTGGTGAAGACGAACAGGCCCGACAGTGCGACGGCCACGGTCAGCCCGGAGAAGGCGACGGTGCGCCCGGCGGTCGCCGCGGTGCGTTCGACGGCGGCGGCGATGCCCGCGCCGTGGCCGCGTTCCTCGCGGAAACGATTCACCATGAGCAGCGCGTAGTCGATCGACAGCCCGAGCCCCAGCACGGTGGCGATCGGCAGCACGCTGGTGTCGATGTCCATGATCCGGCTGAACCCGAACATGGCCAGCAGCGCGCCGCCCACCGAGGCGACCGCCCCGATCACCGGCAGCGAGGCCGCCGAGAGCCCGCCGAACACCAGCACCATCACGACCAGCGTGAGCGGCAGCGTCACCATCTCGCCGAAGCGGGTGTCCTTCTCGGTCTGCTTCTTGACCTCGTCCTGCAGCACCAGGTCCCCGCCGACGGTCACGTGCGCACCGCCCGCGCCGTTCAGCGCGGCGAGCCGCTGGGTGACGGCGTCGGTCTGGGCGGAGGTGGCGGTGTCGGCCAACCGTACGGAGACCAGGCTCGCCGTCCCGTCGGCAGAACGCAGCGTGGCGTGGGCCGGGCCGGAGCCGTAGGCGTCGACGGCGGCGGAGACCCCGGGCAGGCCGGCGATCTCGGCGGTGGCCTGCTCGACGGCGGCCTTGACCGCCGGATCGTCCACCGGTTTGCCGTCCACCACCGCGGTCACGGTGCCCTTGACCGGGTCGGCCGCGGCGACCACCGCGCTGCCCCGGTCGGCCTCGGCGCTGGCCGAGGACGCCCCGGCCACCGAGCCCTCGAAGACCCGGCCGCCGATCAGGACACCGACGACCAGGACGACGGCCCAGAAGCCGAGCACCCAGCGACGGTGGCGGAAGCAGAACCGGCCGAGGGCCGCGAGGCGGCCGCCGACGAGGGCGGCGGGGGCGGAGACGGGGGCAGCGGAGGAGGCATTGCGCATGAAGGAGCCTTTCGGGCAGCTCCACTCAATGTAGGCGCAACCGGAACTTCGACCTATAGCAGGGCAATGAGCCCCATCTCACATTTACCTTCACATAAAGAACACATCAGTTGTAAGGCGCATAAGTCAGCGCGAAAAACCAAATGGGCCCCATCCGGGAATTCCCGGATGGGGCCCATTCGCTAGCTATCGGCTAGCAGGGGGCGAGAGCCTCAGCTCTGGCCGCCGGCCAGCTTCTCGCGCAGGGCGGCCAGGGCCTCGTCGGAGGCCAGGGCGCCGGAGCCCTCGTCGCTGCTGGACGAGTAGGAACCACCGGCGGCAGCGGCGACGGCGTCGCCACCCTCCTCGGCGGCCTGGGCGTCGGCCTCGCGGCTCTTGATGACCTGCGCCTGGTGCTGCTCGAAGCGGCTCTGCGCCTCGGCGTACTGGCGCTCCCACTCCTCGCGCTGCTTCTCGAAGCCGGGCAGCCAGTCGTTCGCCTCGGGGTCGAAGCCCTCCGGGTAGATGTAGTTGCCCTGGTCGTCGTACGAAGCGGCCATGCCGTACAGGGTCGGGTCGAACTCGACCTCGGCCGGGTTGGCACCCAGCGCCTCGTTGGCCTGCTTCAGCGAGAGGCTGATGCGACGACGCTCGAGGTCGATGTCGATGACCTTGACGAAGATCTCGTCGCCGACCTGGACGACCTGCTCCGGGATCTCCACGTGGCGCTCGGCCAGCTCGGAGATGTGGACCAGACCCTCGATGCCCTCGTCCACGCGGACGAACGCACCGAACGGAACCAGCTTGGTGACCTTACCCGGGACGACCTGACCGATCTGGTGCGTACGGGCGAACTGCTGCCACGGGTCCTCCTGGGTCGCCTTCAGCGACAGGGAGACGCGCTCGCGGTCCATGTCAACGTCGAGAACCTCGACGGTGACCTCCTGGCCGACCTCGACAACCTCGGACGGGTGGTCGATGTGCTTCCAGGACAGCTCGGAGACGTGCACCAGGCCGTCGACGCCACCCAGGTCCACGAAGGCACCGAAGTTGACGATCGAGGAGACGACGCCGGAGCGCACCTGGCCCTTCTGCAGGGTGGTGAGGAAGGTCTGGCGGACCTCGCTCTGGGTCTGCTCCAGCCAGGCACGGCGGGACAGGACCACGTTGTTGCGGTTCTTGTCCAGCTCGATGATCTTGGCCTCGAGCTCCTTGCCCACGTAGGGCTGGAGGTCGCGGACGCGACGCATCTCGACCAGCGAGGCGGGGAGGAAGCCCCGGAGGCCGATGTCGAGGATGAGACCACCCTTGACGACCTCGATGACGGTACCGGTGACGATGCCGTCCTCTTCCTTGATCTTCTCGATCGTGCCCCAGGCACGCTCGTACTGAGCGCGCTTCTTGGACAGGATGAGACGACCCTCCTTGTCCTCCTTCTGGAGAACCAGGGCCTCGATGTTGTCACCGACGGCGACGACCTCGTGCGGGTCAACGTCGTGCTTGATCGAGAGCTCGCGGGACGGGATGACGCCCTCGGTCTTGTAACCGATGTCGAGGAGGACCTCGTCACGGTCGACCTTCACGATGACGCCCTCGACGATGTCGCCATCGTTGAAGTACTTGATGGTCTCGTCGATGGCGGCGAGGAAGGCCTCCGCGTCGCCGATGTCGTTGACCGCGACCTGCGGGGTGGTGCTGAGGGAGGAGTCGGTGGGGCTCGTCATTAGGAAAAGGGCTCCGGTACGGACATGAAAGTCGTAGGTAATGCCACGCGGAGGGCCCGTATCGCTCCCACCGAAAGCCGGACAGCCAAGAACACGGCGCACCGGCGTTCCCGTACAACGAGAATCGGCGTCCGTCTTGCGACCGTGGGGTCTTCGACAGATGCGAGCGCGACCTGCTCCGTCTGAGGCGCGCAGGCCCGCAGCGCAACTTGTAGCATACGGGGACGGCCGGGCACGGTCAATGCCGAAGGACGGCAAGACGGTGGAGCCCGGGCGGATCAGGCCATATCCTCCGATTGCGCGCCTCTCGGCGGCGCCCGGAAGGGCCCTTTCCCCGGATGCCACCGCCAGGACCCGACCCCTCGCAGGGCCGGTTCGCGGCAGCGGCGCTTCCGCACTCCATACCCTACGCGATGGGCATTGTCACCGTGGCCACCACCCCCCAGTCAGACCTCCACGATCTTGACGCATCCGCCGAGGAGGGCGATGACGACGCGGTGCGGCGCGCGGCCGGCACCGGGGAGAGCAGCCGCGCCAGCCGGCACTGGTGGGACCGCAACGCCGACGAGTACCAGGACGAACACGGCGAGTTCCTCGGCGACGACCGCTTCACCTGGTGCCCCGAAGGCCTGGACGAGGCCGACGCCCGCCTGCTCGGCGAGGTCGCCGGGAAGGACGTGCTGGAGATCGGCGCCGGCGCCGCCCAGTGCTCGCGCTGGCTGGCCGCCCGCGGCGCTCGCCCCGTCGCCCTGGACATCTCCCACCGCCAGCTCCAGCACTCCCGCCGGATCGACCTCGGCCGCGGCACCGCGCCCGTCCCGGTCGTCCAGGCCGACGCCGCCGTGCTGCCCTTCGCCGACGGCTCCTTCGACCTCGCCTGCTCCGCCTACGGCGCCGTCCCGTTCAGCGCCGACACCCAAGCCCTGATGCGCGAGGTCCACCGGGTGGTGCGGCCCGGCGGGCGCTGGGTGTTCTCGGTGACCCACCCGATCCGCTGGGCCTTCCCCGACGAGCCCGGCGTCGAGGGCCTCACCGCGGTGGCGTCCTACTTCGACCGCACCCCGTACGTCGAACAGGACGAGCAGGGCCGCGCCACCTACGTCGAACACCACCGCACCCTCGGCGACCGGGTCCGCGAACTCGTCGCCGCCGGCTTCCGACTGGTCGACCTGGTCGAACCCGAGTGGCCGGCCGGCCTGGAACAGGAGTGGGGCGGCTGGTCCCCGCTGCGCGGCCGGCTGATCCCCGGCACCGCGATCTTCGTCACCGAGCGGGGCTGACGCCTTGCTGCCCGACCGATCAGCAGGGGCGGCCTGGCGCGACCTTCCCGTCCGCACCGCCCTGCCCGCGCTGCACGAGGCACTGGACGGCTCCGGCACCGCCGTGCTCGCCGCGCCGCCCGGCACCGGCAAGACCACACTGGTGCCGCTCGCCCTGGCCGGGCTGCTCGATTCCGGCCCTGTCCGACGCGTACTGGTCGCCGAACCGCGCCGGCTCGCCGTCCGGGCCGCCGCCCGGCGGATGGCCTGGCTGCTCGGCTCGTCCGTGGGCGGCGAGGTCGGATACACGGTGCGCGGCGAGCGTCACGTCGGGCCGGACACCGTCGTCGAGGTCGTCACCACCGGCGTCCTGCTGCAACGGCTCCAGCGCGACCAGGAACTGCCCGGCGTGGATGTCGTCGTGCTCGACGAGTGCCACGAACGCCACCTGGACGCCGACACCGCGCTCGCCTTCCTGCTCGACGTCCGCGCCGCGCTGCGGCCCGACCTGGGCCTGGTCTGCGCCTCCGCCACCTCCGACACCGAGGCCTGGGCCGCACTCCTCGGCGGCGCCCCCGTGGTGGAGGCGCACGGGGTGTCCCACCCGGTGGACGTGGTGTGGGCGCCCCCGCCGCGCGCCGTGCGCCCCGCGCACGGCACCCGGGTGGACTTCGCGCTGCTCGACCACGTCGCCTCCGTCGTACGGCGGGCGTTGAGCGAGCGCGACGGGGACGTGCTCTGCTTTCTGCCCGGCGTCGGCGAGATCGCGCGGGTCGCCGGGCAGTTGAACGGCGTCCCGGCCGACGTGCTCCAGCTGCACGGGCGCGCCCCGCAGGCCGTCCAGGACGCGGCGTTGACACCGTCCGACCGACGGCGGGTCGTCCTCGCCACCGCCGTCGCCGAGTCCTCGCTCACCGTGCCCGGTGTACGGGTCGTCGTCGACGCCGGACTCGCCCGCGAACCGCGCACCGACCACGCCCGCGGCTTGGCCGCACTCGTCACCGTCCGGGCTTCGCTCGCCGCCGCCCGGCAGCGCGCCGGACGGGCCGGGCGCGAGGCCCCGGGCACGGTGTACCGCTGTTGGAACGAGGCCGAGGACGCCCTCGCCGCCCGGTTCCCCACCCCCGAGATCGCCCTCGCCGACCTCACCCCGTTCGCCCTCCAGGCCGCCTGCTGGGGTGACCCGGACGCCACCGGCCTGGCCCTGCCCGACGCCCCGCCCGCCGGGGCGATGGCCGCCGCCCGGCAGACCCTGCAGGCCCTCGGCGCCGTCGACACCGAAGGCCGGGCCACCCCGCGCGGCGTCCGCCTCGCCCGCACCGGGCTGCACCCCCGACTGGGGCGGGCGCTCGTCGACGGCGCTCCCGCCGTCGGCGCACGCCGGGCGGCCGAGGTCGTCGCCCTGCTGTCGGAGGAGCCGCCACGGGCGCTCGGGGACGACCTCGCGGCGGTGTGGCGGACCGTGCGCGGTTCCGGTGATCCCTACGCGGGCCGCTGGCGCGACGAAGTCCGCCGACTGCAGCGCGCCGCCGGCGACGAACCCGCCACCCGCCTGCCCGACGCCACCGCCGTCGGACTCGTCGTCGCCCTCGCGTTCCCGGAGCGGATCGCGAGAGCACGGGTGGAACGACCCGCCCCCGGCGAGCGCAGCCCGTACCTGATGGCCTCCGGGACAGCGGCCGAACTCGCCCCCGGCACGGCGCTCGGCGCCGTGCCCTGGCTCGCCGTAGCGGTAGCCGACCGCCCGGCGGGCGCACACTCCGCGCGGGTGCTGCACGCCGCGGCACTGGACGAGGACACCGCGCGGCAAGCGGGGGCGGCGCTGCTCACCGCCCGCGAGGAGGTCCACTGGGACACCCGCCGCGACGAGGTCACGGCCCGCCGGGTCGAATCCCTCGGCGCCATCGAACTCACCGAGAAGCCGCTGAACCGCCCCGACACCACCCTCGTCCGGGCAGCCATCCTCGAAGGCCTCACTCGCGAGGGCGTGCGCACCCTGCTGACCTGGCCGTCACCTGGCCTGCGCGAACGCCTCGCCTTCCTCCACGCCGCCATCGGCGACCCGTGGCCGGACGTGTCCGACGCCGCGCTCCTGGAACGCGCCGACGAGTGGCTGGAACCCGAGCTGTCCCGCGCCCGCCGCCGCGCCGACCTCGCGAGGATCGATACGACGGCAGCCCTGCAGCGCCTGCTCCCGTGGACGAGTGGAGAAGCCGGGCGGCTGGACGAGTTGGCCCCCGAGCGCATCACCGTCCCGACCGGCTCGAAGATACGGGTCGACTACAGCACCGAACGCCCTGTGCTGGCCGTCAAGTTGCAAGAGCTCTTCGGCTGGAAAGCTGCTCCCGCCCTGGCCGGAGGACGCGTCCCGCTCACCGTCCAGCTGCTCTCCCCCGCCGGCCGCCCCGCCGCCATCACCGGCGACCTGGAGAACTTCTGGCGCAACGGCTACCAAGCCGTCCGCGCAGACCTCAGAGGACGCTACCCCCGCCACCCCTGGCCCGAGGACCCGACCACAGCAGAGCCCACGAAGCGCACCAACGCCCGGAAGTGACAGGAGAGCCGAACAGCGAACGGCGCGCAGTGTGTGTCGTTCCGGACGGGGCCGACGCGGGCCGGCTCCGTCGCGGGTCCGACCTGCGACCCGACCTCGCAATCGCGCTCGCGCCGCTGGTGCGATCCCGCGTCCAGGACAACTCATCCCTTACCAGGGGACGACGCCCTCGTCGTCGAAGAACGCGCCGGACGGGCCGTCGTCCGGCAGCGTGGCGAGCCGGATCGCCGTGGCCGCGCCCTGTTCCGGGGTGCGGCTCCCGAAGAAACCGGTGAAGTCGGTCGCGCACAGGCCGGGGCAGGCGGCGTTGATCAGGATGCCCGTGTCGGCGAACTGCCGGGCGTACTGCACGGTCACGGCGTTGAGGAACGCCTTCGACGGCGCGTAGGCCGCCATGATCGCTCCCATCTCGATGTCCGGGTCGGCCTGCCGGGTCATGGAGCCGACGCCGCTGGAGATGTTGACGATGCGCGGCGAGGACGAGCGGCGCAGCAGCGGGAGCATTGCGTTCGTCACCCGGATGACGCCGATGACGTTGGTCTCCACGACCGTGCGGACCAAGTCGAGGTCGAGGGTCGTTGGGTCCTGCACCCAGCCCGGACCCATCTCTCCGGAGATGCCCGCATTGTTGACCAGCACGTCCAGCCCTCCGGCCTGACGCTCGATCAGCTCCGCTGCGTCGGCGACGCTCTGGGTGCCGGTCACGTCCAGCGGCACGCCGAACGCGTCGGCCCCGGCGGCGCGCAGCTTCTCGACGGCGGTTTCGAGTCGGCCTGCGTCCCGCGCTCCGACGGCCACGCGGTATCCGAGGGCTCCGAGGCCGGTGGCGATCGCGTAGCCGATTCCCTTGTTCGCGCCGGTGACCAGCGCGATCTTCGTTTCGCTCATGCCGTCCATGCTCGCTCCCAGGCGACCGCGCCGGCCAACACCGATCGGGTGCGCTGTGATACCCGGTCGGTATCGTAGGAGTACGCTGCCGCCGTGGACGCCTTGGAGACCCGCGAGCTGAGATACTTCGTGGCCGTCGCCGAGGAGCTTCACTTCGGCCGGGCCGCCGAACGCCTGGGCATGGCCCAGCCGCCACTGTCGCGGGCGGTCCAGCAGCTCGAACGGCGTCTCGGCGTAAGCCTCCTGGAACGCAACCGCCGCGGCGTCGCGCTGACCGATGCCGGAACGGTGCTGCTGCACGAGGGCCGCGCGACGCTCGACGCCGCCACCGCCGCCGCACGCCGCACCCGCCGCGCCGGCGGAGCGGACAACCTGAGCGGAGAGCGCACCCGTCTGGTGCTGGCGGTGAAGACCGCCGCGGCTCACGAACTGCTGCAGAAGCTCCTCGACGCCTACGCGGCCGAGCCTGACGCCGCCGAGGTCGAGGTCCTGCAGTGCGGCATGTGCGACCAGGAAGCACGGCTGCGCGACGGCAGCGCCGACGTCGCGCTGATGCACGTGCCGTTCAACTCCCTCGCCGGGTTCGACAGCGAGGAGCTCATGACCGAGAACCAGTTCGCCATTCTGCCCGCCGGACACCCCCTGGCCGCGCGCAAGACCTTGTCCCTGGCCGACATCAGCAACGTCCCCGACCTCCCACCGGCGCGCTGGCCCCGTCACGGCATCTACGCGCCCGGCCCCGGCCCCGAGATCCGCGATCAGACGCAGTTGGCGCAACTGGTCGCGCTGGGACGCACCGTCGCCATCGTGCCGGATTCCGCGCGCGCCTGGCTGTGGTCCGCGCACGCCGCCGTCCCCCTGACCAACGCGCCCCCCGTCGTCACCCACATCGCCTGGCCCGCGCACAGCCGCTCACCAGCCCTGGCCGGCCTGATCAGGACCGCCGTACAGCTCGCATCCTCCCGGTAGCCGCCGGTGGGGCGGACGGTTCCTGCCGCCTGGCGCGAAGCCCGGTCAGGCCGCACTGGACTCCTCGCGTTCGACGAGCACGCCTTTGCCGAAGCGGACCCCGGCCCGAACGAGGGCGACCAGGTGGGGTGCGTTGACGGCGCGCCAGCGGTCCTGGGCGGACTCGATGAGCTTGAACGTCAGGGCCACGGCGGCCGAGCGGACCCGGCGCCGCGGGTGACCTTGGTGCGCAGCCGCACGGCCTACCGCTGAAGCCGTCCACAGGGCCGGTGCCCTGCGGGTGCCCGGCGGGCCGGCGACCCAGCGGGCTTCACCGCTACGCCGTCCCGGAAGGCGCGGCCCACCAGGTCGAGGGCGTCGCGACCGTGTAACCCAGCGACTCGTACAGCGGCCTGCCCAGCTTCGAGGCGGTGAGCGTGGCCGGCAGGTCCGCCAGGTGGGCGAGGGCTCCGAGCATCACGGCCCGGCCCACCCCGCGCGAGCGGAACGCCGACGACGCGGCGACCCAGTAGTGGCTGCCGACGCCGTCGGCCACGACGCTGACGCAGGCTCCCGCGACCGCACCGTCGAGCGAGGCGACGAACACGTCCACGCCCGGCTGTTCGATCAGCGCCGTCGGGAACAGCTCGCCGGGGCGGTAGGGCTCGAATCGGTCCAGTTCGAAGCCCTCGATCACCACCCGCTCGGCTGTCTGGAGGTCCTCGGGCCGCCTCACCCGGGTCACGTCGAGGGCCGGTTCGCCGACGGGCCCGGGCAGGCGCAGCATGATCGGCATCTGCCAGTTGCGCATGCCCAGGTGGCTCAGGTCGGTCGCGCTGAACGGATCCTCGACGTTCACCGCCCCCGCGGCCCCGCGCACCAGTTCGCCCACCTCGGCCAGTTCGCCTGGGTCGAGGTCGGGCTCCTGGACCAGGATCCGCAGGCCCGCGCGCTCGTCGCCGTCGACCGCGAGGAATCCGCGGCGTCGGATCACCTCGTGTCCCCGGCTCCGACCGGTCGCGGCCCAGAAGGCGGCGGAGTTGCGGGCCTGGCTGGTCGGCGCCTCGGCCGGGGACAGGGGCTGGTCGGTCGCAGTGGATCCTGTTGTCATTGTGCCTACGGTAGTACGAAATTGACTTGTCGTATGGGCCAATTCCCCGCAAGCCGGCTGGGCCACCCCGGGGCCGCCGATGACGGCGGGCCCGCACGCTCCACGCGTCCGGGCCCGCCGAGAACCGCTTGCGGCACCGTCAGTGCGCGGCGGTCTCCCAGTTGGCGCCGACGCCGACCGAGACGTCCAGCGGGGCGCGCAGCGGGTAGGCGCCGGCCATCTGCTCGCGGACCACGGCCTCCACCCGCTCGCGCTCGCCCGGGACCAGCTCCAGGACGATTTCGTCGTGCACCTGGAGCAGCATCCGGGAGGTGAGGCCGGCCGCGCGCAGCGCCTCGTCCACCCGGAGCATGGCGATCTTGACGATGTCGGCGGCCGAGCCCTGGATCGGGGCGTTGAGGGCCATCCGCTCGGCCATCTCGCGGCGCTGGCGGTTGTCGCTGTTGAGGTCCGGCAGGTACCGGCGGCGGCCGAGCAGGGTCTCGGTGTACCCCGTCGCGCGGGCCTCGTCGACGACCCGGCGCAGGTAGTCCCGGACGCCGCCGAAGCGCTCGAAGTAGGTGTCCATGAGGCCCTGCGCCTCGGCGGGCTTGATGCCGAGCTGCTGCGAGAGCCCGTACGCGGACAGCCCGTACGCCAGGCCGTAGGACATCGCCTTGATCTTGCGGCGCATCTCGGCGTCGACCGCGGCGCCCGGCACCTCGAAGACCTGGGAGGCGACGGTGGTGTGCAGGTCCTCGCCGGAGGCGAAGGCCTCGATCAGCGCCTCGTCCTCGGACAGGTGCGCCATGATCCGCAGCTCGATCTGCGAGTAGTCGGCGGTGAGCAGCGTCTCGTAGCCCTGGCCGACGACGAAGGCGCGGCGGATGGCGCGGCCCTCCTCTGTGCGGACCGGGATGTTCTGCAGGTTCGGGTCCTGCGAGGAGAGCCGGCCGGTGGCGGCGACCATCTGGTTGAAGGTGGTGTGGATCCGGCCCTTGGGCGAGACGGTCTTGAGCAGGCCCTCGACGGTGGTGCGCAGCTTGGCCTGGTCGCGGTGGCGCAGCAGGATGACGGGCAGCTCGTTGTCGGTCTGGGTGGCCAGCCAGGTGAGCGCGTCAGCGTCGGTGGTGTAGCCGGTCTTGATCTTCTTGGTCTTGGGGAGCGCGAGCTCGCCGAAGAGGATCTCCTGGAGCTGCTTGGGCGAGCCGAGGTTGAACTCGTGCCCGGCGGCGGCGTGTGCCTCCTCGACGCAGCGCTGGATCTCGGCGGCGAACTGCGCCTCCAGCGTGGTGAGCCACTCGCGGTCGGCGGCGATGCCGTAGCGCTCCATGCGGGCGAGCAGGGCGGCGATGGGCAGTTCCATGTCGCGCATCAGCCCGGTGGCGCCGACCTCGGCGAGGCGGGTGTCGAAGAGCGCGGCGAGGTCGAGCACGGCGCGGGCCTGGAGCATCAGCGAGCGGGCGGCCGCGGTCTCGTCCTCCTCCGGCGCGTCGAAGGCGAGTTGGCCGCTCTCGGTGGCGGGGGCCGGGGTGAGCGAGCGGGCCAGGTACTCCTCGGCGAGCACCTCCAGGGTGAAGGTGCGGCGGCCGGGCTTCTCCAGGTAGGCGGCGAGCGCGGTGTCGGCGACGACGCCCCCGACCGTCCAGCCTCGCTCGGCGAAGGCGCGCATGACCTGCTTGGCGATGTGCAGGGCCTTGGGTGCGGTGGCGTCGGCGAGCCAGCCGGCGAAGGCCTGCTCGTCCTCCTCGGCGAGCAGCGCCGGGTCGAACCAGGCGGCGGTCTCCCCGGCGGCGAGGGCCACTTCGGTGACCTCGCCGGTGCCGAGCGCCCACTGGTAGACGGCGGCGAGCGCGACCGTGGTCTTGCCGTCGGAGGCGTGCTCGCGGAGCCAGGCGGCCAGGGTGCCCGGGTCGGTGAGCAGTTCGCCGTCCACCTCGACGCCGGGGGCGAGTTCGGCTTCGGCGGCGGCCTCGCCGGCGGCCGGGTCGATGCCGTGGACGCGGTCGCGGAAGTTGGCGTTGCGGAACTCCAGCGAGTCCATCAGGGTGCCGACGGCGGCCCTGTCGAACGGTGCGCGGGCCAGGTCGGCGACGCCGAGCGGGAGTTCGACGTCGCGGACCAGCTCGGTGAGGACGCGGTTGCGCTTGACCGAGTCGAGGTGGTCGCGCAGCTTCTCGCCGATCTTGCCCTTCACCTCGTCGGCGCGGGCGACGAGTTCGTCGAAGGAGCCGAACTGGTTGACCCACTTGGCGGCGGTCTTCTCGCCGACGCCGGGGATGCCGGGCAGGTTGTCGGACGGGTCGCCGCGCAGCGCGGCGAGGTCCGGGTACTGGCGCGGGGTGACGCCGTACTTCTCGGTGACCTTCTCCGGGGTGAAGCGGGTGAGCTCGGAGACGCCCTTGGTCGGGTAGAGGACGGTGACGTGGTCGGTGACCAGCTGGAGCGAGTCGCGGTCGCCGGTGACGATGTCGACGTCGTAGCCGGCCGCCTCGGCGGCGGTGGCCAGGGTGGCGATGATGTCGTCGGCCTCGAAGCCCTCGGCGGTCAGCCGGGGGATGCTCATGGCGTCGAGCAGTTCGCCGATCAGGCCGATCTGGCTGCGGAACTCGTCGGGGGTCTTGGCGCGGTTGGCCTTGTAGTCGGGGAACTCGACGGAGCGGAACGTCTGCCGGGAGAGGTCGAAGGCGACGGCGACGTGGGTGGGCTGCTCGTCGCGGACGGTGTTGGCGAGCATCGACGCGAAGCCGTAGACCGCGTTGGTGGGCTGCCCGGTGGAGGTGTTGAAGTTCTCCACGGGCAGGGCGTAGAAGGCCCGGTAGGCCATCGAGTGCCCGTCGAGCAGCATCAGCCGGGGCCGCGGGCCGGCCCCGCCGCCACCCGTCGCGCCCTTGTCCGTACTCTGCGTAGCCACGTCAACGTCCGTTCCTGCCGATTCCACTACCGGCCACCGATCCTATGGCCCGGCACCGACAAAAGGGGCACGCCGCCGGCGGCCCTGGCACCGCGGCGGCGGGGCGGCAGAGGTGCCCGCCCGGGCGTCCACCGGAGCCGCCACGCCAGCCCCGGCCGCGCGCGGTACCGCCGAGTAGGACGGTCGTACGATCACAGGCAGCACGCCCCGTGACCCCCGAGCGGCAGGAGTTCCCCCATGGCCGATGCGGCCCCCGACACCGCCCCCGTCCTGAAGGTCCCGCAGGACGTCCTGGACCACTTCGCCAAGCTCGGTGTGAGCCCGGAGACCTTCTCCGGCGGCGACCTCGGCGAGAAGCTCGGCATCCGGATCGTCGAGGCCTCCGGCGACCGCGTGGTCGGCACCATGCCGGTGGAGGGCAACCAGCAGCCGTACGGGCTGCTGCACGGCGGCGCGTCCGCGGCCCTGGCGGAGACGCTGGGCTCGATCGGGGCGATGCTGCACGCCGGCCCCGGCCGGTACGCGGTCGGCGTGGACCTCAACGCGACCCACCACCGCTCGGCGACGTCCGGCCTGGTCACCGGGGTGGCGACGGCCGTGTTCAAGGGCCGCACCGCCGCCACCTACGAGATCGCGGTCACCGACGACACCGGCAAGCGGGTCACCAGCTGCCGGCTGACCTGCATGTTGCGCGACCTCTGACGTCCCGGCCGGCGCCGCGGCGCCCCACCCGTCACCACAGGTGTACCCGGCCCCACCGGTAACGTCCCTACCTTCGAAGCAAGTTCAGTCAAGACGACATCAAGTCCCTTTACCGCCCCCTTGTTTGACCATCCGCCACTCTGGGCAGGCGTTGGTCTGGACAAGGGGGCGGTTCGCATGTCCGGCGGGGGCCGACGCGTTCCCGACCCTTGTAACGCTGCGTAACAAGCAGGAAATCCGAGCAAAACCCGACCCCGAGCGCTCCCGGGGCCCCGGGGTCGCTTGACCGTGCTCTTCTCGTCCGCAATCCGGACGCTACCGGTCGAAACATGGGAATCGGACTTGACTGTTCGATTATCGGTGACGCCAGCCGCAACCCCCATTTCCGGCCCTTACATCGCCCTACCAGCGCGTAAACACCCGAAAGGGCCGGATCGATCGAGCCGAAACGACCACATGGTGAGACAACTGCTCCGTGTGCTCATAACAAGAGAATCACAGCCTGCTCGCAGCACTGCCCGAGCCGCCCAACGGCATCTAGAGTCACGGCCAGTCACCGCGCCATCCGAATGGGCCTGGCCCTCCGCGCACTCCGGCTCCCGCCACTCCGGCGCGGGCGCATCCCGAACCGAAGGGGACCCTCGTGCGTCACCGTTCAGCAGTTGTCGTGAGCATTGCCGTGATCGCCGCCCTCAGCCTCAGCGCCTGCGGCTCTCGCGGTGACAAGAAGTCCGGCGACGGGGGCAGCGGCGGCGGCTCCGCCACCACCGTCACCATCGGCATCGACGCCCCGCTCACCGGCGACCTCTCCGCCATCGGCCTCGGCATCCGCAACTCCGTCGAACTCGCGGCGAAGAAGGCCAACGAGGCCAACGAGGTCCCCGGCGTCAAGTTCCAGATCAAGGCCCTGGACGACACCGCCAAGCCCGGCCCCGGCCAGCAGAACGCCACCCAGCTGGTCGGCGACACCAGCGTCGTCGGCGTCGTCGGCCCGCTCAACTCCAGCGTCGCCCAGTCGATGCAGCAGATCTTCGCCGACGCCAACCTGGTCGAGATCTCCCCCGCCAACACCGGCGTCGCCCTCAGCCAGGGCGAGAAGTGGGCCAGCGGCGAGAAGAAGCGTCCCTTCAAGACCTACTTCCGCACCGCCACCACCGACGCCGTCCAGGGCCCCTTCGCCGCCCAGTACCTCGCCAAGGACGCCAAGAAGTCCAAGGTCTTCCTCATCGACGACCAGAAGACCTACGGCGCCGGCCTGGCCGCCACCTTCAAGGCCGAGTTCGTCAAGCAGGGCGGCGCCATCGTCGGCGAGGAGCACGTCAACCCCGACGACCGCGACTTCGCCGCCATCGTCACCAAGGTCAAGAGCTCCGGCGCCGAGGCCGTCTACTACGGCGGCGAGTACCCCGCGGCCGGCCCGCTCTCCCTCCAGCTCAAGGAGGCCGGCGTCGCCATCCCGCTGATGGGCGGCGACGGCATGCAGAGCGCCGACTTCATCAAGCTCAACCCGAAGAGCGCCGGCGACCTCGCCACCGCCGTCGGCGGCGCCGTCGAGAAGCTCCCGACCGCCGCGAAGTTCATCGCCGACTACAAGGCCGCCGGTTACAAGGACGCCTACGAGACCTACGGCGGCTACTCCTACGACAGCGGCTGGGCCATCATCCAGGCCGTCAAGGCCGTCGTCGCCGCCAACAACGGCAAGCTCCCGGCCAACCCCCGCGCCGCCGTCGTCGACGCCGTCCAGAAGGTCTCCTTCGACGGCGTGACCGGCAAGGTCTCCTTCGACGAGTTCGGTGACACCACCAACAAGCAGCTCACCGTCTACGCCGTCAAGGACGGCAAGTGGGACGTGGAGAAGACCGGCACCTTCGAAGGCTGACCCACCACCGGATCCGACACCACCGAACCACCCACCCGGATCCGGCACCACCGAACCACCCAGCGCGCGGGGGCGCCACGAGTGCCCCCGCGCGCCCCCACATCCACCACCCACGCGGACACCCCCGAACGCACTACGGAGGCCCAGCGGTGCACGACCTACCGCAGCAGCTGGCCAACGGCCTGATCCTCGGCGCCCTCTACGGGCTCGTCGCGATCGGCTACACGATGGTCTACGGCATCGTCCAGCTCATCAACTTCGCCCACGGCGAGATCGTCATGGTCGGCGGCTTCGGCGCCCTGACCGCCTACCTCGCCCTCCCCGGCGGCACCACCCTCTGGCTGGCCCTACCGCTGATGCTGATCGCCGGCGTCCTGGTCTCCACCCTCACCGCCGTCGCCGCCGAGCGGTTCGCCTACCGCCCCCTGCGCAACGCGCCCCGGCTCGCCCCGCTGATCACCGCGATCGGGCTGTCCATCTTCCTCCAGCAGCTCGTCTTCTCCTTCTACCCCGACGCCAAGAAGGCCCGGGTCTTCCCCAAGATCCCCGGCGACCCCTTCAGCCTCGGCTCCGTCACCATCCAGCGCAGCGACCTCTTCCTGATCATCGCCGCCCCGCTCTGCATGCTCGCCCTGGGCTGGTTCGTCACCCGCACCCGCTCCGGCCGCGCCATGCAGGCCACCAGCCAGGACCCGGACACCGCCAAGCTGATGGGCATCGACACCGACCGCATCATCGTCATGGCCTTCGCCATCGGCGCCGCGTTCGCCGCCGTCGCCGCCATCGCCTACGGCCTGCGCAGCGGCCAGGTCGACTTCCGGATGGGCTTCATCCTCGGCCTCAAGGCCTTCACCGCCGCCGTCCTCGGCGGCATCGGCAACATCTACGGAGCCATGCTCGGCGGCCTCGCCCTCGGCCTCGCCGAAGCCCTCGCCACCGGATACATCCAGCACCTGCCCGGCATGCACCTCTTCGGGGGCGGCGCCTGGAAGGACGTCTGGGCCTTCGTACTCCTCATCCTCGTGCTCCTCGTCCGGCCCCAAGGCCTGCTCGGCGAGCGCGTCGCGGACAGGGCGTGACCACCATGACCACCACGACCACCGAGACCACCCCGGTCATCCCCCTGCCGGCCCGCGCCGCCGCGGCCCTCACCGGCCTCGGCGCCCTCGCCACCGCCGCCTCCGCCGCCATGGCCTGGACCTGGACCTCCGACTTCCCCGGCGACCTCACCTACTACGGCTCCCCGGCCGGCCTCCAGTGGCTCGCCCTCGCGGCCGGCCTCCTCACCCTGGCCGTGCTGCTCGGCTCCCAGGGCGTCCCCGGCCTGCGCTGGGTCACCCCCGCCGGCAGCAACAACGCCGTCCTGTACGCCGCCACCGGCACCCTCGCCGTCAGCGCCTACTCCGTCGCCTCCATCGCCGTCGAACTCGACGGCCTCGTCAACCTCGAACCCGGCGGCTGGGTCCTCGCCGCCGGCGGCCTGCTCACCGTCCTCGGCGCCCTCGGCCTCCCGCTCGACCGGCGCACCGCCGTCCCGCTGCGGATCGTCGACAAGCGCCTCTTCCTGCTCGTCCCGGCCGCCCCCCTGGTCTGGTTCGGCGCCCACGCCGTCCCCGGCGACAAGCCCGTCGCCCCCGTCCTGACCGCCCTCGCGGGCGGCGTGGTCATCGCCACCGGCGCCGTCCTCCTCCTCCAGCTCGGCCACCTCGCCAACACCTGGCTGCGCCTCGGCAAGGTCGAGCGCCCGCTCGCCGCCCCCCGCGCGCTGCCGTCCTGGGTCGAGGTCCTGATCATCATCGTCGCCTTCGGGCTCGGCCTCTTCGCGATCACCTTCGGCATCGACACCGAGTACGGCGAACTCTTCATCGGCTGCCTGCTGTTCGCCGGCCCCACCCTCGCCGCCCTCACCAAGTCCGGCCTGATCGCCCGGCTGCGCGCACTGACCGTCAAGCACCGCCCGGTCACCACCGGCGCGGCGTTCGCCGCCGCCGCGAGCTTCCCCTTCACCCAGAGCAGCGACCAGTACACCTCGGTCGCCACCAACATCCTGATCTTCGCCACCGTCGCCCTCGGCCTCAACATCGTCGTCGGCCTGGCCGGCCTGCTCGACCTCGGGTACGTCGCCTTCCTCGGCGTCGGCGCCTACGCCGCCGCCCTGGTCTCCGGCTCCCCCGCCTCGCCCATCCACGTCCAGTTCCCGTTCTGGGCCGCGATGCTCACCGGCGCCGCCGTCTCCATGGTCTTCGGCGTCCTCATCGGCGCCCCCACCCTGCGGCTGCGCGGCGACTACCTCGCCATCGTCACCCTCGGCTTCGGCGAGATCTTCCGCATCACCATGCTCAACCTCAACGGCACCACCGGCCCCAAGATCACCAACGGCTCCAACGGCATCCCGCGGATCCCCGACCTGGAGATCCTCGGCTTCGACCTCGGCAAGCCCCACACCGTCGCCGGCATCGAACTCGGCCGCTTCTCCAACTACTACCTGCTGATGCTGCTCGTCACCGCCCTGGTCGTGCTCGTCTTCGCCCGGGTCGGCAACTCCCGCATCGGCCGCGCCTGGGTCGCCATCCGCGAGGACGAGACCGCCGCCGAGGCCATGGGCATCAACGGCTTCCGCCTCAAGCTCCTCGCCTTCGCCCTCGGCGCCTGCCTCGCCGGCCTCGCCGGCACCGTCCAGGCTCACGTCAGCTACACCGTCACCCCCGACCAGTACACCTTCGCCGAGGCCCTCCCGCCCAACTCCGCCTTCCTGCTCGCCGCCGTCATCCTCGGCGGCATGGGCACCATCAGCGGACCGCTGGCCGGCGCCACCCTCCTCTTCCTCATCCCGAAGAAGCTCGAATTCCTCGCCGACTACCAGCTCCTCGCATTCGGCGCCGCCCTCATCATCCTGATGCGCGTCCGCCCCGAGGGCCTCATCCCCAACCGGCGCCAGCAGCTGGAGTACCACGAGGCCGCCATCCCGGCCCAGCCCACCGGCGAGCCGACCGCACTCACCAAGGCAGGGGCGTGACCGACCCGATGACCACCACCGCCGCACCCCTGCTCGAAGTCACCGGCGTCACCATGCGCTTCGGCGGCCTCACCGCCGTCAACGACGTCTCCCTCACCGTCGGCGAGGGCGAGATCATCGGCCTCATCGGCCCCAACGGCGCCGGCAAGACCACCTTCTTCAACTGCCTCACCGGCCTGTACGTCCCCACCGAGGGCACCGTCCGCTACCGCGACGTCCAACTGCCCCCCAAGCCCCACCTCGTCACCCAGGCCGGCATCGCCCGCACCTTCCAGAACATCCGGCTCTTCGCCAACATGACCGTCCTGGAGAACGTCCTCGTCGGCCGCCACACCCGCACCAAGGAAGGCATCTTCTCCGCCATCCTCCGCGGGCCCGGCTACCACCGCGCCGAAGCCGAGAGCCGCGCCAAGGCCATGGAACTCCTCGAGTTCACCGGCCTCGCCGCCAAGGCCGACCACCTCGCCCGCAACCTCCCCTACGGCGAGCAGCGCAAGCTGGAGATCGCCCGCGCCCTCGCCTCCGACCCCGGCCTGCTCCTCCTCGACGAGCCCACCGCCGGCATGAACCCCCAGGAGACCCGCGCCGCCGAGGAACTCGTCTTCGCCATCCGGGACAAGGGCATCTCCATCCTCGTCATCGAGCACGACATGCGCTTCATCTTCAACCTCTGCGACCGCACCGCCGTGCTCGTCCAGGGCCAGAAGATCGTCGAGGGCGACCGCGAGACCGTCCAGAACGACGAGCGCGTCATCACCGCCTACCTCGGCGCCCCGCTCGACGACACCGCGGTCACCCCCCGCGAAGACAGCACCCCGGCAGTTCCGGAGACCGTTACGGAGACCGACCAGTGACCGCACTCCTCGAGGTCGAGGACCTCCGCGTCGCCTACGGCAAGATCGAAGCCGTCAAGGGCATCAGCTTCACCGTCGAACAGGGCGAGGTCACCACCCTCATCGGCACCAACGGCGCCGGCAAGACCACCACCCTGCGCACCCTCTCCGGCCTCCTCAAGCCCACCTCCGGCCGCATCACCTTCGACGGCCAGGACCTCTCCACCGTCCCCGCCCACAAGATCGTCTCGCTCGGCCTCGCCCACTCCCCCGAAGGCCGGCACATCTTCCCCCGCATGACCATCGAGGAGAACCTCCTCCTCGGCGCCTTCCTGCGCACCGACACCGCCGGCATCACCGCCGACGTCGAACGCGCCTACGGCCTCTTCCCCATCCTCGGCGAACGCCGCAAGCAGGCCGCCGGCACCCTCTCCGGCGGCGAACAGCAGATGCTCGCCATGGGCCGGGCCCTGATGTCCCAGCCCAAGCTGCTCATGCTGGACGAACCCTCCATGGGCCTCTCCCCGCTGATGATGCAGAAGATCATGGCGACCATCATCGAGCTCAAGGCCGGCGGCACCACCATCCTCCTGGTCGAGCAGAACGCCCAGGCCGCCCTCTCCCTGTCCGACCGCGGCTACGTCATGGAGACCGGCCGCGTCGTCCTCTCCGGCACCGGCGCTGACCTCCTCCACGACGAGTCCGTCCGCAAGGCCTACCTCGGCGAGGACTGACCCCCACCACGCACGAAGGGCCCGGCAGATCCCCTGCCGGGCCCTTCCTCGCTGTGCGACCTACTCGGGCGCGCCCTCTTCCGCCTTCTTGCGGTCCTGGGCCTCGCCCTCCTCGATGACCGCCTCGGCCACCGCCGCCATCGTCATCCGCCGGTCCATCGACGTCTTCTGGATCCACCGGAACGCGGCCGGCTCGTTCAGCCCGAACTTCGTCTGCAGCACGCCCTTCGCCCGGTCCACCAGCTTCCGGGTCTCCAACCGCTGGGTGAGATCCCCGATCTCCTTCTCCAGCGCCCGCATCTCGGTGTACCGCGACACCGCCATCTCGATCGCCGGCACCAGGTCCGACTTCGAGAACGGCTTCACGATGTACGCCATCGCCCCGGCGTCCCGCGCCCGGTCCACCAGCTCCCGCTGCGAGAACGCGGTCAGCATCAGCACCGGAGCCAGGTGCTTCTCGTGGATCTGCTCGGCGGCCGACAGCCCGTCCAGCACCGGCATCTTCACGTCGAAGATCGCCAGGTCCGGCTTCAGCTCCTCCACGAGCTTCACCGCCGTCGCCCCGTCCCCCGCTTCGCCGACGACGGTGTACCCCTCCTCCTCCAGCATCTCCTTCAGATCGAGGCGGATCAGCGCCTCGTCCTCGGCGATCACGATCCGGGTGATCTGGGGCGTATCGGTCTCAAGCGGCTGTGCCTGCTCGTCGGCGGTGCTCACGGGGCTCCTAGTTCCGGCGGGGTACTGCAGTAATCGAGGGTACCTAGCAGCGGCGGACCGCACACAGCCGGTATGCTCTGTCGGGACTGGCCCCGCCGGGTTGGTGGAACGGCATACACGGATGTCTCAAACACATCTGCCCGAAAGGGCTTGCGGGTTCGAATCCCGCACCCGGCACGCTTCGCAGCATTCCGATCGACCAGCGGTTCCCACTGCTCCGGTGTCCTCTCCCGGAGCCCCGAGGTTCCCCTCCTCCTCGGCGCCCGTGTGCCTCAGCTCGCCTGTTCCAGCGGTTCCAGCTCCACGGTGAGCCGCATTCCGAGCGCCTCGGCGTACCGCTCCAGAATCATGATGGTGGGCATCGTCCCACCCGCCTCGAAACGGGCCACGGCCGGCTGTTGCGTCCCGGTCGCGGCGGCCAGTTGGGCCTGAGTCATACCGAGGGCCTCTCGTCGCAGGCGTACGGCCTCGCCGAGTTCGAAGCGGATCCGCGCGGCCTCGTAGGCCGCACCGGCACCCGGGCGGTTCAGGATCTCCTCGCGCACAGCACGCCACGACGCGCGCTCGCTCATCTGACCCACTCCTCGTCCTCGTCCAGGGTGTGTTGCTCGGTCACGCAGCGGCGCAGCGCCCGCCTCGCCCTGTCCACTTCGGCGGTCTCCCGCATGCGTGTCTTGCGGAACACGGTCAGCAGGATGATCCTCCTCCCCGAGGCGATCCAGTAGGTGATGCGCATTTCCAGTTCGTTCAGGTGAAAGCGCAGTTCCCGGAGCTTGCCGTCCAGCTGCCTGCTGTGGGGCTCCCCGAGCAGTGGCCCACGGACAGCGAGCAGGTCGACATAGAACGCGACCGTTTCCCTGTCGGCGTGACTCAGACCGCGGATCCAGTCCTGAACTTCCGGCTCCAGCTCGACGTCTCCCCAAGTCATAACACGGATGTTATGGAGCCGCTACCGTCGCGCGCCGCGATTCACACACCGAACCGGCGGCGTCCCCCCGTATGAGGGATGCCGCCGGCGAACATCCGAACGATCCTCACTCAGGCGTCCAGCGTCCCCACGTGGTGGACGCGGACGAGGTTGGTGGAGCCGGCGAGGCCGGGGGGTGAGCCCGCGGTGATGACGACGATGTCGCCCTTCTGGCAGCGGCCGAGCGACAGCAGGGCCGCGTCGACCTGTTCGACCATCTGGTCCGTGGTCGGGGCGAACGGGCCGAGGAAGGTCTCCACGCCCCAGGTGAGGGCGAGTTGGCTCCGGACGGCCGGTTCGTAGGTGAAGGCGAGGACCGGGATGGGTGAGCGGTAGCGGGTCAGTCGGCGGGCGGTGTCGCCGGACTGGGTGAAGGCGATGAGGTACTTGGCGTGCAGGAAGTCGCCGATCTCGGCGGCGGCGCGGGCGACGGCGCCGCCCTGGGTGCGCGGCTTGCTGCCGGTGGTCAGCGGGGGCAGGCCGGCGGCGAGGATGTCGTTCTCGGCGGCTTCGATGATCCGGCCCATGGTCTTGACCGTCTCGACGGGGTACTTGCCGACCGAGGTCTCCCCGGAGAGCATCACCGCGTCGGTGCCGTCGAGGACGGCGTTGGCGACGTCGGAGGCCTCCGCGCGGGTCGGCCGGGAGGCGTTGATCATCGAGTCGAGCATCTGGGTGGCGACGATGACCGGTTTGGCGTTGCGCCGGGCGAGCTTGATGGCGCGCTTCTGGACCAGCGGGACCTGTTCGAGGGGCATCTCCACGCCCAGGTCGCCGCGGGCCACCATGATGCCGTCGAAGGCGTCGACGACGGATTCGAGGTTCTTCACCGCCTGCGGCTTCTCGATCTTGGCGATGACCGGGACGAAGCGGCCCTCCTCGGCCATGACCCGGTGGACGTCCTCGATGTCGCGGCCGCTCCGGACGAAGGAGAGCGCGATCAGGTCGGCCCCGGTGCGCAGTGCCCACCGCAGGTCGGCGACGTCCTTGTCGCTGAGTGCGGGGACGGAGACGGCGACGCCGGGGAGGTTGAGGCCCTTGTGGTCGGAGACCAGGCCGCCTTCGATGACGAGGCAGCGCACGCGGGGGCCGTCGACGGCGACGACTTCCAGGGTGACGCGGCCGTCGTCGACGAGGATGCGTTCGCCGCGACTGACGTCGGCCGCGAGTCCGGTGTAGGTGGTGCCGCAGATGTCCTTGTCCCCCACGACGCCCTTGTCGGTGGAGATGGTGAACTCGTCGCCGCGTTCGAGGAGTACCGGCCCGTGGGCGAAGGTGTCGAGGCGGATCTTCGGGCCTTGAAGGTCGGCGAGGACGCCGACGCTCCGGCCGGTTTCGTCGCTGGCCTTGCGGACGCGGCGGTAGCGTTCCTCGTGTTCGGCGTGCGTGCCGTGGCTGAGGTTGAATCGGGCGATGTCCATCCCGGCGTCGACCAGGGATTTGATCTGGTCGTACGAGTCGGTGGCGGGCCCGAGAGTGCAGACGATTTTTGCTCGGCGCATAGTGCTGAGACTAGGCATTACCGGCGCGTAACCACGAGGCGGGTCCGGTCCGCGGGATGACCTTTGGGGTAAGGCGAGTTGAACAATCTGACACGCCCTCGGACCGGTGTGCGAACGGGCTCCTCCGGACCCGTCCGACCGCTCCCGTGACGGACCGTCCGATGCGATTCCGTGAAGGGGTGTTCACCCTTCGTTCACCGCCTCTTCCGTTGGCGCTCCCCGCCCGGCGGGACGCTCGTCACCCCCGGGTGACGATCCGGAGGTTCCGGGTCACCACCCGGACGATGGAGCGACGCGGACGAAGTCGCTGACGAGGGGGAGGCGTTCGGCATGAGACGCGGAGGCGTTCTGGGGGTGGTGGCGACCTTGGCCCTGTTGGGCTGGGTCGCCTACGCGCTGATCCCCGACGACAGCGGGGCCGGGACCCCGGTGGTCACGGTCACGGGCCTGATCGGGTCGGAGAAGCGCGACTTCTTCGACAACCCCGATGTCAAGGCCGAGTTGAAGAAGCAGGGCCTGGAGGTCCGGGCGGACTCGACGGGCTCCTGGACGATGAGCGAGCAGGCGAGGAGCACCAAGGGGCTGGACTTCGCCTTTCCGGCGAGCGCCGCGCCGGCCCGGGAGATCCAGCGCAACTGGCAGCTGACGGACTCGCCGCTGGTGCCGTTCTACTCGCCGCTGGTGGTCGTGACGCACGAGTCGGCGGCGAAGGTCCTGAAGGAGAACCAGCTGGCGGACGTGGACGGCAAGGGCGTCTGGACGTTCCACATGGACAAGTACGTGGCGGCGCTGAAGTCCGGTCAGAAGTGGAAGGACCTGCAGGGTGCCGCGGAGCACCCGGAGCTGGCCGGACCGCTGTTCGTGTCCACCACGGACCCGGAGACGTCCTCCTCGGGCGCGATGTACCTGGCGCTGCTCTCGTACGTCGCGAACGGCAACCAGGTGGTGCAGGACGACGCCGGCGTCAACGCCGTCCGGGACGTGCTGGCGACCTCGAACGGCGTCCAGGGCATGCAGAAGATCAGCAGCGACGAGCCGTTCCGCGACTTCTTCGCCGGCGTCGGCACGCTGGTCTTCGCGTACGAGTCGCAGGCGGCCGCGCTGCCGCTGCGGGGCAAGGACACCGGGGACATGGTGGTGATGTACCCGGACACCACGATCCAGTCGGACCACACCCTGGTGGCCCGGACGGAGGCCGGCCGGAAGCTGGCCGACGCGCTGGAGAACGACGCGGTGCTGCGCGGTCTGGAGGCCCGGTTCGGTCTGCGCCCGCAGGCCGACCAGGAGGCCTTCTGGAACCTGATGAAGGACAAGAAGCCGGCCTTCGCGCACGACCTGCGCACCTCCGGGTTCAAGCAGGCCACGCTGCCCTCACTGGACAACATGCTCAAGCTGACCGCCGCGGCGAAGGGTGGAAGCCCGAAGTGAACCTCCGTACGAAGCGCCGCAGCCGGCTCACCGCCGCACTGGTGGCCGTCCTGGCGGCGGTGACCGCCTGCACGTCCTCCGGCGGCACGTCCGGGCCGAGGCCGTCGGACCCGCCGGCGGAGACCGCGAGGCCCGGGGTGCTGCGCGTCCTGGCCGGCAGCGAACTGCAGGACCTGGCACCGGTGCTGGAGGACGCCAGGAAGGCCACCGGGGTGACGGTGCAGTTCTCCTGGACGGGCACGCTGGACGGCGCGGACACCGTCTCCTCGGGCCGGGCCGACGGCAAGTACGACGCGGTGTGGTTCCCGTCGAACCAGTACCTGCGCCTGGACCCGACCGGGAAGTCCAAGGTGCTGTCCGAGACGCCGGTGATGGTCTCGCCGGTGGCGATCGGGGTGCGCTCCTCGGTGCTCGGCGACCTGGGCTGGGGGGACGGCTCGAAGGTGACCTGGGCGCAGGTCGGTGACGCGGCCGCGGCCGGCAAACTGACGTACGGGATGGCCGACCCGTCGCGCTCCAACTCCGGCTTCTCCACGCTGGTGGCGGTCGCATCGGCGTTCTCCGGGGCGGACGGGGCGCTGGCCGAGGCGGACGTGCAGAAGGCGGCACCGCGGCTGAAGCAGTTCTTCACCGGCCAGAAGCTGACGTCCGGCTCCTCGGGCTGGCTGGCCCAGGCGTACACCCGGGCCGAGTCGGGCTCGGTGGGGGCGCTGGTGAACTACGAGTCGGTGCTGCTGTCGTTGAACCGGACGCTGCCGCCGCAGCAGCAGCTGACGGTGGTGCGCCCGGTGGACGGCGTGGTGTCGGCGGACTACCCGCTGTCATTGCTGTCCTCCGCGGCGCCGGACCAGCGCGACGCCTTCCAGCGGCTGACCTCGTACCTGCTCAAGGACGAGGTGCAGAAGCGCATGTCCGAGGTGACGCTGCGCCGCCCGGCCGCGGCGGGTGTGGCCCCGGCCGCCGGCCTGCCGACGGACCGCCGCCGGGAGCTGCCGTTCCCGGGGACGCGGGCGGTCGCGGACGGCCTGCTGGCCTCGTACCAGAACGAGCTGCGCCGCCCGTCCCGGACGGTGTACGTGCTGGACACCTCGGGTTCGATGGAGGGTTCGCGGATCGCGGCGCTGAAGACCGCGCTGAGCCGGCTGACGGGCGCGGACGACACCCGCGGGGTGCGCCGCTTCCGCAACCGCGAGGAGGTCACCCTGCTCTCCTTCGCCTCCGCGGTGAAGTGGGCGAAGACGCACGTGGTGCCGCCGTCCGGCAGCCGGCCCGGCCCGCAGGCGGAGCTGGCGGCGATCGACGCGGACGTGCAGTCGCTGTCGGCCTCGGGGGGCACCGCGCTGTACGACTCGCTGGAGGAGGCGTACCGGGTGATCGAGCGTCAGCAGGCGGCGGCGAACGACGACCGCTTCACGTCGATCGTGCTGATGACCGACGGGGAGAGCAACGCCGGCGCGACGGACGCCGACTTCAAGCGCTTCCACGACGCGCTGCCGGCCTGGGAGAAGTCGGTCCCGGTGTTCCCGATCAGGTTCGGCGAGGCGGCGGTGTCCCAGCTGCAGGGCGTCGCGGACCTCAGCGGCGGCAAGCTGTTCGACGGCTCGGGGTCGCTGGACGGGGCGTTCGAGGAGATCCGTGGCTACCAGTGACGGGCCCGCCCGACGGGCGCTGCGGTACCTGAACTCGCCCAGGAACCTGGCCGGGCTCGGGGGCGGCGCCGTCGGGGTGGGACTGCACTACCTCGGGCTCGGCGGGGACCTGTGGCTGGGGGTGGCGGCCGCCCTGTACGGGGTGGGTGCGCTGGTCGCCCCCGGCCGCGGGCCCGCCGGGCCGGGGGGCCCGGAGGGATCGGACGGCCCGAACGGTCCGAGGAGTCGGGAGGGCGCGGGCACCCCGGACGACCCGGAGGGCGGCTCCCCGGAGCCGGTGCCGCAGCCGGTGCCGGTGCCGCAACCCGTGCCGGCGCCGGCGCCGCAGCCCGACCCCGAACTGGAGGCGCTGGCCGCCTACCTGGACACCGTGCCGCTGCCGCCCTCCGCCGGGGTGGACGGCCTGCTGACGGCCCTGCGCGAGGCCGGCCCCGGTCCGGTGACGGAGCGGATCGTCCGGCACCGGCTGCCGCTCGCGGTGGCCGGCTACCTGCGGGCGCGGACCTGGCAGCCGTGGGCGGGCGCGGACGCCCCGGACCCCGCGGCCGAGCTCGGCCGTGAGGTGGTCCTGCTGAGCGCCGAACTGGCCTGATCCACGAGGCCGGGGAGGCCGGCCCGGAAGCCTGACCTGGGGTCCGACCCGGAACGGCCTCCGGGCCGGGCCCGTCCGGCCCCCCTACCACCCCCGTCCCCGCCCGCCGTCGTCACGAACGAGTCGCCAAGATCTCACCTCTTGGACAGGTCCGGGGGCTATCCAGCGACCCGGCCCGCACGGCACACTTCTACGCGCGTCCCTCTACGCGCGTCGACGCGATGACGCACACGCACTCACGTACACAAGTTGACGGTCCATCTGCCGTCGTTCCCACCCGGGAGAGTCGTCCATGCCCCTGAACCGCCGTGACTTCGTCACCCGGTCCGCCGCCACCGCCGCCGGCGCCGCCCTGGCCAGTGGTGCCGCCGCGGCCGCCGCCCCCTCCGCCGCGGCTGCCGAGCCGGATGTGGCGGCCGCCAAGGGCCAGCGCAAGCCCCGCAAGCAGGCCTTCACCGTCATGGGCACCACCGACCTGCACGGCCGGGTGCTCAACTGGGACTACTTCACCGACGCCGAGTACGTCGACAAGGCGCACAACGCGGTCGGCCTCGCCAAGATCTCCACCCTGGCCAACCAGGTGCGCGAGGAGAAGGGCTGGGACCGCTGCCTGCTCATCGACTCCGGTGACATCATCCAGGGCACCCAGCTGACCTACTACTACGCCCGGATCGAGCCGATCGCCACCGACGGCGACACCGTGCCGGACCACCCGATGGCCGTCGCCATGAACCTCATGGAGTACGACGCCGCCGCGCTCGGCAACCACGAGTTCAACTACGGCATCCCGACCGTGAAGGCCTTCGAGGACCAGCTGGAGTTCCCGCTGCTCGGCGCCAACGCGCTGCACGCGAAGAACGAGAAGCCGGCCTTCCCGCCGTACGTGATCAAGGAGCTGCACCTCGGCGAGGGCAAGTCGCTGAAGGTCGGCATCCTCGGCCTCACCAACCCGGGCATCGCGATCTGGGACAAGGCCAACGTCAGCGGCAAGATGGTCTTCCCCGGCATCGTGGAGACCGCCGCCAAGTACGTGCCCCGGATGAAGGCGGCGGGCGCCGACGTCATCGTGGTCTCGGCGCACTCCGGCATCGACGAGGCGACCACCTACGGCGACCAGCTGCCCTGGCCCGAGGACGCCTCGGGCGAGATGGCGGAGACCGTCCCGGACATCGACGCGGTGCTGGTGGGCCACACCCACAAGGAGGTCCCGCAGCGCCTGATCGTCAACAAGAAGACCGGCAAGACGGTCGTGCTCTCCGAGCCGCTCTGCTGGGGCCAGCGCCTGAGCTGCTTCGACTTCGAGGTCGAGTTCGCCAACGGCGCCTGGAAGGTCACCTCGGTCTCCTCGCGGGTGCTGAACTCCAACACCGTGCCGGAGAACCCGGAGATCACCAACGCGCTCACCGAGCAGCACAAGAAGGTCGTCGCGTACGTCAACCAGAACATCGGCACCAGCAAGATCGAGCTGTCGATCGCCGAGTCCCGCTTCAAGGCGACCCCGATCATCGACCTGATCGGCAGGGTCCAGGCCGACGCCGTCAAGGCCGCGCTAGCGGGCGGGCAGTACGCCAACCTGCCGGTGCTCGCCCAGGCCGCGCCGTTCAACCGCACCGCCCTGATCCCGTCCGGCCAGGTCAAGCTGCGCGACGCCGCCGGCCTCTACATCTACGAGAACACCCTGGAGGCCCGCGTCCTGACGGGCGCCCAGCTCAAGGACTACCTGGAGTTCTCGGCGAAGTACTACAACCAGCTCGCCGTGGGCGCCCCGGTCGACAAGGACGCCCTGACCGGCGCCGAGGCCACCCCGGACTACAACTACGACTCGGTCTACGGCCTGACCTACGACATCGACGTCGCCCAGCCGAAGGGCTCGCGGATCGTCAACCTGTCGTTCCAGGGCAAGCCGATCGACCCCGCCGCCCAGTTCGTCCTGGCGGTCAACAACTACCGTGCCAACGGCGGCGGCAACTTCCCGCACGTGGCCAACGCCAAGCTGGTCTGGTCGAACTCCGACGAGATCCGCAACACCATGATCGCCTGGGTGAAGGCCAAGGGCGTCATCGACCCCGCCGACTTCTTCACCGACTCCTGGCGCCTCGTCCGCGCCGGCCAGCCGGTCTTCTGACCAGCGCCCCCCGATGAGGCGCCGCCGGGCCCGTCCGCCCGGCGGCGCCTCGCCGCATCCGGGGCGGTGGAACAATGACGGCATGAGCGAGTTCCAGATCTCCGAGCGCCACGCCCGGCTGCTGGCGTACGCACAGAGCCTGACGCCCCCGGCCGGGTGGAAGATCGAGATCTCCGGCGACGAGATCATCATGATGACCGGCCCTTCGGTCACCCACCAGCACAACCTTCTGTTGGTCCGTGAGCAGATCGACGCACACCGCCCGTCCGACCTGATGCCGAGCGAGAACACCGACCTCGCCTCCCCGAACGTCGGCAAGCTCCGCAACCCCGACCTGACCTACATCCCGCGTTCGTTCGTCCGGCAGGGCGGCAACGAGGTGCCCGCCGAGCAGGCGGCCATCGCGGTGGAGATCGTCTCCCCGTCGAATCCCGAGAACGACCTGGTCGGCAAGGTCCGCGACTACCCGCTGATGGACATCCCGCTGTACCTGGTGATCGACCCGCGCACCACCGCCATCACGCTCTACTCCGAGCCCTCCGCCACCGGCTACCACCAGCAGTGGAACGGCAAGTTCGGCGACCGGGTGCCGATCCCGTCTCCCTTCGACTTCGAGCTCACCACCGACGGTCTCGTCCGCTACCCGGCCTGACCCGCTCACCCGGCGAGACGATCGGACATCTGAAGGAGACTGGAGGATATTCATCGGCTCGTCCCCCCTCCCTATCGTTGAGGCATCGCGAACGGCCCCACGGGGGGCCGGTGTTGATCGGACAGGGAGTGAGTGCGATGCGTGCGGTGGTGCAGCGTGAGGTCGGCGGGCCGGAGGTCCTGGAGGTCGCCGAGGTCGAGCGCCCCGAGCTGCTGAGCGGCGAGGTGCTGGTGCGGGTGAAGGCGGCCGGCGTGAACCCGGCGGACGTGGCGGTGCGGGCGGGCCTGTTCCCGCTGCTCGGCGAGCCGCCGTTCACGGTGGGCTGGGACCTCTCCGGGGTGGTGGAGGAGGCCGCGCCCGGCGCCCGGTACCGGGTGGGCGAGGAGGTGTACGGGATGCCGTTCTTCCCGCGCGCCGCGAACGCCTACGCCGAGTACGTGGCCGCGCCGTCCCGCCAGCTGGCCCGCAAGCCGACCTCGATCGGCCACGAGCAGGCCGCCGCCCTGCCACTGGCCGCGCTGACCGCCTGGCAGGGCCTGGTGGACGCGGCGAACATCGGCGAGGGGCAGCGGGTGCTGGTCCACCGGGCGGCGGGCGGCGTCGGCCACTTCGCCGTACAGATCGCCAAGGCCCGCGGCGCGTACGTGATCGCGCTGGCGAGCGAGCCCAAGCACGGCTTCCTCAAGGAGATCGGCGCCGACGAGGTCATCGACTACCGCACCACCGACTACACCGAGGCGGTCCGGGACGTCGACGTCGTCTTCGACTCCTCCTCCGAGAACACCCGCGCGCTGGAGGTGCTGAAGCCCGGCGGCGTCCTGGTGAGCATCATGGAACACCGCGACCGTGAGCTGGCCGCCGCGGTCGAGGCCGCCGGGCGCCGCTTCGCGGGGATCTCCGTCGAGCCCGACTACGCCGCGCTGGAGGCGATCGCCGCCCTGGTGGACGAGGGCCGGATCCGTCCGCACGTCGCGCAGGCCTTCCCGCTGGCCGAGGCCGGCCGGGCACACGAGCTGGTGGCCTCCGGTACCGTCCAGGGCAAGGTCGTCCTGACCGTCGACTGACCGGCGACCCGACCGGCGGCCACGGAGAACGAGCGGGCACCAGCGAGAACGAGCAAGGGGGACGGGCGTTGGACATCCTGACCGAGGCACTGGGCTCGATGCGGACGGCCTACCTGTCCTCCGTCCGCACCGAGGGCCGCGCCCCCTGGGCCCTGCGCCTGCCCCCGGTGCTCGGCGCCGGCTTCCACGTGGTGCTGTACGGCACCTGCTGGCTGATCCCGCTGGGCACCGGGGACGACGCCGGGCGGCAGCACGACCCGGTGGCGCTCAGCCCCGGCGACATCGTCTTCCTGCGCGACGGCGGCGGTCACGTCCTCGCCGACCATCCCGACACCCCACCGGTGGACTCGCACACCTGCCGGGTGGACGACGCCTCGCCGATCGGCACCCTCGCCCTGGGCGGCGACGGCGCCCGCACGAGTCTGCTGTGCGGCAACTACCACCTGGACCAGGGCCGCCCGCACCCGATGGTCCGCCAGCTGCCGGCCCTGATCCACCTGCCGACCCGGCACGGCCGCCACCCCGAACTGGCTGCCGCGGTGCAGCTGTTGGGCACCGAGCTGGAGAACCCCCGGATCGGTTCGGCGGGCATCGTCCCGGCGCTGATCGACTCGCTGCTGCTGTACATCCTGCGGGCCTGGTTCGAGGACCAGCCCGCCGCGTCGGCGGCCGGCTGGGCGGCGGCGCTGCGGGACGCCGCCGTCGCCCCGGCCCTGGCGGCGATCCACGGGGCGCCGGCGACGCCGTGGACGGTGGAGTCGCTGGCGGACCGGGCGGGCCTGTCCCGGGCCGCCTTCGCCCGCCGCTTCACCATGATGGTGGGCGAGCCGCCGATGGCGTACCTGACCCGTTGGCGGATGACCACGGCGGCCCGGCTGCTGCGCGAGTCGGAGGCGCCGCTGACCTCGGTGGCGGCGCAGACCGGCTACGGCTCGGAGTACGCCTTCGCGAAGGCGTTCAAGCGGGAGTTCGGGCAGGCCCCCGGCGGCTACCGCCGGGAGGCCCGGGCTGCATGACCTGACCCCCCGCTGCCGGCTCCCGGCCGGTGCATCCCGGCCGGGAGGCACCGGCTAGAACGGAAAGACCGCCCGGCCGTGCTGCACCGAGATCCACTTCAGCGTGGTGAAGGCGTCCACCGTGGCCTCCCCGTTGAGCCGCCCGACGCCGGAGTTCTTCTCCCCGCCGAACGGCACGCCCGGCTCGTCGGCGATGGTCCCGCCGTTGACGTGGATCATGCCGGTCTCGATCCGCTGGGCGAGCCGCACGCCGCGTTCGAGGTCGGCGGTGTGCACCGCGCCACTGAGTCCGAACGGCGTGTCGTTGGCGATCCGCACGGCCTCGTCCTCGCCGTCGAAGGGCACCAGCAGCACGACCGGGCCGAACAGTTCACGCCGCAGGATCGGCGCGTCCGCGGGGAGGCCGGTGAGCACGGTCGGCGCCATCAGGGCGCCGGTGGTGGTGCCGCGCAGCAGTGCGGTGGCGCCGGCGGCGACCGCCTGGTCGATCTGGGCGGAGAGGGAGTCGGCCTGGACGGGGTTGATCAGCGGGCCGATGTGGGTGGCCGGGTCCCTCGGGTCGCCGACGGTGAGCGAGGCGACCTTGGCGACGAACTTCTCGGTGAACTCGGCCTCGACGGCGCGGTCGACGAGGACGCGGTTGGCGGACATGCAGACCTGGCCCTGGTGGACGAAGCGGCTGAACACCGCCGCGTCCACGGCGTAGTCGACGTCGGCGTCGTCCAGCACGACCAGGGCGCTGTTGCCGCCGAGTTCCAGGACGGACCGCTTGAAGTGGGCGGCGGCGACGGTGCCGACGTGCCGGCCGACCTTGTCGGAGCCGGTGAAGGAGATCACCTTGGGCACCGGGTGTTCGATGAAGCTGTCGCCGATCTCGGCGATGTCGGTGATCACGACGTTCAGCAGGCCGGGCGGCAGGCCCGCGTCCTCGAAGATCTTCGCGATCAGGCCGCCGCCGACCACCGGGGTCTCCTGGTGCGGCTTGAGGACCACGCCGTTGCCGAGGGCGAGCGCCGGGGCGACGGCCTTGAGCGCGAGGAACAGCGGGAAGTTGAACGGGCTGATCACGCCGACGACGCCGACCGGCAGCCGGTAGAGCCGGTTCTCCTTGCCCGGGGCGGGCGAGGGCAGCAGCCGGCCCTCGGCGGCCACGGACAGGTGCAGGCATTCCCGCAGCACGTCCTTGACCAGCGAGAGTTCGAAGCCGGCCTTCAGCGCGGTGCCGCCGAGTTCGGCCATGATCGCGGCGACGATCCCGGGCTCGCGCTCCTCGACCACGCGCAGCGCGCGTTCGAAGACCAGGCGGCGCCGGTAGGGGTCGGTGGCGGCCCACCCCTTCTGGGCGTGCTCGGCGGCGCGGTAGGCCCGGTCGACCTCGGCGGTGGTGGCGACGGTGATGGTGGCGAGCTTGTCCCCGGTGTAGGGGTCGACGTCGACGATGTCCCAGGAGCCGCTGCCGCTGCACCATTCGCCGTCGATGTACTGCAGCGCCAACTCGGAGAAGTACGACATCTGATCCCTCTCGTGCACCCACCTGATGGGACATCATCGTACTGACGTGTCAAAGCTCCTGGCGTACGGCGTGCAACAGGTCGCGGGTCCGTGCGGGGTCGAGGCTGTCGGCGACCAGGTCGTCCATCGCCTGCCGGTACTCGGCGACCTCGCCGGGTTTGTCGAGGTAGAGCGCGGTGGTGAACTGTTCCAGGTAGACGACGTCGGAGAGTTCCCGTTCGGCGAAGCCGAGCACGGTGAAGGCGCCGCTCTCGGCCGCGAGGCCGGCGTTGCCGAACGGCAGCACCTGCAGCCGCACGTTGGGGAGTTCGCCGAGTTCCAGCAGCCGGTCGAGTTGGCCGCGCATCAGCTCGGGCCCGCCCCAGGGGCGGCGCAGCGCGGCCTCGTCCAGCACGGCGACCAGGTGCGGGGCGCGCTCGCCGGTGAGGACGGCCTGGCGCTTGAGGCGCACGTCGACCCGGCGTTCGATCTCGTCGGGCGCGTGGTCGTGGCAGCCGGCGGTGACGACGGCCCGGGCGTAGTCGGCGGTCTGCAGGAGCCCGTGGACGAACTGGACCTCGTAGCTGCGGATCCGGGCGGCGGCCTCCTCCAGTCCGAGGTAGTTCTGGAACCAGCCGGGCAGGACGTCGCCGTACTCGTGCCACCAGGAGCTGGCGTTGGCGTCGCGGACCAGGCCGAGGACGGTGGCGCGCTCCTGCTCGGCGTCGACGCCGTAGAGGGTGAGCAGGTCGGCGACGTCGCGTTCCTTGAAGCCGACCCGGCCGAGTTCCATCCGGCTGATCTTGGATTCGGAGGCGCGGATCGAGTACCCGGCCTCCTCCCGGCTGACGCCCCTGGCCTCGCGGAGCTTGCGCAGCTGGGTGCCGAGCAGCAGACGTCGTACCGTCGCGCCCCCGCCTGCCTGAGTCGTGCCCATCGAAGTCACCCTCCGCACTCGCGCAGCCCCCCGGCCGTCGGCGGAAGTCTGCCACTTGGCACCGACGAACAACAGCCCGTCCCGGGAGGCTTTGCGGCGGCTGTGAGAAGCCTGTGGTTCCGCTGTGAGCCAACCCTCGGTATACGGACGGTCGTCGCGCCCGCCGCACGCGGAGCCTCCCCTGCGGAGCTGCGGGAAAACGCGGGGACACCGGTTCGTTGTCTTCCCCGTCCCCTCCCGTTCGTCCTCCCGACACCGTCCCGCGGACGCGGCGGCGCCCGGTGGGACACCCGATGCGCCCCCGGGGACGCGGCGGCGCCTTCCGGAAAACGCGACGGCGCCCGCCCTCCAACTGGTCGGGGAAGAGGGCAGGCGCCAGGAGACCGCGTTGGCCCGGCGACTCTGGCGGGGGCAGCGGGTTGAGCTCCCGGCGATGCGGCGCCGGGGGTTCAGGGGGGCCGGTCGGACCGTCAGACCACCAGGGGGCGGTCCGTGGGCCGGATCGGGGCGGGAAGCGGGGTCTTGCCGCCCAGGTACGTGTCCACCGCGGCAGCGGCCGAACGGCCTTCCGCGATGGCCCAGACGATCAGCGACTGGCCACGGCCGGCGTCTCCGCAGACGTACACGCCATCGACATTGGTGGCGAACCGGCCGTCGCGGGCAATGTTACCCCGCGCGTCGAGGTCGGCTCCCAGCTGCTCGACGAGCCCGTTCTTCACGTCCGTACCGGTGAAGCCCATGGCCAGGGTGACCAGCTGCGCCGGGATGGCCCGCTCGGTGCCGGGCACCGGCTCGAACCGGCCGTCCTTGAACTCCACCTCGACGAGGTGCAGTTCCTGGACGTTGCCGACGGTCTCTCCCTCCTCGGGGGCGGAGCCGGTGAAGCCGGTGGTGTTGACGGAGTAGATCCGCTCGCCGCCCTCCTCGTGGGCGGAGGTGACCTTGTACGTCATCGGCATGGTCGGCCACGGCTGGTGGCCGGGCCGCTCCTCGCTCGGACGCGGCATGATCTCCAGCTGGGTGACGGAGGCGGCCCCCTGCCGGTGGGCGGTGCCGACGCAGTCCGCGCCGGTGTCGCCGCCGCCGATGACGACGACGTGCTTGCCCTTGGCGCTGATCGGGGACTCGACGAAGTCGCCCTCCTGCACCTTGTTGGCCAGCGGCAGGAACTCCATGGCCTGGTGGATGCCCTTGAGTTCGCGCCCGGGCACCGGCAGGTCGCGGGCGGTGGTGGCGCCGGCCGCGACGACCACGGCGTCGAAGCGCTCGCGCAGCTGCTGCCCGGTGATGTCCTCGCCGACGTGCACGCCGGTGCGGAACCGGGTGCCCTCCGCCCGCATCTGCTCGATGCGGCGGTTGATGTGGCGCTTCTCCATCTTGAACTCGGGGATGCCGTAGCGCAGCAGTCCGCCGATGCGGTCGGCCCGCTCGTAGACCACGACGGTGTGGCCGGCGCGGGTGAGCTGCTGGGCGGCGGCGAGGCCGGCCGGGCCGGAGCCGACGACGGCGACGGTCTTTCCGGAGAGCCGCTCGGGCACCTGCGGGGCGACGCCGCCGCGCTCCCAGGCCTTGTCGATGATGGTGACCTCGACGTTCTTGATGGTCACCGCGTCCTGGTTGATGCCGAGCACGCAGGCCGACTCGCAGGGCGCCGGGCAGAGCCGCCCGGTGAACTCCGGGAAGTTGTTGGTGGCGTGCAGCCGCTCGATCGCGCCGACGAAGTCGTCCCGGTAGGCGAGGTCGTTCCACTCGGGGATGAGGTTCCCGAGCGGGCAGCCGTTGTGGCAGAACGGGATGCCGCAGTCCATGCAGCGGCCGGCCTGCTTGGTGATGATCGGTAGGAGGCTGCGCTCGACGTAGACCTCGTTCCAGTCGCGCAGACGGACGTCCACGGGACGGCGCTCGGCCAGCTGCTTGGGCGTGGTCAGGAAGCCCTTGGGGTCAGCCATTAGCCGCCTCCATCATCTTGCGAGTGGTCTCGGCCTCGGAGAGGCCATCGCGCTCGGCGGCGTCCTTGGCGGCGAGCACTGCCTTGTAGTCGGTCGGCATGATCGTGGAGAAGCGGGAGACCCCGCTGCCCCAGTCGGCCAGGAGCTCGGCGGCGACGGTGGAGCCGGTCTCCTCGTAGTGCTGCTGGACGGTCTCGCGCAGCCATTCGCGGTCGTCCGCGGTGGGGGCCTCGATGCCCACCATGCCGGCGTTGACGTTGGCGGGGCGCAGGTCGAGGACGTACGCGATGCCGCCGGACATGCCGGCCGCGAGGTTGCGCCCGGTCTCGCCGAGGATGACGACCCGGCCGCCGGTCATGTACTCCAGGCCGTGGTCGCCGACGCCTTCGACGACCAGGGTGGCACCGGAGTTGCGGACGGCGAAGCGCTCGCCGGCCTTGCCGCGCAGGTGGATCCGGCCGCTGGTGGCGCCGTAGCCGATGGTGTTGCCGGCGATGACGTGGTTCTGGGCGTCGTTGCCGATGGCGGCGGCCTCGCGGGCCGGGCGGACGATCACGACGCCGCCGGAGAGGCCCTTGCCGACGTAGTCGTTCGCGTCGCCTTCGAGCCGCAGCGTCACGCCGCGGGGGACGAAGGCGCCGAAGGACTGCCCGGCGGAGCCGGTGAAGGTGACGTCGATGGTCCCCTCCGGCAGGCCCTCGCCGCGGTACCGCTTGGTCACCTCGTGGCCGAGCATGGTGCCGACGGTGCGGTTGACGTTGCGGATGGGCAGCTGGATGCGGACGGCGTCGCCGCGCTCCAGGGCGTCCTCGGCGAGCGTGATCAGCTGGTTGTCCAGGGCCTTGTCGAGCGCGTGGTCCTGGGTGGTGGTGCGGTGGCGGGCCGCGCCCTCGGGCAGCTCCGGCACGTGGAAGAGCGGGGCGAGGTCGAGCCCGGCGGCCTTCCAGTGGTCGACCGCGGCCCGGGAGTCGATGTGCTCGGCGTGGCCGACGGCCTCCTCGATCGAGCGGAAGCCCAGCGAGGCCAGGATCTCCCGGACCTCCTCGGCGATGAACTCGAAGAAGTTGACGACGAATTCGGGCTTGCCGGAGAACCGCTCGCGCAGCACCGGGTTCTGGGTGGCGACGCCGACCGGGCAGGTGTCCAGGTGGCAGACGCGCATCATGATGCAGCCGGAGACGACCAGCGGGGCGGTCGCGAAGCCGAACTCCTCGGCGCCGAGCAGCGCGGCGATGACGACGTCGCGGCCGGTCTTCAGCTGGCCGTCGGTCTGGACCACGATGCGGTCGCGCAGCCCGTTGAGCAGCAGGGTCTGCTGGGTCTCGGCGAGGCCGAGCTCCCAGGGGCCGCCGGCGTGCTTCAGCGAGGTCAGCGGCGAGGCGCCGGTGCCGCCGTCGTGGCCGGAGACGAGGACCACGTCCGCGTGCGCCTTGGAGACGCCCGCGGCGACCGTCCCGACGCCGACCTCGGAGACCAGCTTCACGTGGATGCGGGCCGCCGGGTTGGCGTTCTTGAGGTCGTGGATCAGCTGGGCCAGGTCCTCGATGGAGTAGATGTCGTGGTGCGGCGGCGGCGAGATCAGACCGACGCCCGGGGTGGAGTGCCGGGTCTTGGCGACCCACGGGTAGACCTTGTGGCCGGGCAGCTGGCCGCCCTCGCCGGGCTTGGCGCCCTGGGCCATCTTGATCTGGATGTCGTCGGCGTTGACCAGGTACTCGGAGGTGACGCCGAAGCGGCCGGAGGCGACCTGCTTGATCGCGGAGCGGCGCTCCGGGTCGTACAGGCGGTCCGGGTCCTCGCCGCCCTCGCCGGTGTTGGACTTGCCGCCGAGGCGGTTCATCGCGATGGCGAGGGTCTCGTGCGCCTCGCGGGAGATCGAGCCGTACGACATGGCGCCGGTGGAGAAGCGCTTGACGATCTCGGAGACCGGCTCGACCTCGTCGACCGGGATCGGCTCGCGGCCGAGGCCGTCGAGCTGGAACAGGCCGCGCAGCGTCATCAGGCGGGCGGACTGCTCGTTCACCCGGTCCGTGTACTGCTTGAAGATGTCGTACCGGCGGTTGCGGGTGGAGTGCTGCAGCCGGAAGACGGTGTCCGGGTCGAACAGGTGCGGCTCGCCCTCGCGGCGCCACTGGTACTCGCCGCCGATCTCCAGCGCGCGGTGCGCGGCGGGGATGCCCGAGGCCGGGTAGGCCTTGGTGTGGCGGGCGGCGGTCTCGCGGGCGATCTCGTCCAGGCCGATGCCGCCGAGCTTGGTGGTGGTGCCGGCGAAGTAGCCGTCGACCAGCTCCTGGGAGAGGCCGATGGCCTCGAAGACCTGGGCGCCGCGGTAGGAGGCGACGGTGGAGATGCCCATCTTGGACATGACCTTGAGCACGCCCTTGCCGAGCGCCTTGATCAGGTTCTTGATGGCCTTCTCGGGCTCGACGCCGTGTCCCTCGAAGAAGGTGCCCTGCGCGACGAGGTCCTCGACCGACTCCATGGCCAGGTACGGGTTGACCGCGCCGGCACCGTAGCCGATCAGCAGCGCGACGTGGTGCACCTCGCGGACGTCGCCGGCCTCGACCAGCAGCGACACCTGGGTGCGCTGCTTGGTGCGGATGAGGTGGTGGTGGATCGCGGAGGTGAGCAGCAGCGAGGGGATCGGGGCGTGCTCGGCGTCCGAGTGCCGGTCGGAGAGCACGATGATCCGGGCTCCGTCGGCGATCGCGGCGTCGGCCTCGGCGGCGATCGCGGCGAGCCGGGAGGCCAGGCCCTCGCCGCCGCTGGAGACCTTGTAGAGGCCGGAGAGCGTGACGGCCTTGAGGCCGGGCTGGTCGCCGTCGGCGTTGATGTGGACGAGCTTGGCCAGCTCGTCGTTGTCGATCACCGGGAAGGTGATGCCGACCGAGCGGCAGGCGGCGGACTCGGCGGCCAGCAGGTTGCCCTCGGGGCCGAGGTTGGAGAGCAGCGAGGTGACGAGTTCCTCGCGGATGGCGTCCAGCGGCGGGTTGGTGACCTGCGCGAAGAGCTGCACGAAGTAGTCGAACAGCAGGCGCGGCTTCTCGCTCAGCGCGGCGATCGGCGAGTCGGTGCCCATCGAGCCGAGCGCCTCGGCGCCGGTGCGGGCCATCGGCGCCAGGATGACGCGCAGCTCCTCCTCGGTGTAGCCGAAGGTCTGCTGGCGGCGGGTGACGGAGGCGTGGGTGTGGGCGATGTGCTCGCGCTCGGGCAGCTTGGCGAGCTGGATCTGGCCGGCGCCGATCCACTCCTCGTAGGGGTGCTCGGCGGCGAGGGCGGACTTGATCTCCTCGTCCTCGACGATGCGCCCCTCGGCGGTGTCGATCAGGAACATCCGGCCGGGCTGCAGGCGGCCCTTCTTGGCGACCTTCTCCTGGTCGATGTCGAGCACGCCGACCTCGGAGGAGAGGACGACCAGGCCGTCCTCGGTGATCCAGTAGCGGGCCGGGCGCAGGCCGTTGCGGTCGAGGACGGCGCCGATCTGGGTGCCGTCGGTGAAGGTGACGCAGGCCGGGCCGTCCCAGGGCTCCATGAGGTTGGAGTGGTACTGGTAGAACGCGCGGCGGGCCGGGTCCATGGTGGCGTGGTTCTCCCACGCCTCCGGGATCATCATCAGCACCGAGTGCGGCAGCGAGCGGCCGCCGAGGTGGAGCAGCTCCAGGACCTCGTCGAAGGAGGCGGAGTCGGAGTGCTCGGGGGTGCAGATCGGGAAGATCCGCTCCAGGCCCTGCCCGTTCCGGTTGGCCGGGATGAGGTCGGTGACGAGCTGGGACTCGCGGGCGCGCATCCAGTTGCGGTTGCCCTTGACCGTGTTGATCTCGCCGTTGTGGGCGACGAACCGGTACGGGTGGGCGAGCGGCCAGCTCGGGAAGGTGTTGGTGGAGAACCGCGAGTGCACCAGGCCGATCGCGGACGCGTAGCTGCGGTCCGACAGGTCGGGGAAGAAGGGCTCCAGCTGGCCGGTGGTCAGCATGCCCTTGTAGACGATGGTGCGCGCGGACAGCGACGGGAAGTAGACCCCGGCCTCGCGCTCGGACCGCTTGCGGACCACGAAGGCGATCCGGTCCAGCTCGATGCCGGCCAGGCCGTCCTTGCCCAGGAAGAGCTGGCGGAAGCGCGGCATCACGCTGCGCGCGGTGGCGCCGAGCAGGTCGGGGGTGACCGGGACGTCTCGCCAGCCGAGGACGGTGAGGTCCTCCTCGGCCGCGATCGCCTCGATCCGCTCGACGGCGGCGTCGGCCGACGCGTCCTCGTCCGGCAGGAAGGCGATGCCGACGGCGTAGGCGCCGGCCGCCGGGAGCTCGAACCCGACTTTGCCGCGCAGGAAGGCGTCCGGGATCTGGGTCAGGATGCCCGCGCCGTCACCGGAGTCCGGCTCGGCGCCGGTGGCGCCGCGGTGCTCCAGGTTGCGCAGGACGTTCAGCGCCTGCTCGACGATGGTGTGGTCGGCGATGCCGGTCAGCGTGGCGACGAAACCGACGCCACAGGCGTCGTGCTCGTTTCGCGGGTCGTACAGGCCCTGAGCAGCAGGTCGCGCATCCGGCACGAGCGCGTACGGCCGGCGGGCGGCCTGCGGCTCGTTGGCGGAGTGCATGGATGCAGACAGCATCGGCTCTCCCGTCGTCGTCTTTCGGCAAGTTGGTGCAAGTAGGGACGACGTTGGCCCTGATGCGATGGTGCGGTGTCGTGCAAGTTACATGATGCCCAGAATCCCGAGAAGCGGAATATCCCGTCCACATGGCGGGACGAGCCGCAGGTCAGGGGGTGTGGGGAGAGGGACGCGCCACAGTGCGCGTCCCGACGATTGTGCCCAACGGTCCGCGGCCTGAAACAGGGGCGAAACCGGGGCGCCACACAAGCCGATCATGACCGCCTGCGAATCCATTCCGGGAGCCGGTCCACGGATGCGAATCCGCGGCGCCGAGGCCCGGATGATGAGACTAGGCCAGGCGCCTCAGGGCGCCCGTGTGTGAAACGTCACGCGTTGGCCAGCATAATCATGCAGAGTTCTGGGTCATCCCACAGACCCCGACGGGGGCGTCGCACGCACCCGCCGGGGCCGTCCGGACCTCTCCGGGGCTCGACGGGCCTCACCCCACGTGCCCGCCGATCAGCCGGCCGAGCAGGAACGTCACCCCGGCCGCCGCCCCGCCGAGCACCAGCTGCCGCAGCCCGCTGAACCACCAGCTGCGCGCCGTCACCCGGGCCACCACCGCGCCGCACAGGAACAACCCGGCCGCCGCCAGCACCAGCGCGGGCAGCAGCGAGGTCGCGCCCAGCAGGTAGGGCAGCAGCGGCAGCAGCGCGCCGAGCGCGAAGCACAGGAACGACGACCCGGCCGCGACCAGCGGCGAGGGCAGGTCGGTGGGGTCGACACCCAGTTCCTCGCGGGCGTGCACCTCCAGGGCCAGCTCCGGGTCCGCGGACAGCTGCCGGGCCACCTCGTGGGCCAGCTCCGGGTCCACCCCCCGCGAGACGTACAGCTGGGCCAGCTCGGCCAGCTCGCCGTGCGGGTTGCGGCTCAGCTCCAGCCGCTCGGCCTCGATCTCGGCCTGCACCAGCTCCCGCTGCGAGGCCACCGAGGTGTACTCCCCCGCCGCCATCGAGCAGGCCCCGGCCGCCAGGCCCGCCAGCCCGGTCAGGACTACCGTGCCGTTGGACACCGCGCCGCCGACCACACCGGTCATCAGCGCGAAGTTGGACACCAGCCCGTCCACCGCGCCGAACACGGCCGGGCGCAGCCAGCCCCCGTTGACGTCCCGGTGGTGGCCTTCCGCGGGTATCCGGGGGTGGTGCCCGGCCTCGGGCTCCAGGGTGGTCGCAGTCATCGTCTCTTCCCCTCCGTCGTCGTTCGTCGCCCTGAACGTAGCCCTCCTGACCTGGGCATTTCCAGCAAAGTAAGGCTGTCCGAACACCAGTGAGGCCACCCTTCGCAAGCCTCGCGAAGGGTGGCCTCAGCCGGTGGGAAGTCCCAGGTCAGATCGGGTTCCTGGCGTCCTCGCCGCTCTTCTCGGCGGCCACGGCGACGGTTTCGGCGGCCGGCACCTCGTCCCCGGACCGGGACGATTCCTTGCCGTCCCCGCCCTTTCCGGCCTTGCCGACCGTCGTGTCACCGGCTCCGGACCCGGCCTTGCCGTCCACCTTGCCGTCCACCTTGCCGTCGACCTTGCCGTCGGTCTTGCCCCCGGCCTCCCGGCCGTCCTCCTCCAGGTGCGCCGCCGGGTCGATGGTCGCCGGGTCCTCCCGGCCGGGCCGCTTCCTGCCGACGATCACCAGGTACGCCACGGCGCCCAGGAACACGACGATCGACGTCCAGTCGTTGAGCCGCAGGCCGAAGTAGACGTGCGCCTCGTCGATTCGCAGCCACTCGGTCCAGAACCGGCCCACCGTGTACGCGGCCACGTACAGCGCGAACGCCCGGCCGTGGCCCAGCGTGAACCGGCGGTCCGCCCAGATCACCAGCAGGGCGACGAGCACGCACCAGATCGACTCGTACAGGAAGGTCGGGTGGTAGACGCCCGTCACGACCTCGCCGTTGGGCAGCGTCTTGTGGATCTCCAGGCCCCACGGCAACGTGGTCGCCCGTCCGTACAGCTCCTGGTTGAAGTAGTTGCCCCAGCGGCCCATCGCCTGCGCGAGCGCGATGCCCGGCGCGATGGCGTCGGCGTACGCGGGCAGCGGCACGCCCCGACGGCGGGCACCGATCCAGGCGCCGACCGCGCCCAGCGCGATCGCGCCCCAGATCCCGAGGCCGCCCTCCCAGATCTTGAAGGCGTTCCAGGGGTTCCTGCCCTCGCCGAAGTACAGCTGGTGGTCGGTGATCACGTGGTAGAGGCGCCCGCCGACCAGGCCGAACGGCACGGCCCACACGGCGATGTCACCGACCGTGTGCTTGGCACCGCCCCGGGCGACCCAGCGCTTGCTGCCGAGCCAGACGGCGACGACGACACCGAGGATGATGCAGAAGGCGTAGGCGCGCAGCGGGACCGGTCCGAGGTACAGGACGCCCCGCGACGGGCTGGGAATGTAGGCGATATCCATGGCAGTTCCGACGCTACAGGGTCGACGGCCCGCGTCGGACACCCCAGGGGTCACAGAAACCGAACAACAACGGCCGCGGGCCGGCCGCCGGCGCCTCCGGACGGGGAGGGCGCGGCGGCCGGCCCACGGCCGGGTACGGGGCTCAGCCGGCGGCCGGAGAAGGGTTGTTGGCCTCCGAAGCAGTACTGGTCGGCGCCGGGGTCTGGCCGTGCGAGCCCGCCGTACCCAGCGGCTTGCCCTGGTTGGCGGCGTCCACCCACTTCGCCAGGTTCTCCGGCGTGATCTCCTCGCTGCCGTTCTTCGGGTAGACCGGCTGGCCGTTGAGCAGCACGGTCGGGGTCGACTTGTAGCTGGACTTGTCGAAGTCCTGCTGCACCGAGGACACCCACCCGCCGTACTTGTTGTCGTTGACGCAGGCCTGGAACTCCGGCGTGTCCAGGCCGTTGACCTGCTTCGCCAGGTTGAGCAGGACGGCCTTGTCGCCGAAGGCGTCGCTGGTCTCCTCCGGCTGGTTGCGGTACAGCACGTCGTGGTAGTCGCGGAAGTGCCCGGCGTCCTGGGCGCAGGCCAGCGCGTTGGCGGCGGTCTTGGAGCCCTTGCCCGGCACGGCCCGGTCGATGAACGACACGATGTGGTAGTTGGTGTAGATCTTGCCGGCGTCCTCCAGCTGGTCGACGGTCGCCGAGAACTCCCGCTCGAAGGTGCCGCAGGCGGGGCAGCGCGGGTCCTCGTAGACGGTGAGGACGGAGGGCGCGTTGCCCGCGCCGACCGGGATGACCAGGTTCTTGTCGCCGATGGTCCCGGCCGGGGCGGCGGTCGGGGTCTCCGGCTTGGAGCGCTGGTTCTGCACCACGACGCCGACGACCACCGCGGCGGCGATCACCGCGAGCGCGGCCCCGCCCACGATCAGCTTCTTCCTGCGCTTGGCGGCGGACTCCTCGGCCGCCCGCTGCTCCTGCATCCGCTCGCGGGCGGTGCGCTTGCCTTCTCGGTTCTTCTCGCTCATTGCCTTGACATCCACGGTCGGGGGGCCTTCGTCGTGTGCGGGGATGGGAGTGGGGCGGGGCCGGACGGTCAGCTCGCCAGCCAGCCGTCCACCGAGAACCGGGTCCGGGGCCGCCACAGCAGCCACCCGGCCAGCAACAGGAACCCGGTGTCGCGCAGGATCTCCTGCAGGTACTTCGTCTGGGACTCGTCGACGTGGCCGCCGCCGCCGAAGCAGCCGCAGTCGATCGAGATGCCGCGCGCCCAGGCGGAGACGATCCCGGCGATGAAGGCGAGCAGCAGCAGCGCGGAGATCCCGGCGACCAGCCGGACGCCGAGCCCGATCAGCAGCAGCAGCGCGAGCGCCAGCTCCAGGAAGGGCAGGCCGTAACCGATCGGTTTGACCAGGCTCTCGGGCAGGATCTCGTAGGCGCGGACGGCCTGGGCGGCCTCCGCCGGGTCGGCGATCTTGGCCAGTCCGGCCCAGCCCCACACCACCGCGAGACCCAGCCGAGCGACCGTGCCGACCCACTCGCTCCAGACCGGCACCGGCCGCCGCACCGGCGGCGTGGGAGCCGGTTCGCCGGGCTGCACTGCCGGGCCGGCCATCAGGGAACCCCCCTCGGGAAACTCGTTCACTTCCTGACGAACCGTAAGGGGGGAAGGGGGGTTCCTCCGTATTCAGGAATTAAGCCGGAAGAGTGACACTTCGTCCTAATCCGCCGAACACCCGTCCGTCAGCGGCACCCCGGCATCCGCCCGGGATCGAACAACTCCGGGTACCCGTGCTCCGCCCGCTCGACGGCGTCCCACCGGGCCGCCTCGGCACAGGCGACCGCCTCCCGCTCCGCCCGCTCCGCCCCCCGCTTCGCCAACGCCTGCCCCACCACGGTGTGCACCCCGACAGCGGCCCCGAGCGCCAGCGCGGCAGCCGCCGCCCGCAGCAGAACGGCCTGATGGAAACTCCGCACCGGCTCACCCCTTCGCTCGCTCCGCCACCCACGTGCACGTCGCCCGTGCACTCGTCCCTCCACTCAACGCCGGTCAACCCCGGCTGATGCGTGTCGCCGCCCCTGTTCACCCGTTCGGGGCCGCCCCCGAGTCAACACACCACTCCCCGCCCCCTCGCCGTGGGCGACCCCCCTCCGGACGACCCCCGCCCCGAAAACACCGACGGCCCACCACCCCAGAGGAGTGGCAGGCCGCCGATACCCGTTTCCGCCGCGCGTCAGCGCCTCCGCACGCCGCGGGCCAGCTCCCCGGCCAGCGCCCGCACCGCGTCCAGCCCCGCCGTCTCGTCCGCGCCGGCTTCCAGGATCCGCTTCACGAACGCCGAGCCCACGATCACCCCGTCCGCGAACCGGGCGACCTCCGCCGCCTGCCGGGCGTCGGAGACTCCGAGCCCGACGCAGACCGGCAGGTCGGTGGTGGCGCGGGTGCGCGCGACCAGGTCCTCGGCCAGCGAGCCGACGGCGGACCGGGTGCCGGTCACGCCCATCACCGCGGCGGCGTAGACGAATCCGCTGCCCGCCGCCGTGACCTCGGCGAGCCGTGCGTCCTTGCTGCTGGGGGCGACCACGAACACGGTGTCGAGCCCGTGCGCGTCCGCGGCCTTGCGCCACTCCTCGGACTCCTCCACCGGCAGGTCCGGAAGGATGCAGCCGGCCCCGCCGGCGGCCGCCAGGTCGGCGGCGAAGCGCGCCACGCCGTAGCGGTCGACCGGGTTCCAGTAGGTCATCACCAGCACCGCCGCTTCGGGGTGCGCGGAGGCGACCTCCTGGACGGTGCGCAGCACGTCCTTGATCCGCACGCCGCCGCGCAGCGCGATGTCGTCGGCGGTCTGGATGACGGCGCCGTCGAGCACGGGGTCGGAGTGCGGCAGGCCGACCTCGACGACGTCGCAGCCGCCCTCGATCAGCGCGTTGATCGCCCGCACGCCGCCGTCGACGGTGGGGAATCCGGCCGGCAGGTAGCCGATCAGTGCGGCCCGGTCCTCGGCCTTGGCGGCCGCCAGGATCCCGCTGAGCTTGGAAGCCATGGTCACTTACCCCCCTGGGCGGTGCCGGCGGAGCCGGCGCCCGGCTCGTCGTACAGGCCGAAGTACTCGGCGGCGGTGTGCATGTCCTTGTCGCCGCGTCCGGAGAGGGAGACCAGGATGGTGGCCTCCGGGCCGAGTTCGCGGCCGAGCTCCAGGGCCCCGGCGAGCGCGTGGGCGCTCTCGATGGCCGGGATGATGCCTTCGGTGCGGGACAGCAGCCGCAGCGCCTGCATCGCGGCGTCGTCGGTGACCGGCCGGTACTCGGCCCGTCCGGTGTCCTTCAGCCAGGCGTGCTCCGGGCCGACGCCCGGGTAGTCGAGGCCGGCCGAGATCGAGTGAGACTCGATCGTCTGCCCGTCCTCGTCCTGGAGGACGTACGTCCGGGAGCCGTGCAGCACGCCCGGGTCGCCCTTGGTCAGGGTCGCCGCGTGCCGGGGCGTCTCGGCGCCCTCGCCGGCCGCCTCGCAGCCGATGAGGCGCACGTCGGCGTCCGGGATGAACTCGTGGAAGATGCCCATCGCGTTGGAGCCGCCGCCGACGCAGGCGACGACGGCGTCGGGCAGCCGCCCGGTCCGGTCGAGGACCTGCTGCCGCGCCTCGATGCCGATGATCCGGTGGAAGTCGCGGACCATCATCGGGAAGGGGTGGGGCCCGGCGACGGTGCCGAACAGGTAGTGGGTGGAGTCCACGTTGGCGACCCAGTCGCGGAACGCCTCGTTGATGGCGTCCTTCAGGGTGCGGCTGCCGGAGGTGACGGCGATCACCTCGGCGCCGAGCATGCGCATCCGGGCGACGTTCAGCGCTTGGCGCTGGGTGTCGACCTCGCCCATGTAGATGGTGCAGTCGAAGCCGAAGAGCGCGCAGGCGGTGGCGGTGGCGACGCCGTGCTGGCCGGCGCCGGTCTCGGCGATGATCCGGGTCTTGCCCATCCGCTTGGTGAGCAGGGCCTGGCCCAGCACGTTGTTGATCTTGTGCGAGCCGGTGTGGTTGAGGTCCTCGCGCTTGAGCAGGATCCGCGCGCCGCCCGCCTCGGCGGAGAAGCGGTGCACGTCGGTCAGCGGGCTCGGGCGGCCGGTGTAGTCCTTGAGCAGCGCGTCGAGTTCGGCGGTGAAGGCCGGGTCGGCCTTGGCCTTCTCGTACTCCTCGGCGACCTGCTCGACCGCGGCGACCAGCGCCTCGGGGATGAAGCGGCCGCCGTACGCGCCGAAGTATCCGCGCGCGTCCGGCACCTGGGCGCCGGGCAGGTAGTCCTTCTCGGACATGGTGGTTTCCCTTGGGGAGTTGGACGACAGTGACGTCTGATCGGCCTGCTCCGGCGGTCCGCTGGTCCCAGCGGCCGGCCGGCGTCAGCCGTGCGCCACCCGCCATCGCCGCCCCGGCACCTGCCCGGGCTCGCAGCCGATCACGTACCGCACCCGACGCCCCAGCACCCGGCGTGCGGGTGCGCGGCAGCCGCGCGGGCGGCAACCGGGGGCGAGTCGGGCGGCGATCTTCATCGGGCTGTGTCAGTCCTTGTGCCGGACGGCGGGGTGGGCCCCGGCGGCGACCAGGTCGGCGACCGCGGCGCGCGGGTCCTTGCCGGTCACCAGGGACTCGCCGACCAGCACCGCGTCGGCGCCGAGGTTGGCGTAGTTGATCACGTCCAGCGGGCCGCGGACGCCCGACTCGGCGATCTTGACGATGCCGTCCGGAATGGCGTGGGCGACGTTCTCGAAGGTGTTGCGGTCCACTTCGAGGGTCTTCAGATTGCGGGCGTTGACGCCGATGATCCGCGCCCCGGCGTCGACCGCGCGCTTGATCTCCTCCTCGTCGTGCACCTCGACCAGCGGGGTGAGGCCGATCGACACGGCGCGCTCGATCAGCGACTCCAGGGCCGGCTGGTCGAGCGCCGCGACGATCAGCAGCGCGAGGTCGGCGCCGTGCGCGCGGGCCTCCCACAGCTGGTACGACGTGACGATGAAGTCCTTGCGCAGCAGCGGGGTGTCCACCGCGGCCCGGACGGCGTCCAGGTCGGCCAGCGAACCGCCGAAGCGGCGCTCCTCCGTCAGCACGCTGATCGCGGCGGCGCCACCGGCCGCGTAGTCGCGCGCCAGGGCGGCCGGATCGGCGATCGAGGCCAGGGCGCCCTTGGAGGGGCTGGAGCGCTTCACCTCGCAGATCACCCGGACCCCGTCACCCTTGAGGGCGGCGACGCCGTCCTTGGCCTCCGGGACCTTGGCCGCGCGCTCCTTCAGCGCGTCCAGGGAGACGACGGCCTGCCGCTTGGCGAGGTCCTCGCGGACCCCTTCGATGATCGAGTCGAGCACACTCACTCAGGAGCCCCCATCTTTTCTGCCAGTTGGCCAGCGAGAGCCGGGCGGGCAGTGGCCCGCCGGCACTTCGATGGTATCGGCACCCGGGAGCGCGGGGCGCATCCGCCCGGCACGCGTCTCGCGGACCGGACGCCCGCTCCGGCGGCCCTCAACTGCGGCTTCACCGCTCCTCCACCCGCCCCGGGGCGGGCCGGCGGTCAGACCAGCGGCGGCGCCAGACCGGCTCCGACCGGCGAGTTCCGCACCACCGTGAAGACCAGCACGAGCAGCGCGATCAGCACCCAGCGGCGGCCCCCGACGGTGACCCGGGGCGCCGGCCCGCCGGTCAGCGCGGCCCAGGCCCAGCGCAGCCAGAACACCCCCAGCACGCCGAACAGCAGGACGGCGGCGGCGTTGTCGTGCAGGGCCGAGGTGAGGTCCCCGTGGCTGAGCGCGTGGACGCAGCGCAGCCCCCCGCAGCCGGGGCACCACCAGCCCGTGGCGGTCAGGAACGGACAGTCCGGGTAGTGCCCGGGGCTGTCGGGGTCCACCACGGCGACGTACGCGGCGGGGACGGCCACCGCCGCGAGCGCGGCCAGCGGCGGGCCCAGCCGGCGCAGCACGGGCGGCGGGACGGAGGCGGTAGGGGCGGCGTTCACGCCCCGATTCTGCCCGCGCCGGGGCCCGGGAACGACGAAACGGCGGGCGCGACGCGCCCGCCGTTCGGTTGTGCGAAAGGCGTGCCGGACGACGGCACTCCCGGAGGGGAGGCGTGTCCTGCGGAGGGCCGGTCGTCAGGCGGCGACGGCGACGCGGGCCTCGCGGGCCTCAGTCTGCTCCTCGACCGACTTGTAGACGTTGGCGCTCGGCTGCTGGCCCATGCCGGCCATCGACATGGCCTTGCCGACCACGCCGCCGACCACGACGACCGCCAGGCCCGCACAGACGAGCAGCACCGACGGCAGGATCATCGCGACACCCGCGATGCCGAAGCCGACGAAGGAGATGATGACGCCGGTCCAGGCGGCGGGGGTGTGGCCGTGTGCTGCTGCTGCCATCTGAGTGGTGCTCCTTGGCTCTCGGGGCCCGGCCGGGCCTGCGGGGCCGCCGGCGGGTTGACGGGTTCCATTGTGCCGGGCCACACACCGGCGGCCCAAAGCGGGTGGCGGGTCTATCGCGTCACATGTGCGCCGCGGGTGCGAACGGGGGCCGTAGGGGCCGTACGGGACCCCACGGCCGGGCAGGGCCTAGCCGGCCGTGGGGTCCTCGCCGCGGTCCAGGGCCTTCCACAGGTCGCCCGGGGTGTCCGATCGGGCCGGGGCCTTGCGGGTCGGGGCCTCGTAGCGGCTGCCCATGGCGGGCCAGCCGCGGCCGTAGCGCAGGGTGAGCAGTCCGGCGAGGGCGAGCAGCACGCCGCCGACCAGCGCGACCCAGGGCCAGGCGGTGTGCGACACCTCGGTGGCCGCCGAACCGCTGAGGGCGAGCTTGCGGGCGGCCTCGCCGTCCAGCGCGGCGGTGTCCCCCGCCCCGGCGACCGAGGCAGCGGCCGCGCCGATCCCGGCGAGCAGGGTCAGCGCACCGACCGCGAGCCGCCCGGCGCCCCGCACCGCGAACACCGCGACGGCCGCGGCGAGGCCCACCAGGGCGAGCCCACCCGGCAGTTCGGAGATCGCGCCGCCGGTGACGGAGACGTCCAGGGTGCCGGCCCGGCCCTCGGCCCAGGTCCGCCCGGCCGCGGTCAGCACCAGCACCGCGCTCAGCACGGTCAGCAGCAGCATCACGCCGAGCGTGCGGCGGCCGGGGGCGGCGGGGGCGGGGGTCTGGTCAGCGCTCACCCGTCCACTATCCCCCGACCGACACCCGGGTCCGTACCCGGGGTGGGGAACGGGTCAGTCCGCAGCACCACCGTCCGCCCGCCCAGCGGCAGGAACAGGTCGTTGCCGAACGGCACCCGCTCGGCCTCCCGGTACACCCCCTCGGGGGCCGGCGCGGTGTGCACGGTGCAGACCGCCGCCGCCGGGTCGACCACCAGGTAGAACGGCACGCCGCTGCGCGCGTACGCCCGTCCGGCCTCCGCCAGGCCGGGCCGGGCCACCTCCAGCACCGCCTCCACCCCGGCCGCGCCGAACCGGCCCCGCCCGCCCCGCACCGCGTCCCGGGCGAGTACGGTCACGTCGGGGGCGAACACGGTCACGTCCGGGGCGGAGCCGCCGGGCGCCGCCGGGAACTCGACCGCCACCCCGGACAGCACCCGGCCGTGGCCCGCCGGCTGCTCACCGAGCTGCCCCGCGGCGCTCAGCACGACTTCCCAGCGCAGCTCGTCGTACGGCACCTCGGGCATCCCGGCCGCCTCCCTCACGCCTCAGGACAGTTCCGGCCTCCGCAGCGTATTGGCGGTGGCGACGGCCCGCAGCACGGCGGCCGCCTTGTTGCGGCACTCGGTGTCCTCGCCGTGCGGGTCGGAATCGGCGACGACGCCCGCACCGGCCTGCACGTACGCCGTGCCCTCGCGCAGCACCGCCGTCCGGATCGCGATCGCGGTGTCGGAGTCCCCGGCGAAGTCCAGGTAGCCGACGCAGCCGCCGTACAGGCCGCGGCGGGTGGGCTCCAGCTCCTCGATGATCCGCATCGCCCGCGGTTTGGGGGCACCGGAGAGGGTGCCGGCCGGGAAGCAGGCGGTGAGCACGTCGAAGGCGGTCCGCCCGGGCGCGACCCTGCCGGTGACGGTGGAGACGATGTGCATCACGTGGCTGTAGCGCTCGATCTGCATGAAGTCGACCACCTCGACGCTGCCCGGCTCGCAGACCCGCCCGAGGTCGTTGCGGCCGAGGTCCACCAGCATCAGGTGCTCGGCCCGCTCCTTGGGGTCGGCGAGCAGTTCGGCGGCCAGCGCCGCGTCCTCGTGCGGGGTGGCGCCGCGGTGCCGGGTGCCGGCGATCGGGTGCAGCATCGCCTCGCCGTCGGTGACCTTGACCAGCGCCTCCGGGCTGGAGCCGACCACGTCGAAGCCGCCCTCGGCGGTGCCGTCCGGCCCGGGGAAGCGGAACAGGTACATGTACGGGCTGGGGTTGGTGGTGCGCAGCACCCGGTAGACGTCCAGCGCGGTAGCCGGGCAGGGCGCCTCGAAGCGCTGCGAGGGCACCACCTGGAACGCCTCGCCGGCCCGGATCCGCTCCTTGATGTCGTCCACCGCCGCGCGGTAGGGCGCGCCCCCGAACGGCGAGTTCACCTCGCCGGGGCCGGCCGGGGTGAAGGTGGCCAGGCCCGGGTCGACCGGCTTGACCAGGTCGGCCTCCATCGCGTCCAGGCGGCCCACCGCGTCCGCATAGGCCTCGTCGACGCCGCTGGCCAGGTCGTTGTGGTTGACGGCGTTGGCGATCAGCAGCACCGTGCCGTCGGCGTGGTCGAGCACCGCGAGGTCGGTCGCCAGCAGCATCGTCAGCTCGGGCAGCTTGAGGTCGTCCGGGTTGAGGTCGGGCAGCTTCTCCAAGCGGCGGACGACGTCGTAGCCGAGGTAGCCGACCAGGCCGCCGGTGAGCGGCGGCAGGCCGTCGTCGGGGTGCCGCGGGGTGTGCAGCGCCTCCAGGGCGGCCCGCAGCACCTGCAGCGGGTCGCCGGTGGTGGGGATGCCGACCGGCGGGGTGCCGAGCCAGCGGGCGTTGCCGTCCTGGTCCGCGGTGAGCACGGCGGCGCTGCGCACGCCGACGAAGGAGTAGCGCGACCAGCTGCGGCCCTGCTCGGCGGACTCCAGCAGGAAGGTGCCGGGCCGCTCCTCGGCGAGGCTGCGGTACAGGCCGATCGGGGTGAGGCCGTCCGCGAGGAGCCTGCGGGTGACCGGGATGACCCGGGTGTCGACGGCGAGCTTGCGGAAGGCTTCGAGGTCCATGCGGGGCGGCACCTTCTGGAGTTCTGGCGTGGGTGGTGGGAGGTGGATCAGGAGAGCGGGAGCACGTCGGCGTCGAAGCAGGTGCGGTCGCCGGTGTGGCAGGCCGCTCCGGTCTGGTCGACCTTCACCAGCAGGGTGTCGCCGTCGCAGTCCAGGGCCACCGACCTGACCGCCTGGACGTGGCCGGAGGTGTCGCCCTTCACCCAGTACTCGCTGCGGCTGCGGCTCCAGTAGGTGCAGCGGCCCGTGGTCAGGGTGCGGTGCAGCGCCTCGTCGTCCATCCAGCCGAGCATCAGCACCTCGCCGGTGTCGTACTGCTGCGCGATGGCCGGGAGCAGGCCGTCCTCGGTGCGCTTGAGGCGGGCGGCGATCTCGGGGGCCAGGGCGGTGCTGCCGGGAGTGGCGGGTGTGGTGGACATGCGGCCCATTGTGTCAGTCCGCCCGGCCGGGGCGGCCGGTCCGTCCGACCCGCGGTCGCCGGGGCCGTCCGTCCGGGGTGAGTTCGGCCAACCGCCTGCCGGGCGGCCCCTTCGTGGGCCATCCTCGTGGCCATGCCCCCCGAGCAGCCGCCCGCAGCCGCCGCCTCCCGCCCGTCCCGCGGCCTGGTCCTCACCGTCATCGCCGTACTGGTCGTCCTGCTCGCGGTGGTCGCCACCGCCGCGCTCTGGCCGGACGACACCAGACGTGCCGCCGCCCCGCCCCCGCCCACCCCCACGGCCACCCCGACGCCCACCCCGACCCCGACGCCCACCCCGACCAAGCCGCAACCGCCCTACGCCTTCTTCCCGGTCGGCACCTGCTTCGACCACCCGCAGCTGAGCCCGGTCATCACCAGGGCCGAGGAGCGCCCCTGCACCGGCGACCACGACGGCGAGGTGATCGCCGACCTCAAACTCGCCGACAACCTGACCGGCGAGGTCCCGATCGCCCTCGCCATGCGGGACGGCTGCAAGGAGGCCGAGGCCGCCGCCAAGGCCAGGCAGGGCGACGGGAAGACCTACTACGGACGACAGTTCGGCCCGGCCCTGGTCAACTACCAGCAGGGCTGGCGGGACTTCACCTGCACCCTGACCGGCAGCAACAAGCAGAACGGCCCCAAGCTCACCGGCCACCTCCGCCCGTAACGCGCCGCTCTAGGCTGACGCCATGTCGAACCACGCCCTCGCCGAACGTCACCGCCTCACCGAACTCCTGGCCGCCGCCGGTCCTGACGCCCCCACCCTCTGCGCCGGCTGGACCACCCGGGACCTCGCCGCCCACCTGGTGATCCGGGAACACCGGCCCGACGCGGCGGCCGGCATCCGGATCGCCGCCCTGGCCGCCCGGACCCGGCGGGTCCAGGACGATTACGCCGCGCGACCCTACGCGGAACTGCTGCGGCTGTTCCGCTCCGGCCCGCCGGTGTACTCGCCCTTCGCCCTGCCCGGCGCGGACGAGGCGGCCAACACCGTCGAGTACTTCGTGCACGCCGAGGACGTCCTGCGCGCCACCGGGGACCCGACGCCCCAGCCCCTGCCGCCCGGCCGCGCCGAGGCCCTGTGGCGCCGACTCCCCATGATCGCCCGCTTCGAGGCCGGCCGCCGCTCCCCCGTCCGCCTGGTCCTCACCCACCCCGACGGCCGCTCCCTCACCGTCGGCCCGGTCGGCACCCCCACCGTCCACCTCACCGGCGAGCCGGGCGAACTGGTCCTCTTCACCTACGGCCGCGGCGCCCGCACCACCCTGACCGTCGACGGCGACCCCGACGCCGTCGAAGCCCTCCGCCACGTCCTCCCGCTGCCCTGAGCGAACCCGGACGGGCGGGCACTCCGGCCCGTCGTCCCCGTCCCCGAAGACCCGACCCCACCGGCCACCGCCGGTCGCCCGTCGCCGCTTCGCCCCCACCGAAGCGGCGACGCCGCCCCGAGCCGCTGCCCGCGGGCAGCGGCCACTCTTTTGTCGGCCCGGTTCGCGGGCGGTTGCCTGTTGCACACCGACCTGAACAACGAGAACGTCCTGGTTCAGGGGGACCACGTGCTTCTGGTCGACTGGGCGTGGGCCACTCGCGGAGCGCCCTGGACCGACCCGGCCCTGTGGATCATCTGGCTGATCGCTGCGGGCGGACACAGTCCGGCCGCAGCGGAGACCTGGGCTGCCAGGGTTCCGGCTTGGGAGACCGGCGCTCCGGCGGTGGTGGACGTCTTCGCGCCGGCCCAGGCCCGGATGTGGGCCGACATCGCCGGGGGCGACCCGGACCCGTGGACCGCCGGGCTGAGCCGGGCAGCTCGGCAATGGGCCCGTTTTCGAAGCTGAACCGCGGCCGCCTCCGGTGCGCCCGGACCCCCGGGGCGGCCGCCTCCCGGCTGCGGATGTCAGTGCCCGGGTGCAGACTCGCAGGTGGCCGGGGTGGGGGCGTGCGCGCGCCCGACGGAACCGTCCCGGTCACTCTCCGTCGAAGGGGCACCACTCCATGCTCACCACCGACTTCCCCGCCGGCTCCCCCTGTTGGATCGACCTCGGCAGCCCGGACATCTCGGCCACCGCGAGGTTCTACGCCGACGTCTTCGGCTGGGTCTTCCACGAGGTCCCCGAGACCGGCGGCTACGGCTTCCTCCAGCTGAACGGCAGGACCGTCGGCGCGATCGGCAACCTCGATCAGGGGGCGCGGTCGGCCTGGACGACGTACTTCCGCACCGACGACGTGGACGCGACCGTGAAGGCCGCCGAGCAGGCCGGCGCGACGGTCCGGGTGCCGCCGACGGACGTCATGCAGGCGGGCCGGTTCGCCGCCCTCACCGATCCGCTGGGTGCCGAGTTCGCGGTGTGGCAGGCGGGCGACACCAAGGGGTTGGACGTCGTCTCCGAGGACGGCACGCTGGTCTGGTCCGAGCTGCACACCTCGGGCCCGGACGTCGCGTTCGCCTTCTACGAGAAGCTGTTCGGCTGGCGGGTGGAGAACTTCGAGCCGTCGCCGGGCATGACCTACCGGGTGGTCTCCACCGCCGAGGGCGACCAGCAGGACGCCAGTTTCGGCGGCATCGCCCCGACGATGTCCCCGGAGCAGCCGTCCGCCTGGACGCCGTACTTCGCGGCCTCCGACGTGGACACGGTGATCGCCCGGGCGACGGCGGCCGGCGGCTCGGTGCTGATGCCCGCCGCGGACGTGGAGAACGTCGGCCGGCTGGCCTGGCTGGCGGATCCGAACGGCGCGCCGTTCGCGCTGATCAAGGGCGAGCCGCGGCAGTCCTGAGCGCGCGGCGCACGAGCACGAGACGCACGGGCACGCACGACGAGGGCCCGCGGTTCCGGGAACCGCGGGCCCTCGCACGTCCGTACCGGGGCGTCACCGCACCGGGTGGCCGGCCTCCCGCAGGGCGCCCTTGACGTCGCCGATCCGCAGGTCCCCGAAGTGGAAGACGCTGGCGGCGAGCACGGCGTCCGCGCCGGCGTCGACGGCGGGGGCGAAGTCGGCGAGCTTTCCGGCCCCGCCGGAGGCGATCACCGGGACGGAGACGGTCTTGCGCACGGCCCGGATCATCTCCAGGTCGTAGCCGTCCTTGGTGCCGTCGGCGTCCATGGAGTTGAGCAGGATCTCGCCGGCGCCCAGTTCGGCCGCGCGGCCGGCCCATTCGACGGCGTCGAGGCCGGTGCCCTGGCGTCCGCCGTGCGTGGTGACCTCGTAGCCGGATGCGGTCTCCACGCCGGGCGGGCAGCGCCGGGCGTCGACGGAGAGCACCAGGACCTGCCGGCCGAACCGCCGGGCGATCTCCCGGACGAGTTCCGGCCGGGCGATGGCGGCGGTGTTGACGCCCACCTTGTCGGCGCCGGCCCGCAGCAGCTTGTCGACGTCGTCGACGGCGCGGATGCCGCCGCCGACGGTGAGCGGGATGAAGACCTGCTCGGCGGTGCGGCGGACCACGTCGTAGGTGGTCTCCCGGTCGCCCGACGAGGCGGTGATGTCGAGGAAGGTCAGTTCGTCGGCGCCTTCGGCGTCGTAGAGCTTGGCCATCTCGACCGGGTCGCCGGCGTCGCGCAGGTTCTGGAAGTTGACGCCCTTCACCACCCGCCCGGCGTCCACGTCGAGGCAGGGGATGACACGTACGGCGAGGGTCACGGCTGTTGGCCTTCCAGGGTCTTTGCCAGCCCGGAGCGGTACGCGTCGAGCTCGATCTCGACCATCATCCGGGAGTCGATCAGTCCCTCGACCACCACCATGGTGGCCACCGGGCGTGCGGCGTCGAAGAGTTCGTGGTGGGCGCGGCCCACCTCCTCGGCGTCGCGGACGTGGGTGATGTACATCCGGGTGCGGACCACGTCGTCCGAGGTCAGACCGTACGCGGCCAGGGCCGTGAGGCCGACGCCGAACGCGGCGAGGGTCTGCCGGTACGGGTCGCCCTCGTGCTCGATCCGGCCGTCCACCCAGGCGGTGGTGCCGGCGACGTGCACGTGGTCGCCTGCGGCGACGGCCCGGGAGTACCCGAACTCGTCCTCCCAGGGAGAGAATCCACCGACCCGGCCGCGCACGACCCCGCCGCGCACGGCCTCACCGAGCACCGCCTCGTCGCGTGCCGCCCCGCCGAGCACCGCCTCGTCGCGTGCCGCCTCGCCGCGTACGATCCGACCTTCCGTCATCCTGAAACCGCCTCCAGGGCCTCTTCGAGGGTGAACTTCTGCTCGTAGAGTGCCTTGCCCACGATGGCGCCCTCGACACCCTCACCGACGAGGGTGGCGATGGCCCGCAGGTCGTCCAGCGAGGAGACGCCGCCGGAGGCGACCACCGGGCGGTCGGTGGCGGCGCAGACGTCGCGCAGCAGCTGCAGGTTGGGGCCGGTCAGGGTGCCGTCGCGGTTGACGTCGGTGACGACGTAGCGGGCGCAGCCCTCCCGGTCGAGGCGCTCCAGCACCTCGAAGAGCTGACCGCCGTCGCGGGTCCAGCCGCGGCCGCGCAGGGTGGTGCCGACGACGTCGAGGCCGACGGCGATCTTGTCGCCGTGCTCGGCGATGGCCTTGGCGACCCACTCGGGGGCTTCCAGGGCGGCGGTGCCGAGGTTGACGCGGGTGCAGCCGGTGGCGAGGGCGCGGGCGAGCGACTCGTCGTCGCGGATGCCGCCGGACAGCTCGACCTTGATGTCCAGCCGGCCGGTGACGTCGCGCAGCAGCTCGTAGTTGCTGCCCGTCCCGAAGGCGGCGTCGAGGTCGACCAGGTGCAGCCACTCGGCGCCGGCGTTCTGCCAGGCGAGGGCGGCGGCCAGCGGCTCGCCGAAGGAGGTCTCGGTGCCGGAGGCGCCCTTGACCAGGCGGACGGCCCGGCCGTCGCGGACGTCGACGGCGGGAAGCAGTTCGAGGCGGCTCATCAATACAACTTTCAGCTCGTCAGAGGGTGTTGACCCAGTTGGTCAGCAGGGCGGCGCCGGCGTCGCCGGACTTCTCGGGGTGGAACTGGGTGGCCCAGAGCGGGCCGTTCTCGACGGCCGCGACGAACGGCTGCCCGTGCGTGGCCCAGGTGACCAGCGGCGGGTTGATCCGCGCGCTGTGGGTCTCCAGCTCCCAGTGCCGCACCCCGTAGGAGTGCACGAAGTAGAAGCGGGTCTCGGGGTCGAGGCCGGCGAACATCCGGCTGCCCTCGGGCACGTCCACGGTGTTCCAGCCCATGTGCGGGACGACCGGGGCGTCCAGCGGCTCGACGGTGCCCGGCCACTCGTCGCAGCCGGCCGCCTCCACGCCGTGCTCGACCCCCTTCTCGAAGAGGATCTGCATGCCGACGCAGATGCCCATGACCGGGCGGCCGCCGGCGAGACGGCGGTCGATGATCCAGTCCCCGCGGACCGACTTCAGCCCGCGCATGCAGGCCTCGAAGGCGCCCACGCCGGGGACGAGCAGGCCGTCCGCGGCCATCGCGGTGTCGTAGTCGGAGCTGACCGTGACGTTCGCCCCGGTCCGCTCCAGGGCGCGCTGCGCGGAGCGGAGGTTGCCGGAGCCGTAGTCGAGGACGACGACGTTCTTGCCCATGTTCAGGTGTCCAGTCTCTTCACGGCGGGGCGGGTCTACAGGCGCAGGAGGCCGGAGGTCAGGCACATCACGGCGCCGAAGGCGAGCACCAGGATGACGCCCTTCGACTGCTTCTGCTTCCAGAAGGAGATCACCCCGCCGGCCAGGAAGAGGCCGACGAAGATGAGGATCATCGCGGTGTTGTTCACAGCGCACCCTTGGTCGAGGGGAGGATGCCGGCCGCGCGCGGGTCGCGCTCGGCGGCGTAGCGCAGCGCGCGGGCCAGCGCCTTGAACTGGCACTCCACGATGTGGTGGGCGTTGCGCCCGTACGGCACGTGGACGTGCAGCGCGACCTGTGCCTGGGCCACGAAGGACTCCAGGATGTGCCGCGTCATCGTGGTGTCGTAGCTGCCGATCATCGGCGCCATGCCCTCGGGCTCGGTGTGCACCAGGTAGGGCCGGCCGGAGAGGTCGACGGTGACCTGGGCGAGCGACTCGTCCAGCGGCACCGTGCAGTTGCCGAAGCGGTAGATGCCGACCTTGTCGCCGAGCGCCTGCTTGAAGGCGGCGCCGAGCGCGAGGGCGGTGTCCTCGATGGTGTGGTGGGTGTCGATGTGCAGGTCGCCGTCGGTCTTGACGGTGAGGTCGAACAGTCCGTGCCGGCCGAGCTGGTCGAGCATGTGGTCGTAGAACCCGACGCCGGTGGAGATGTCGGTCCTGCCGGTGCCGTCGAGGTCTATCTCGACCAGGACGGAGGTCTCCTTGGTGGTGCGTTCGACGCGTCCGATGCGGGACATGGGGGTTACAGCTCCTTGCTGACTCTGCGGACGGCGTCCAGGAAGGCGTCGTTCTCGGCGGGGGTGCCGGCGGTGACGCGCAGCCATCCGGGCACGCCGTTGTCGCGGACCAGGACGCCCTGGTCGAGGATGGCCCGCCAGACGGCGTGGGTGTCGGTGAAGCGGCCGAACTGGACGAAGTTGGCGTCCGAGTCGGTCACCTCCAGGCCCATGGCGCGCAGTGCGTCGACCAGCCGGTCGCGCTCCTCCTTGAGCCGGCCGACGTACCCGAGGAGGGTGTCGGTGTGCTCCAGGCAGGCCAGCGCGGTGGCCTGGGTGACGGCGGACAGGTGGTAGGGCAGGCGGACCAGCTGGACGGCGTCGACCACCGCCCGGTCGCCGGCCAGGTAGCCCAGGCGCAGCCCGGCCGCGCCGAAGGCCTTGGACATGGTGCGGCTGACCACGAGGTTGGGGCGGCCCTCGATCAGCGGCAGCAGCGAGGCGCGGTGCGAGAACTCGACGTACGCCTCATCGACGACGACCAGGCTGGGCCGGGCGGCCTGCGCGGCCTCGTAGAGCCGCAGCACGGTGTCGGCCCCGACGGCGGTGCCGGTCGGGTTGTTGGGCGAGCAGATGAAGACGACGTTCGGCCGGTGTTCGGCGATCGCGGCGAGGGCGGCCTCGACGTCGATGGTGAAGTCGTCGTTGCGCGGGCCGGAGATCCAGGCGGTGCCGGTGCCCCGGGAGATCAGCGCGTGCATCGAGTAGGAGGGCTCGAAGCCGAGCGCGCTGCGGCCGGGGCCGCCGAAGGTCTGCAGCAGCTGCTGGAGCACCTCGTTGGAGCCGTTGGCGGCCCACACCTGCTCGCGGACGACGGGGAAACCGGTGGTACGGGTCAGGTAGGCGGCGAGGCCCTCGCGCAGCTCGACCGCGTCCCGGTCCGGGTAGCGGTTCAGGGTGCGGGCGGCTTCGGCGACGCGCTCGGCGATCCGGGCCACCAGCTCCTCGGGCAGCGGGTACGGGTTCTCGTTGGTGTTGAGCTGGACGGGTACGTCGAGCTGCGGTGCGCCGTACGGGGACTGGCCGCGCAGCTCGTCCCGGATGGGGAGGTCGTCGATGCGGGTCTGCTGGGTCACGAGCCGGGCACCGTCCAGTCGAAGCGTGCCTTGATCGCGTCCCCGTGCCCGGGGAGGTCTTCGGCGTCGGCCAGGTTGACCACGTGCGCGGCGACGTCGGCGAGCGCGTCGCGGTCGTACTCGACGACCTGGACGCCGCGCAGGAAGGTCTGCACGGACAGTCCGGAGGAGTGGCAGGCGCAGCCGCCGGTGGGCAGCACGTGGTTGGAGCCGGCCGCGTAGTCGCCCAGCGACACCGGGGTCCAGCGGCCGATGAAGATCGCGCCCGCGTTGACGACCCGGTCGGCGACCGCGTGCGGGTCGCGGGTCTGGATCTCCAGGTGTTCGGCCGCGTAGGCGTTGACGACGGCGAGGCCCTGGGTCAGGTCGTCGACCAGGATGATGCCGGACTGCTTGCCGCCCAGTGCCTCGGCGACCCGCTCGCTGTGCTTGGTCCTCGCGACCTGCACGGCCAGTTCGGCCTCGACCGCGTCGGCCAGCGCCGGGGAGTCGGTGACCAGCACCGAGCCCGACGTCGGGCCGTGCTCGGCCTGGCTGATCAGGTCGGCGGCGACGTCGGAGGGCAGCGCGCTGTCGTCGGCGAGGACGGCGATCTCGGTCGGTCCGGCCTCGGAGTCGATGCCGATCCGGCCGGCGAAGTAGCGCTTGGCGGCGGCCACGTAGATATTGCCCGGGCCGGTCACCATGTTCACCGGCTCGCACTCCTCGGTGCCGAGGGCGAACATCGCGACGGCCTGGGCCCCGCCGACGGAGTAGACCTCGTCGACGCCGAGCAGCGCGCAGGCCGCCAGGATGGTCGGGTGGACGCGGCCGCCGAACTCCCTCTGCGGCGGGGAGGTGACGGCGATGCGCGCAACGCCCGCCTCCTGGGCCGGCACCACGTTCATCACCACGGAGGACGGGTAGACCGCCAGCCCGCCCGGCACGTACAGGCCGACCCGCTCGACCGGCACCCAGCGCTGGGTGACCGTGCCGCCCGGTACCACCCGGGTGGTGTGCCCGGTGCGGCGCTGGTCGGCGTGCACGGCGCGGGCGCGGCGGATCGACTCCTCCAGCGCGGCGCGCACCTTCGGGTCGAGCGCCGCCAGGGCCTCGGTCAGCTGCTCGGCCGGCACCCGGGTGGACTCCAGGCGGACGCCGTCGAAGCGTTCGGTGATCTCGATCAGCGCCGCGACCCCGCGATGGTGCACGTCCTCGGCGATCGGGCGCACCTTCTCCAGGGCGGCCGCGACGTCGAACTCGGCACGGGGCAGCAGGTCACGCGGGTCGTCCAGCGAGCCGCGGAGGTCGATTCGAGAGATCACGCCACCCAGTGTAAGGAGTGGCCGGAACGGCTGGTCCCGCATTTCAGTCCGTGATACGAAAGGCGAGACGACCGGGGGACGGGGGAAACCATGGCGGAGCGCGCTCCGGAAGGCTGGACCGATACCGAGCAGCAGCTCTGGGAGGCCTACCGCCAGGGCGAGATCCTGGACCTGCGCAGTGGCGAATCCGACACCGACGACCCCTTCGGCGACGCGGTCTGGGACCCCCGGCGCACCGTCCGCGCCGAGGTGCTCGCGCACCTGCTGCTGGCCGGACCGGCGCCGGCCCCCGGGCGCGTCGCCTCGCTGCGCTTCAGCGGCGTGCTGGTCACCGGCTGGCTGGACCTGGCCGGCGGCGCCATCGACGACTACGTCGAGCTGCAGGGCTGCCGTTTCGAGCACAAGGTCCTGATCTCGGAGGCGGCGGCGTCCACGCTGCGCTTCGTGACCTGCCTGATCCCCCGCCTGGAGGCCTCCCGGCTGTCCACCACCGGCGACCTCCACCTGGCCCGCTGCCGCCTCCCCGACGGCCTGCGGCTGACCGACGCCCGGATCGGCAGCGACCTGCTGCTGAACCAGACCGTCGTCGGCGGCGACCGCTTCGGCCGGGCCGTCTCCGCCGACGGGATCATCGTCAACCAGGACTTCGAGGCCGAACGCCTGGAGACCCAGGGCGAGTTGAGCATTCGCACGGCCCGGATAGGCGGCCGACTCTCCCTGCGCGGCGCCCAGCTGCGGGCCGACCGGGCGCACAACAGCACGTGCCTCAACGCCGTCCGGGTCACCGTCGGCCACACCCTCTACCTGACTGGCTCCGCCGACCGAGGCTGGGCCGGTTCCCGCGGCTACTACGGCTCCGGCTACGGCGAGAACCCGCCGGCGGAGGGCCCGGTGACCCCGTTCCGCGCCTTCGGCCGGGTCCGGCTGTCCGACAGCCGCTTCGACGGCGCGTGCCTGATCTCCGGCGAGTTCCACCTGGAGGACGACGAGGAGCTCTCGCTGCGCCGCATCCACACCCCCGAACTGCGCTTCACCTGCAAGTTCCGCCCGACCGGCACGGTCTCGCTCTCCCGCGCCCGGGTCGGCAACCTGGTCGACACCCCGGAGGCCTGGCCGCTCGGCAAGCACCTGGGCCTCACCGGCTTCGTCTACGAGAACCTGCGCCCGAAGACGGCCTTCCCCCTGCAGGAGCGGATCGCGTGGCTGGAGGGCTCCTCGGTCGACTTCCAGCCGGAGTCCTACGAGCAGCTGGCCGCCGCCCTGCGCCGCGACGGCGCCGACGACGACGCCCGCGAGGTGCTGTACGCCAAGCAGCGCCGGCGCCGGCGGACCCTGCCGCTGCCCTCCCGGGTCTGGGGCGCGGTCCAGGACGCCACCGTCGGCTACGGCTACCGCCCGGGCCGGGCAGGTCTGTGGCTGCTGCTCGCCTGGGTCCTCGGCAGCGTCTGGTTCGCCACCCACCCGCTGGAGCCGCTCAAGGCGGACGAGCGCCCGCACTGGAACCCGGTGCTGTACACCCTCAACCAACTGCTGCCGATCGTGGACCTCAACCAGGGCGGCTGGAACCCGGGCGGCCTCGCCCAGTGGATCTCCGCCGCGCTGGTGGTCATCGGCTGGCTGCTCGCCTCGACCGTCGTCGCCGGCACCACGCGGATGCTCCAGCGCGGCTGAGCGCCCGAACCGCGCGACAAGGCACCCGCCCGGGGAACTACGCTGTCCGCCGTGACAGAACGGCTTCCGCTCTTCCCGCTGAACACCGTGCTCTACCCGGGCCTGGTGCTGCCCCTGAACGTCTTCGAGGAGCGCTACCGCCGTCTCGTCGCCGACCTGCTCGAACAGCCCGAGGACACCCCCCGGCGCTTCGGCGTGCTCGCGATCAAGGACGGCCGCGAAGTCGCCCCGGTCCGGGCCGAAGAGGGCCCGGCCGGGCCGCTCGACGGCCTCGGCACCGTCACCGGGGACCCGCTGGAGGCGGTCTTCCCGGTCGGCTGCGTCGCCGACGTCGCCTCCGCCGAGCACCAGCCGGACGGCCGCTACGAGCTGCTGGTCACCGGCACCACCCGGTTCCGGCTCGGCACGGTGGACGTCTCCGGTCCGTACCTGACCGGCGAGATCGAGCCGATCGAGGAGCTCCCCGGTGAGGGCTCGGGCGCGCTGGCCGCCGAGGTCGAGCGGGCGTTCCGGGTCTACCAGAAGCGGCTCGCCGGAGCCCGCGAGGCCAGCACCGTCGGCCGCCAGGACCTTCCCGACGACCCCCAGGTGCTCTCCTACCTGGTCGCTGCCGCCTCGGTGTTCGAGACCCCGGTCAAGCAGCAGCTGCTGGCCTGCCCGGACACCGCCCAGCGCCTGCGCACCGAACTCGACCTGCTGCGCCGCGAGACCGCCGTGCTGACCTGGCTGCCCTCGCTGCCCGCCGTCGACCTCACCCGCCAGTCGTTCAGCCCCAACTGACCCAGGAGCCCGGGACCCCAGCATGGCCAAGAAGACGAAGAAGGGCGGCCAGGGCACCCCGGCCACCGTCGCCCTGGAATCCGCCGCCGTCCCGTTCACCGTGCACGCCTACGACCACGACCCGGCCGCCGCCTCCTACGGCGGCGAGGCGGCCGAGGTGCTCGGCGTGGCTGCCGAGCGCGTCTTCAAGACCCTGGTGGCCGACGTGGACGGCACCCTCACCGTCGGGGTGGTCCCGGTCGCCGGCCTGCTCGACCTGAAGGCCCTGGCCTCGGCCGTCGGCGGCAAGCGCGCCGCCATGGCCGACCCGGCCGCCGCCGAACGCAGCAGTGGCTACGTCCTCGGCGGGATCTCGCCGCTGGGCCAGCGCCGCGCCCTGCGCACCGTCGTCGACGTGAGCGCGCTCGACCACCCCACGGTCTACGTCTCGGCGGGCCGCCGGGGCCTGGAGGTGGAGCTCGCCCCGGCCGACCTGATCACCCTCACCGGGGCCGTGGCCGCCCCCATCGCCCGCTGAAAGCCGCCGCACCCGCCGCACCCGCCGGAAGCGCCGCAAACGCCGCAGGGCGGCGGGCCGGGCCCGTACCGGACCACCGACCCCCCGCCCTGCCGCCAGGCCTCAGGCCCGGCCCTCCGGCCCCACCGGAGACGTCGGCGGGGCCGACGGCTGCTGCTGCGGAGCGGCCGGCGCGCCCCAGTACGGCGGCGGGTCCTCCTCGCGCTTGCCGAACGCCGCCGACAGCGCGAGCAGCACCACCATCGCCGCCATCGGCCACACCAGCAGCGCGCCCATCGCCCCGAGGTCGATGCCCGCGTCGAAGTGCCCGCCGTTGCCGACCCGACGGGCCTGCGCGATCAGGTCGTTGCCCGGCCCGAGCCACCGGCCGATCCGCCAGGCACCCAGCGATCCGAGCAGTCCGCCGACGGCCAGTCCCAGCGCGACCGCGATGCCGCCGCCGCGCCGCCGGGTCACCAGGAAGGCCCCGAGCGCGGTCAGGATCCCGGCGCCCAGGCCGATGATCGCGAACAGCGCGTCCGCTCCGGCCCGCTGCTCGCCCTCGGGGTCCAGGTAGAGGATCCGGTCCCCGTCCACCACCAGCGGCACCTTCGGCGCCAGCCACGCCCACAGCGCGGCCATCACCAGCCCGACCACCAGGCAGGTGACGACGACCCCGGCCCCGATCCGCACCTCCGGCAGCAGCCGCTGCACCAGCGGGGTCCCCGGCCCGTCGGATGCGACGGGCGCCCCCTCCTGCGGAGCGGCGTACGGGTCGGGCTCGGTGCCGGGCACGGCGTCTTCCGGCACCGCCCGGACATCGGTGCGGGCGGGATCCGGAGGTGTGTTCGGTACGGTCACAGGCCCCATCGTTTCACGACGGCCCCCCGAACGGCCCCACCGCCCGGGCGTCCCCTACCGCGCGACCGCCCGCCGGTACGCCCAGGTGGCCACGCCCAGGGACACCACGCCCACCCCTGCGCACACCCCCAGGTCCGCGAGGACCATCGCCCAGTCCGGGTCGGGCGTGAAGGTCCGTGCGAAGGCCTCCACGCCGTACGTGGAGGGCAGCAGGTCCCGCAGCCACAGCACCGGCTGCGGCAGGTGGTCGACCGGCAGCACGCCGAGCAGCAGGGCGGCGGACATCCCGAGCTGCCCGAGCATGGTCGCGAGCTCCTGCCGGGGCGCCAGCAGCCCGCAGGCCGCCCCCAGCCCGGACAGCGCGGCCCCGGCCAGCGGGACGACCGCGAGCAGCACCCACAACTGTCCGAGCGGCAGTCCGAACATGACGGCCCCGACGGCCGCCGTGGCGACCGTCCCGGGCAGCGTGAACGACGCGTACGCGGCGGCCGTCCCCAGCACCACCGAGGCCGCGGGCACCGGCAGCGTCGCGTAGTGGTCGAGGCCGCCGGTGGCCCGCAACTTCCCGAAGTACTGGGCGAGCAGGTTCAGCGCGACGAACGCCACCACGAGCACGCTCGACCCGGCGACCACCGATCGCGCCGCCGAGGACTGCCCGGCCTCCACGACGCCCCGCATCATCACCAGGATGCCGACGGACTGGAAGGTGGCGACGAACAGCAGCGGGATCCGCGCGACCCGCGCCCGGGCGAGCTGCGCCCGGTACACGGCGGCGAGGGCCGGCAGCAGCCGGGCGGCGGGGGCGAGCGGGGCGGGTCCGGTCGTGGTCCGGTCGGTCCGGGGCGGCGCCGAGAGCAGGGTCACTTGGCCAGTCCTCCGTGGCGGCCGCCCAGCTTGAGGTAGGCGTCCTCAAGGCTCGGGGTGGCGAGGGTGAAGTCGTCGAGCGCGGCGAAGGCCGGGCCGGTGGTGACGGCGGCGACCAGTTCGCGGGCCTGCTCGGGGGTGGTCCGCACGGTCCAGCGGCGCCCGGTGCGTTCGGCCCGTTCGCGCAGGGCGGCGACGGCGGGGACGCCGAGCGGAGCCTCGTCGCGCCAGACCAGGTCGAGCCGGACGTCGCCGTCGACGAGCGCCTTCAGCCCGCCGGGCGTGTCGCAGGCGATCACCCGGCCCTCGTCCACCACGGCGACCCGGTCGAGGACGGTCTCCGCCTCGATCACGTTGTGGGTGACCAGCAGCACGGTCGTCCCGTGCTCGGCGCGCCGCCGGTCGACGGCGCTCCACACGGCCCGCCGGGCGACGGGGTCCATGCCGGTGGTCGGCTCGTCGAGGACGAGCAGCGGCCGGTCCCCCACCAGGGCGGCCGCGAAGCAGGCGAGCCGCCGCTGCCCGCCGGACAGCTTGGCGAGCGGCCGCGCGGCGATGGCCGTCAGCCCGAGTTCCTCCAGGACGTCCGCCGCCGTGCTGCGGGCCCGCGCCCGGCCGAGCCCGCGCAGGCGTCCGGTGGTCTCGGCGGCGAGCGCGACGGTCAGTTCGTCCAGCGCGGTGGATTCCTGCCCGAGGTAGCCGAGCAGCCGGGCGGCGCGTTCGGGGTGGCGGACGATGTCGTGGCCGAGGAGTTCGATCGTTCCGGAGTCGGGGCGCAGCAGCCCGGTGAGCTGGCGGACCAGCGTCGACTTGCCGGCGCCGTTGGGCCCGAGCAGCCCGAAGACCTCGCCCTGCCGGACGGTGAGGCTGATGCCGTCGTTGGCCCGTACCTCGGTGGCGGCCGCGCCGCGCCCGCTGCGGTAGGTCCTGACCAGGTCGCGCACGGCAACGCACGGCGGGGTTTCCTCGGGTGCTCGCCCGGCCGTCTCAGTCACGACCGAAGACTCTACGCGCTCATGCGGGCGAACCGGACAAGGGGGCCTGATCACCGGAAACCGCGGGCACCCCGGCCGCCGGTCGGACGCCCTCCGGGCGCGCGCCCGGGACGCCGGTGGGGCGTGCGCCGGGCGCGTACGGGCGGCCGGGCCTCAGTCGTCGACGACCATCGAACCGCCCGGCACCCTCGCGGCCAGTTCCTTCCAGAATCCGGCCCGGATGGCGTAGCGGTCGTGCTCGTCGATCTGGTCGTCCTTGTGCGCGAGCAGTCCGAAGCGGGCGGCGTAGCGGAGCAGTTCGCCGTCGACGCGGTGCGGGATGCGCGGGTAGTCGGGCCACAGCACGGTGAGCCGTTCGAAGTCGCCGACCCGGTCGCTCCAGCGGCGGGCGAAGACCTGCCCGACCTCGTGGGCGTCCCCGCCGATGGTGGTGATGTCCTCCTCACGGTCGGCCCAGCGCTGTTCGGAGGTGGTGAGCTGGGCGAGCGTGGGCAGGTTGTCGCCGGCGGTGACGGCGGGTTCGGGGGCGGGCCGGTCGACCCAGCCGCGGTCGGAGGACCACCGCAGGACCGGTCCGGCCTGGGCGGCGGCGCCGTGCCCGTTCGCCGCGTGCCCGTTGGTGCCGTGTCCGTTGGTGCCGTGTCCGTTGGCCGTGTGCCCGGCCGTGCCGTGGCCGACCGCTCCGTGTCCGTTCGCCACCGGGGTGATCGGTGCGACGGCCGGGGCCCGCCCGGCCAGGTCCTTGGGGGTCGGGACGACCTTGAGCGCGGTCGCGGCGGATTGCGGCCGCCCGTTGGCGGCGGGGGCGGCGGACGCCGCGGCGGACGCGGCCGGGCGGACCACCGGCGGCACCGCGCTGGGCAGGGTGGCCGGCGGGGCTGCGAGGATCTTGGCGATCTCCTGCCGGGCGCCGGGCGCCGGGAAGAGGCTGGCGCTGTCCCGCAGGGAGAACGACCCCTCGATCCACTCCCGGTCCAGCACCCGCCGCTCGTCGGCTTCGCCGACCAGGTCCTCCGACTGGTTGAAGTCACCGTCGGCGGCCTGCAGCGCCCACAGGTGGACGGCGACGCCGTGTTCCTTGGCGGTCATCATGCCGGGCAGCAGGTCGCCGTCCCCGGTGATCAGCACGACGTCGGCGCAGGCCCGGTTGCGGGCGAGTTCGGAGAGCTCGGCGTGCATCGCGGCGTCGACGCCCTTCTGCACCCAGCGACCCTCGGCCCGGGTGAGGGCGCCGAGCCGGACGGTGACCCGGGGCAGGACACGCAGCCGCCGGTGCTCGGGCATCGGGCGCCGGTCGGGGGCGGCGTCGAACCAGTAGATGCGCAGCAGCGGCAGCCCGGTCTCGGCTTCGGCGCGCTCGCGCAGCGCGCCGATGAGGGCCGTGTGGTTCACGGTGACCTTGGACCGGGAGGGATCCCCCGCGAGCAGGCTGGCGGCGGCGCCCAGCAGGTATCCGGCGTCCACCAGGACGACGCAGCGGTCCATCGCGCACCTCTTTTCGCTCGCCCTCGGAATCAGTCGGGTGGGTCGTTCGGGGTGGGCGGTCGGCCCTCCGTCCGGGCGCGCCGAGGTGAGGGGCCCCCGTCGTCGCCCGATCGTTGGGTCACCTTTTACCCGGGGTTCGCCTGCCGAACCTTGCCGGATGTCCCGGTACCGCAACAGCCGCCCGGCGGAACCGGAGAACGTGAAGGCGGGCCCCGTTCAACGACGGAGCCCGCCCGAGGTCACGCGGCGGCGGGCCGGCCCGTGGGCCGGCCGGTGGGTCCCGGAGTTCAGCCCCTGAGCTCCGCGGCGACCAGTTCGGCCAGCTGGACGGCGTTGAGCGCGGCGCCCTTGCGCAGGTTGTCGTTGGAGACGAACAGCGACAGGCCGTTCTCCACGGTCTCGTCCGCGCGGACGCGACCGACGTAGCTCGGGTCCCGGCCCGCGGCCTGCAGCGGGGTGGGGATGTCGGACAGCTCGACGCCGGGGGCGCCGGCGAGCAGCTCGACGGCGCGCTCGGGGCTGATCGGGCGCTCGAAGCGGGCGTTGATCTGCAGCGAGTGGCCGGAGAAGACGGGCACGCGCACGCAGGTGCCGGCGACCTTCAGCTCGGGAATGCCGAGGATCTTGCGGCTCTCGTGGCGGAGCTTCTGCTCCTCGTCGGTCTCGTTGGAGCCGTCCTCGACGATCGAGCCGGCCAGCGGCAGCACGTTGAAGGCGATCGGGCGCTTGTAGACCTTGGGCTCGGGGAACTCGACCGCGGCGCCGTCGTGGGCGAGTGCGGCGGCGCCGTCGATGACCTTGGCGGCCTGGTCCTGCAGCTCGGCGACGCCGGCGACGCCGCTGCCGGAGACGGCCTGGTAGGTGGAGACGACCAGCGCGGCCAGCCCGGCCTCCTCGTGCAGCGGGCGCAGCACGGGCATGGCGGCCATGGTGGTGCAGTTCGGGTTGGCGATGATGCCCTTGGGGCGGTTCGCGATGGCCTCGGGGTTGACCTCGGAGACGACCAGCGGGACCTCGGGGTCGCGGCGCCAGGCGGAGGAGTTGTCGATGACGACGGCACCGGCCGCGGCGGCCTTGGGGGCGAGGGCCTTGGAGGTGGAGCCGCCGGCCGAGAAGATCACGATGTCCAGGCCCGTGTAGTCGGCCGTGGCCGCGTCCTCGACGGTGATCTCGGTGCCCTGCCAGGGCAGCGTGCGCCCGGCCGAACGGGCCGAGGCGAACAGCCGGAGCTGCTCCACCGGGCCCAGTCCATCTTCACGACCAGCCCGCTCCGCCAGGATCTCGCGGACCACGCCGCCGACCTGACCGGTGGCACCGACAATGCCGATCTTCATTCCGACTACTCCTCTGGATGGTGCTGTTCACAGCCGCACTCTGCCCATCATGCCTTGTCACGCGGGCTGGGCGACCTGGTATTCCACGGTGTGAGAGGGCTCTCGGACACACCCTCGGGCGAACCCCGACGCCCCCCGGACAGGGCCCAGCGGTTGGCCTAGTGGTCCAGACCATTCACCAGCGCCAGCGCGGCCTCCACCTCGGCCGCCCCGGCCGGCAGCAGCGGCAGCCGCACGTCCGGGGTCGGGATCCGCCCCAGGGCGTGCAGCACCCCCTTGGTGACCGCCGGGTTCGGCGCCGTGAAGGCGGCCAGCGCCAGTTCGGTCAGCCGGTGCCCGAGCGCCCGCGCCCGGTCGACGTCCCCGGCCCGCCAGGCCTCCGCCAACTCCACGAACCGGCCGGTGGCCAGGTGCGCGGAGGCGAGGATTCCCCCGGCCGCGCCGAGCGCCAGCATCGGCGCCAGGAAGGCATCCTCCCCGGTGAGGAAGGCGAACCCCGCGGGGGCGTCGGCGAGCAGCTCGGCGGCCGTCTGGTCCAGCCCGCCGGTCGCGTACTTCACGCCCACCACGCCGTCGATCGCCGCGAGTTCGCGCAGCGCGGCGGCCGACAGCTGCTGCCCGGTGCGGTACGGGATGTGGTAGACGACCAGCGGCAGCGGGCTGCTCGCGGCCAGCGCCCGGAAGTGCGCGACCGTCCCCGCCTCGCCCGGCCGGACGAACGACGGGACGGTGACCAGCGCGGCCGCCGCCCGCGGCGCCCGCGCGCCGAGCGCGGCCAGCGACCCGGCGGTCGCCCTGGTGTCCCCGCCGTGCGCGCCGACGATCAGCTGGGCCCCGCGCGCGGCGCAGACGGCCGCGGCGACGTCCACCACGGCGTCCCGCTCCTCGGCGGTCAGCGCGGCCGGCTCGCCGGTGGTGCCGAGCACGGCCAGTCCGGCCGCACCGGCGTCGAGCACCTCGTACGCGAGCTTCTCCAGCGCGTCCGTCGCCACCGAACCGTCGGCGGCGAAGGGGGTGACGAGGGGGACGTAGATGCCCTTGAGTTCCATGCCCACGATCCTGCGGCCGCCCGTCACCGCAGGTCCAGTTCACATTTCCGACGCTTCTCGTAAGCTGAGCCGATGCTCGACGTACGACGCCTGCGCCTGCTGCGCGAACTCGCCCACCTCGGCACCATCGCGGCCGTCGCCGAGGCGCTGTCCTTCAGTCCTTCGGCGGTGTCCCAGCAGCTGTCCGTCCTGGAGAAGGAGGCGGGCGTCCCGCTGCTGGAGCGCACCGGCCGACGGGTCACCCTCACCCCGGCCGGGCTGGGCCTGGTCCGGCACGCCGAGTCGGTGCTCGCCCTGCTGGAGCAGGCGGGCGCCGAACTCGCGCACGCCAAGCGGGGGTTGGCCGGTCCGCTGCGGATCGGCACCTACCCCTCGGCGGCCCGCGCGATCATCCCGGCGGTGCTCGCCGAACTGGCCGCCTGGCACCCGGGGCTGGAGCCGATGGTCACCGAGGTCGACCCGGCGGCGGTCGGCGCGGCCCTGCGCGCGGGCGAACTGGACGTGGCCCTGGTGCACGAGTACGACCTCGTCCCTGCCGACCCCGAGCCGGGCCTCGCGGCGACCCGCCCGGTCTTCACCGAGCCCATGTACCTGGCCGCCCGCACCCCGGCCACCCTCGCCGAACAGCGCGGCGCACCGTGGATCATGTCCCCGCCGGGCACCCTCTGCCACACCATGGCCCTGCGCGCCTGCGAGTCCGCGGGCTTCGCCCCCCGGATCCGGCACCAGATCGACGACTTCACCACCGTCCTGGCCCTGGTCGCCGCCGGCCAGGGCGTCGCCCTCGTCCCCCACCTCGGCACCGCCCAGCCCCCGCCCGGCGTCGTCCTCACCCGCCTGCCCGTGTACCGCCGCACCCGCGCCGCCTTCCGCGCCGGCGCCGGCTCCCACCCGGCCATCTCGGCCTTCGTCTCGGCCCTCCACACCGCCGTCCCCCCGGGCCTCGGCAGCGGCTCCTGACCCCGTCGGAAAACGGCGGCTCCCCGCGCCCGGAGGGGAGCGGGGAGCCGTACGGGAGCGGGGAGCGCGCGGAGCGGCGGGCCGCACGGGAGCGGAGAACCGTGCGGAGCGGCGGGCCGCTCCCGCACCCGGGCGCCGGCCGTCAGGTGCCGGGCCGGCTCAGACCGTCAGGCAGCTGGGGCCGAGCAGTTGCTTCAGGTCCCCGAACAGCGCCGGGTCCGACTTCACCCGGTGCCGGTCCAGCCGCAGCACGGTCGTCTTGTTGCGGCTCTCCAGCCGCACCCGCACCTCGGTCGTGCCCTTGTGATGGGTCAGCACCTCTCCGAGGCGGGCGATCAGCGGCGGCGTGACCTTCCCGCTGGGGATGTTGATGGTGATCGGCGCCTCGGCGTGCGCGTTCGACAGGTCGGGGACGGAGAGCTCCATGCCCATCAGCCGCGGCACGTCCTCCCGCTTGTCGAGCTTGCCGCGCACGAACACCACGGCGTCCTCGACGAGTTGCGAGGACACCAGCTGGTAGCTGGCGGGGAAGAACATGCAGTCGATCGAGCCGGCCAGGTCCTCGACGGTGGCGATCGCCCAGGCGTTGCCCTGCTTGGTCATCTTGCGCTGGAGGCCCGAGATGATGCCGCCGATGGTGACGATCGTCCCGTCCGGCCGTTCGGCGAGGTCGGCGACCGCGCAGTCCGCCTTGTCGGAGAGGACGTGCTCGATGCCGTGCAGCGGGTGCGAGGAGACGTACAGGCCGAGCATCTCGCGTTCCTGGGTGAGCAGGAAGGACTTCTCCCACTCCTCCTCGGAGAAGACGACGTCGAGTCCGAAGCTCGGTTCGTCGTCGGTGGCGTCGCCGCCGAAGAGGTCGAACTGTCCCTCGGCCTCCTTGCGCTTCACCCCGACGACGTTGTCGATCATCGGCTCGAACTGGGCGCTGAGGCCCTTGCGGGTGTGCCCGAGCGAGTCGAAGGCGCCGGCCTTGATGAGCGATTCGACGGTCCGCTTGTTGCAGACCACCGACTCCACCTTGTCCAGGAAGTCGGGGAAGGAGGAGAACTTCCCCTTGGTCTTCCTGGTCCGGATCATCGAGTCGACGACCGGCCCGCCGACGTTGCGGATGGCGGTGAGGCCGAACCGGACGAGGGTGTCACCGTGCGGGGTGAAGTCCGAGTCCGACTCGTTGACGTCCGGCGGGAGCACCTGGATGCCCATCTTGCGGCACTCGTTGAGGTAGACCGCGGACTTGTCCTTGTCGTCCTTGACGGACGTGAGCAGGCCGGACATGTACTCGGCCGGGTAGTTGGCCTTGAGGTAGGCCGTCCAGTACGAGACCAGCCCGTAGCCCGCGGTGTGCGCTTTGTTGAACGCGTAGCCGGAGAAGGGGACGAGGACGTCCCACACGGCCTGGATGGCCGCGTCGGAGTAGCCGTGCGCCCGGCAGCCCTTCTGGAAGGGGACGAACTCCGCTTCCAGGATCTCCTTCTTCTTCTTGCCCATCGCGCGGCGCAGCAGGTCGGCCTGGCCGAGCGAGTAGCCGGCGAGGATCTGCGCGGCCTTCTGCACCTGCTCCTGGTAGACGATCAGGCCGTACGTCGGCTTGAGGATCTCCTCCAGGGGCTTCTCCAGCTCCGGGTGGATCGGGGTGATCTCCTGCTGACCGTTCTTGCGCAGGGCGTAGTTGGTGTGGGAGTTGACGCCCATCGGGCCGGGTCGGTACAGCGCGAGGACGGCGGAGATGTCTTCGAAGTTGTCGGGCTTCATCAGGCGCAGCAGGGAGCGCATGGGCCCGCCGTCGAGCTGGAAGACGCCGAGGGTGTCGCCGCGGGCGAGGAGTTCGTAGGTCGGCTTGTCGTCGAGCGGCAGCTTGAGCAGCTCGATCTTCTCGCCCTTGTTCCGCTCGATCGCCTTGACGGCGTCGTCCATGATCGTCAGGTTGCGCAGGCCGAGGAAGTCCATCTTGAGGAGGCCGAGGCCTTCACAGGTGGGGTAGTCGAACTGCGTGATGGTGACGCCGTCGGTGTGCCGGGTCCAGACCGGGATGTGGTCGGTGAGCGGCTCGGCGGACATGATGACGCCGGCGGCGTGCACGCCGGGCTGGCGGATCAGGCCCTCGATGCCGCGCGCGGTGTCGATGACCTTCTTGACGTCCGGGTCGCTCTCGTAGAGGCCACGGATCTCGCCGGCCTCGCCGTAGCGCGGGTGGCTGCTGTCCGTGATGCCGGAGAGCGGGATGCCCTTGCCCATGACGTCCGGCGGCATCGCCTTGGTGATGCGGTCGCCCATCGCGTAGGGGTAGCCGAGGACTCGCGAGGAGTCCTTGATGGCGGCCTTCGCCTTGATGGTGCCGTACGTGACGATCATGGCGACCTTGTCGGATCCCCACTTCTCGGTCACGTAGCGGATCACGTCGCCGCGCCGGCGCTCGTCGAAGTCGATGTCGACATCGGGCATGGAGATGCGCTCGGGGTTGAGGAAGCGCTCGAAGATCAGGCCGTGCGGGATGGGGTCGAGGTCGGTGATGCCCATCGCGTACGCGACCAGCGAGCCGGCCGCCGAGCCACGGCCGGGGCCCACCGCGATGCCCTGGCTCTTGGCCCACATGATGAAGTCCGCGACGACGAGGAAGTACGCCGGGAACCCCATCTGGATGATGGTGTCCATCTCGTACTCGGCGAGCTTCTTGTGCTCCTCGTCGTACCCGCCCGGGAAGCGCCAGTCCATGCCCTCCCAGACCTTGGACTTGAAGAAGTCCGCCTCGGACTCGAAGCCCTCCGGGATGGGGAAGCGGGGCATGAGGTTCTTGAACTTGAACATGCCCTCGGTGTCGACGCGGGAGGCGACGAGGAGCTGGCTGTTGCGGCAGCCCTCCTGCCAGGCGTCCGAGGAGTCCAGCGCGTACATCTCGGCGGCGGACTTGATGTAGTAGCCGGTGCCGTCGAAGCGGAAGCGGTCCGGGTCGGAGAGGTTCTTGCCGGTCTGGACGCAGAGCAGCAGGTCGTGCGCGCCGGCGTCGGCCTCGGTGGTGTAGTGCGAGTCGTTGGTGACGACCGGCGGGATGTTCAGCTTCTTGCTGATCTCCAGCAGCCCGTCGCGGACCCGCTTCTCGATGTCGAGGCCGTGGTCCATCAGCTCCAGGAAGTAGTTCTCCTTGCCGAAGATGTCCTGGTAGTCGGCGGCGGACTTGACCGCCTCGTCGAACTGGCCGAGCCGCAGGCGGGTCTGCACCTCGCCCGACGGGCAGCCGGTGGTGGCCATCAGGCCGCCGGACAGCTCGGAGATCAGCTCCTTGTCCATCCGGGGCCACTTCACCAGCCAGCCCTCGGCGTAGGAGCGCGAGGTCAGCTTGAAGAGGTTGTGCAGGCCCTCCTTGTTCCGGGCCCAGATCGTCTTGTGGGTGTACGCGCCGGACGCGGAGACGTCGTCGCGCTTCTGGTGCGGCTGGCCCCACAGGATGCGCTTGGTGTTGGAGCGGGACTCGGGGGCGACGTACGCCTCGATGCCGATGACGGGGGTGATGCCCGCGTCGGTGGCCTGCCGGTGGAACTCGGCGGCGCCGTACATGTTGCCGTGGTCGGTCATCGCGACATGGGTCTGGCCCAGGCGCTCGACCTCCTTGAACATCTGCTTCAGCCGGGCGGCACCGTCCAGCATCGAGTACTCGGTGTGGACGTGCAGATGCGCGAACGGCTGGTCGCTCAAGGCGGGGCCTCCGGAGGCTCTGGTGCTGGGCTGGTGGGCCGGCGAACGTGCAGGTCACAGGGGTTACCCCGGAAATGGATGTGGCCCGGAGCGCCTCGCGGGGCCCGGACCATCACTCACACGTTCACGCGTCCACTCTAGCCCCCTCGAACAGCTTCACCGCTCGGCCGGACGAGGCGCCCAGGCCGCCCCGGCGAGTCGCACCGCAGCGGCCTCGCGGCCCCCGGCCCCTCCCCGCGGGTGCGGGCGCGGACGTGCCCGGCGGCGGCGACGGGGTCCTCGGCGGCCCTCCGCGCGCCCGGGCCCCGGCCGCCCTGCGACAGCCCGAGGAGGGCGTCCACGGGCGCGTGGACGCCCTGGTCCGACGCGCTCGGCCATTCGGCTACACCAGGCCCGCCAGCCGCGCACCGGCGGCCTCACGGACCTCCGGTTCCTCCAACGGATCGTCCCGCAGGTCGGCGAGCCTGCGCCGCACGGACGGCCGGTCGGGGGCGCGCTCGGCGCCGAGCAGGCGGGCGCTCGCCTCGCAGTCCCACAGCGACTCGACGAACGCCTCCGCGGTGCCCGGAGCCCCCATCGCGGCCAGCGCCTCCAGGTAGGCGGGGCGCTCGTGGGAGTGCGGGGTGCAGAGCCAGAAGCGGCGCAGCAGGGACGCGGCACCGGCGGCCCGCGGGCCGAAGCGGGCCAGGCCGCGGGCGAGCGTGTCGGGGCCGCACCAGGACCTGTCCGCCCACCCCTGCTCCAAGGCGGCGAGCAGGACCGGCACGTCGCTCTCGTCACCGTGGGCGGCCAGCACCGCGAGACCCGTCCAGGCGAGCCACTCCCGCTCGGAGGCCGCCCACTCCCGGGCCGCCGGCACGGCCGCGCCGGCCAGCGACTCGACCGCCCTCCCCAGCAGCGGCAGTGGTCGCGTGCCGTCCGCGGCGCCGAGGCCGGGAACCGAGGGGAGCAGCGCGGGCTCCGGCGGGCGGAGCGACAGGGCGAGGAGGACGGACGCCCTGGCACCCTCGGAGGCGTCCGGATCCCGCAGCAGGGCGAGCAGGTCCGCGTTGTCGCGGTCCGGGTACGGATCCACTCGCGGCGAGGGGCGGCGCACGGGCGGCTCGTCCTCCTCGGGGGCGAAGTCCGGCAGCGCCTCCCGGGCCTCCTCCGAACCACCGAGCGTCAGCAGTTCCAGCACGTCCGCGGCCCGGTCCCGGGTCCCCTCGTCCCCCTCCAGGAGTTCCACCACCGGACCGAGCGGCAGCTCCAGGTCCCGGAGCAGGCGGGCGAGGTAGCCGGGCCGGTCGTCGACCTGCCGGTCCCAGCGCCACTCCCAACGGATGCAGCCGTACACGAGATCGGCGGCCGAAGCCGGGTCCTCGGCGGCCATCAGCGCGCCCTGCCCCCGGCCGCGCTGCAGGAGGCCGGGAAGGGTGGTCGGCGGCGCGTAGCGGTCGTCTCTCTGCTCTGACATGGGGTTCATCGTGCCGCAGCCCCCGACGCACGGGCGGCGGGGGCTGGCGGGGGCGACGGGGCCGGCTCTCATCGTCGGGCATCGTCGGCGCACTCGCCCCCTGCGCCCGACGTTCCCCTCCTCCGCCCCCACCCCTCACCCCGGCCCCCTCCCCCGTGCGTAACTCCTTCGGGTGAAGGCCAGTTGAGCGCGCCACCGTGGTCCGCCGGGCCGCGTACAACTGTCACGCAATCCGTCACACACGGAAGGAATGGCAGCCATGACACGGCTGGACTCCGGCCTCCACCTCATCCACGCCGGCACTGCCCTCGTCGGCCGTGCCCTCCACGAGACGGAGGACCTGTCCCCCAAGGTCCTCCGGGTCGACACCGACGACCGGGACGCCATCTGGATCGTCGAAGCGCTCCCCGACGGCCGTTACAACCTCTATTCCAAGGGCGCCCCCGCCGGGATCGAGGACAACGGGACCGCCGGACCGGTCGTCACCTTCCTCGTCGACCAGGCCGATGCCGTGACCTGGGAGCTGGCCCCCGTCGCCGACACCGGGAACGCCTACCGGATCACCGGTCCGCAGGGCACTTCGTGGGCGGTCACCGGGGCCGGGGAGCAGAGCCGGATCGAGGCCGTGCCGACCCCGGGCGACGTCTTCACGTTCACCCGCATCGGTCCCTGACCACCCCCTCCTGCGCAGGAAGTCGGCCCGCCCGACTTCCTGCGCGGCCCCGCCCGCGCGACCTCACCCGCACGACCCCACCCCCGCACGGGAGACCCCAACTCCCCATCCTCCAGCGCCGGTCAGGCCTGCGACACGCCACACATGGAGCAACGTCGCGCCCGCTCCCACCGACCGCTGCCAGTCTGTGCCCCTGGCTGCTCCACGCCCGGGAGCCGACGGCAGCCGGGCGAGAAGTGGAGGCAGCGCCTTGGAGCACGTCGAACTGCAGTTGCCGTCCGTCCTGGCCAGCATCGCGGCCGCCGAGGAGTTCGTCTGCCGCCTGGCCGACGAACTCGGACTGGACGAGGACGGCCGCGACCGGCTCGGCCTGGCCGTTCACGAGGCCGTGGCGAACGCCGTGATCCACGGCAACCGCTTCTCGCCGGACCGGCAGGTCAGGCTGGCGGCCCGCCACGACGGCGCCCGGCTCACCGTCACCGTCGGCGACGAAGGGCCGGGCTTCACCCCCGCCGCCCAGCCGTCCGGAGCCCTGAACCTCACTCCCTCGGGCCGGGGACTGACGCTCATCGAGCACTGCGTCGACGGCTTCCACGTCACCCGGCGTACCGGCCCACCACCGGGGTGCGACGTCGTCCTGGTGAAACACCTCAGGAAGGAGACCACCGTGCCCGCTCTCTCCGTCTCCGAACGCCAGGAAGGCGACGTCACCCTGCTCGACCTGAAGGGCAGGATCACGATCGGCGAGGGCGACGTCATCCTGCGCGAGGCCGTCGCCCACACCCTCGACGCCGGTCGCCGCCGGATCCTGCTCGACCTCGCCGACGTGACCTACGTCGACAGCTCCGGCATCGGCGAACTGGTCAGCTGCTGCACCACCACCGCCGGCAAGGGCGGCCGGCTCAAGCTCCTCAACGTCTCCGGGAAGCTCCAGGACCTCCTGACGATCACCAAACTGCTCGCCCTCTGCGAGGTCCACGACAGCGAGCAGGAGGCACTCGCGAGCTTCGACTGAGCGTACGGCGACGCCCGGTCCGGCCCCTCGCGCTCGACCCGCGCGAGGGGCCGGACCGCGTGTCCGTCCCGGCCCGCCCGGCGTCCCTCCCGGGCCCTCGAACGGCTGAGCCGGCCCACCCGCTCGACCGGCTGCCGCAGCACGGTCCTCGGCATCTCGGGCGCCGCCCGGTGTGGATCACCCGGGCGGACGGCCGCCCCTCCCCCACCGTCGGGAACCACGCCGGGTCGATCGGCATCCGCCCGCACTCCCGCACCGGAATCCGACCCGTCGCCCGGCCTGGGGCCACTTCCCCGCCGGTTCCTCCCCGGCGGCGTGTCGAGTGGCGATTCACCGCCCACGACGAAATCGTGACCGGCAGCAAACCCCACCAGAAAGGGTCAAAATGCCCGAAGTCACCACCCCCTACGCGACCGGCACCCCCTGCTGGGTCGACCTGATGGCGAAGGACCAGCAGGCCGCACTGGACTTCTACCGCGACCTCCTCGGCTGGCAGGGCCGGCCCGGCCCGGCGGAGTTCGGCGGTTACGCGGTCTGTGAGCTCAACGGCAAGGCCGTCGCCGGCATCGGCCCGGCGATGGCGCCCGAAGGGATGCCCGAGCCGCCCACCGTCTGGAGCAGCTACCTGGCCACCACCGACGCCCAGGCCACGCAGGACGCGATCGTCGGCGCCGGCGGCACCCTGCTCGTCCCGGCGATGGAGGTCGGCAACCTGGGCCGGATGCTGATCGCCTCCGACCCGCAGGGCGCGGTGTTCGGCGTCTGGCAGCCGGGCGAGTTCTTCGGCGCCCAGGTGGTCAACGAGGCCGGCGCGCTCACCTGGAACGAGCTGCACACCAGTGACATCCAGGCCGCCACCGCCTTCTACGGCGAGGCGTTCGGCATCGAGATCGAGCCGATGGACGGCGCGGACTCGTACTGGGAGCTGCGCGTCGGCGGCCGGGCGGTCGGCGGTGCCACCCTCCTCGCCAACGACCCGCCCGGCACCCCGGCGCACTGGCTGACCTACTTCGCGGTCGACGACGTCGACTCCACCGTGGACGCCCTGGTCAAGCGCGGCGGAACGGTCCTCGCCCCGCCCTTCGACATGGTGGCCGGCCGCATGGCGGTCGTCGCCGATCCGCAGGGCGCGGCCTTCGCCATCATCAAGCCCACCCCGATGTAGTCCCCGCCCCGCCCGCTGGAGCGCCCGCCCGGAACCCTCCGGGCGGGCGCTCCGCATTTCGGGATCCGCGCATCCGTCCGCGTCGACCACGCACCGGCCGCCGGGCCACCGCGCCCGTACCTTCGGGAAGTCCCCGCCGGCCGCGTCAACCACTCATCGCGCCAAAGCCCTTGAGGCGAACAGACCACCCTGCTTGGCTGGCCGCCGTGACCGATACCACCGCCGCCCCCGACGCACTCGGAGCCCTCGTCAGCCGTCACCGGGTCGCCACCCGCACCCGGTGGGTCAACGCCGCCTGGGCCCTGCCGATCGGTGTGCTCACCTCCTGGCTGGGCCTGTGGGCACTCCTCCAGGACGACGGCTCCTCTGGCGGCGGCAAGGGGCTCGGTGTGATCCTCGGCCTCGGCGTGTCCGGACTGGGCATCGGCCTCACGCAGGCCTTACGGGCGCTGCGCGGCGGTTCCGGCGAGTACTTCGAGGTCCGCGAGTACGGCTTGGTCCACGGCAATGCCCGTGGCCGCAAGGGGAGTTGGACCTGGGCTCAGATCACCGCCGTCACCGTCCCCACCCGCCGGAACTCGGTCGGCGCCCTCGCCCACCGGTTCGGCAACGACTACCGCTGTGTTCTCACCGTCGCCGGCGGCGGACGGGTCCGGATCGACGGTCTGGCCACCGGCGCCTCGGCCCTGGGCAACGCCGTGATCGACCACTGCCCGAACGCCCCTCTGCTCACCGGCGAGGAGTGGACCCGCAAGGCGGGCGGCTGGCTGCTCGCGGCCGCCGTGCTCTGCGTCGGCGGCATCATCGCGACGGTCGGCTACATCTCCGGCCACCCGGACGGCGAGAAGGTCACCGTCGACGCCAACGGCAACTCCGACCACGAGTTCGTCCAGGGCCTCGACGACACCACGATCATGCTCCTCGCGCTCGGCATGCTCACCTGTGGCATCGCCGCCGCCACCTGCCTCTGCCTCTTCGTCTACGGCCGCACCCGCCGCCGCCGCTGAGGCCCCCACACAAATCCCTTTGCCCGGAGGCCCGTTCGGCCGGACACTCGTCCCATGCTCGGATTCTCACGGACCGACGACGAAGCCCTCGTCTCCTGCCTGGGGGACCCACAGCGCACCGTGGCGGCCTACCGCGAGCTGCTGCACCGCGCGGCGGACGCGCTCGACGCCATCCGCGCAGGCCTCTCCCACGCCGACCCGGCGGTACGGGAGGGCTGCTGCCGCCTCCTCGACCACCTGGTCGACACCGACTCGATGGACCTGCTCATCGCCATGGCCGACGACCCCGACGCCCGCGTCCGGATCGCCGCCTTCCATGCCCTGGCCTGCGACCGGTGCAAGGGCGACACCTGCGCCCCGGGCGCCGACCGGGTGCTCGATCCCGGGCTGCGGCGTCTGGCGGGCGACCCCGACCCGCAGGTCCGCATGCGGGCCGCCGAACTGGTCGGCAAGTTCGTCCACACCGACCCTCGCGCCCTCGCCGCCCTGGAGGCCGCCCGCACCGGGGACCGGAGCCCGGCGGTCCGCAAGAAGGCCGGCTGGTACACCCCGGGAGGCCCGATCCACGGGCGCACCGCCCCGCCCCCGCCCGGCTGAGTCCCGCACCCCACGGCCACACCCGCGCCCGCGGCCGCGCGCAGGAAGTCGGCCCAGCCGACGTCCTGCGCAACCCCAACCGCAACCCCAACGGCAACGCCTGCCTGACTGTCTGCCTGCCGCCTACCGCCGGGCGGCCCGCAGCCACACCGCGAGCCCGAGGCAGAGCAGACACGCACCGGCCAACACCAGCGGGATCACCACCGCCCCGCCCGACCCGCTGAGCGCCCCGACCACCGCCGGCACGACGGCGTTGCCGAGCATGCAGCACAGGGTCAGCACGGAGGTCGCCTGCTGCGGCACCTCCGCCACGCCCGAGACCCAGGCGATCAGGGTCGGCAGCACCGGCGCCAGCGCCAGCCCGGCCAGCGGGTAGGCCACCACCGCGAGGTGGGGGACGGCCGCCAGCGCCAACGCGCCGAGCCCCGCCGCCAGGTAGGCCGGCAGGGTGGTCCGGCCCGGAATCCGCCTGGTCAGCTGGGGGACGACGAGCCGCCCGAGGGCCATCCCGGCCCAGAATCCGGAGGCCGCCGTCGTGGCGGCCTGGGTGCTCCAGCCGTCGCGGACCAGCTGGGTCGACTGCCAGGTGCCGATGCTGGTCTCCATGCCCGCGTACACCAGGCCCACCAGCAGGAACGGGAGCAACTGCAGCCCGGTCCGGGCACGTCGGCCGTCCTGCGGGCCCGCGTCGGTCCGCGCCGGCGCGGCCGTGAGCACCGCCCCCGCCCGTCCGACCAGGAAGCACGGCAGCGCGCACACCGCCGCCGCCAGCGCCAGCAACCGGATGTCCGTGTGCCCGACGGCCCCCGCGGCCAGCGGGCCCAGCATCGCGCCGATCCCGAAGACCGCGTTCAGCCGGTTGACCATCACCACGCTGTTCCCGGCGAACCCGCGCGCGAACGCCGTGTTGAGGGTGAGCGCCAGCCCGCCGTACCCGATGCCGGTGACGGCGGCGCAGCCGAGGTAGGCGGTCCAGCCGGGGCTGGCCGCCATCCCGGCCGCGCCCGCCGCGAAGACCGCGAGCAGGACGGGCGGAGCCGCCCGGACGTTCAGCCGCCGTCCGAGCAGCCCGATGCAGACGGTGGCCGCGAGCGCGCCGAGGTTGTACGCGGAGACCACCCGCCCGACCTCGTGCTCCGCGCCGAACCGCTCCCGCAGGAAGGGCAGCGAGGCGCCGAGCGAGGCGGTGAGCACGCCCAGGACGAGGAAGACACAGAACGCCGACATCGCTGCCGACCGGGCCATCACCGGCACCCCGGGTCCCGCCGACGCCTCCGATCCGGCCGACGTCCCCGTCCCGGCCGACGTCCCGGCCCCCGCCGACGCCCCCGCCCCGGCCGGCGCTCCCGGCACGGAGTCAACCAGCGCCCGGTTCGACGCGGCCCGGCCCGCCTCAGCCACCGACGGGCCCGCGCACGAGCGCCACGGTGACCCGGCCGTCCGGGTCGGTCAGCGTGATCGTCCCGGCCTCCTCGGCCGTCCCGCCCACCACCAGCGCCGTGAAGTCCGCGACGGCGACCACCGCGCCGGCCTCGACCAGGGCCGGCCCGCCGATCCCGACGCACACCGCCCCCGCGGTGACCGCGGAGCGCACCCCGCTGACCGAGTCCTCGAAGACCAGCGCGCGCTGCGGCCGGATGCCGAGGCCCCGGCAGGCCGCCAGGTACGGGTCCGGGTGCGGCTTGCCGCGCTCGACGTCGTCCCGGGTGACCCGCACCCGGAAGACGTCGAGCAGGCCGAGCCCGCCCAGCGCGTTGTCGATCTTCCGGGTCCAGCTGCTGGTGGCCAGGCCGACCGGCACACCGGCGCCCCGGAGCCGGGTGGCGAGTCCGTCCGCGCCGGGGACGGCCCGGTACGGCGCCTCCTCCTCGACGGTGTCCACCTCGGCCCAGATCGCCTTCCGGTCGGCGTCGGAGTGGTCCGGGAAGATCAGCCGCACCGTCTGGTCGCCGGTGCGGCCGTGGACGTACTCCTCGACCTCCGCGTCGGCCAGCACCCGGCCGTGGCGCCGGGCCACCGACCGCCACGCCTCCTCGATCACGGGCCTGGAGTCGATCAGGACCCCGTCCATGTCGAAGACGACGGCCTCGACCTCGTACCGCGTTCCGGCTTGCGGCTGCATCGGTCTCCTCACTCGGCGCTTGCGCCATACGATCTGACGATAGTTCACATCCGATGGGGCCGGACGGTCAACTGGACTAGACCTCACCGGCGGACCGCCCGACCCTGCCTCCGGCCTAGGCGGCCTAGGCGGCCTGCCGCGCCATGTAGCTGTCGGCGGTGTCCTTCCAGACCAGGTACACGTCGTCGACCAGGAGCAGGTCGATCACCTCGTCGGCCAGCGGGTCCAGCGCGTCGCGGTGCGACCCGACGATCGGCTCCTCGTGCTTGTTGAACGAGGTGTTCACCAGCGCCGCCTGGCCGCTGCGGTCGTACCAGGCCATCAGCAGGCCGTGCAGGAACGGGTCGTCCTGGGCCCGGACGATCTGCGGGCGCGCGGTGTTGTCGACGTGCACGACCGCCGGGCAGGCCTTGGCGAACGGCTCGTGGCAGTCGTAGGTGATGGTCATGAACAGCGCCGAGGGCTGCTCCGGCTCCCAGCCCACGTAGCACTCGGGCGCCAGGTCCTCGGCGGTGATCGGCGCGAAGGGCATGAACTCGGTGCGGTTCAGACGCTTGTTGAGCCAGTCGTTCATCGTCACGTCGGCGGTGCCGTAGATGACGCTGCGCCGGCCGAGCGCGCGCGGGCCGAACTCCATCCGGCCCCGGTAGGTGCCGATGACCTGGTCCGCCTCCAGCGCGGCCAGCAGGACCTCCCGCATGTCCTCGCCGATCCGCCGGTAGCGCAGCTCGGGGTAGTCCCGCAGGACCTCCTCCAGCCGGCCCTCGGAGATCGCGGCGTCCGGCCCGAGGGCCATCGAGGGCACCCGCGGGCGCTCGCCGGTCTCCCGGTGGGCCACGATCACGGCGGTCTGCAGCGGCAGCCCGCCGTCGCCCATCGGCGGCAGCACGTAGATGTTCCGCACGCCCGCGGTCTCGAAGATCCGCTGGTTGAGCTTGACGTTGGCGAACACGCCGCCGGACAGGCAGACGTTGCCGCCGGCCACCCGGCCGATGTGCTGCGCCACGACGGCGGTCAGCAGGTCCTCCACGTGCCGCTGGGCCGCCGCCGCGACGTCGGCCGGCTCGTGGGTGGCGATCTCGGCGAGCAGTTCCTCGGAGTAGCCCTCGTAGGACGGCTGGTACCAGTCTCCGCAGCGGGCGCGGATCGCGCCGTTCTCCTCGACGTCGATCATCCGCCGCATCAGCGGGAGGAGCTTCTCCGGGTCACCGTTGGCGGCGAGGCCGGTGATCTTGCCCTCGTGGCGGTTCGGCCGGAAGCCGAGCAGCTTGGTGATCCGGCCGTAGAAGTAGCCGAGGCTGTCGATCGAGGTCTCGCGCTGGAGCACCTCCTCGCCGCCGGGGAAGTAGTGCGTGACGGTCAAGGACTGGAAGTCCCCGCGGCCGTCGCAGGTGACCACGAGGGCGTCGTCGAACGGGGAGCAGAGGAAGGCGCCCAAGCCGTGCGACTCGTGGTGGTCGACGTGAACCACCTTGCCGCGAAGCCCGTTCTCCTCGATGAAGGCGTCGAACTCACCGCGCTTCTCACGGTCGTTCAGAATTTCGTCGGATATCCGCTTGCGGAGGTGCGGAAGCGCCTCGGGGCGCAGCCGGGCTTCCTCCGAAATGCGGTCCACGTAAAGCAGCAGGTGCTTTTCGGCGCTGAATCCCGCCTGCCATCCGTAGGCCACCCGGTCGACATCGGAAAGGGTGACCCCGGCCTCCTTCAGGACGTAGTCGATCGACTGCTCCGGCCAGGCCTTGTGGTCCTTGACCCGGGAGAAGCGTTCCTCGCTGACGGCCGCGACGACCGTTCCGTCCTGAACCAGGCAGGCGCCGGCCAGGTCGTTGTTGGTGATTCCGAGAACAAGCATGTGCCGCTCCAATGCTTGAGTCACGGGAAATGGCTCGACGGCATTTCCACGGATTTGGACAGCTGGTGAGGTCGGAGTGCACCGCGACTCTATGGAGAGGTTTCCCGGGAGATCAACGACGCCGTGGGGAATCCGGTCATCCTGACGGCCCGTCGGACTGTGACGCCGGGACGGCCGCCCGGTTAACAACAGTTCGTGGTTCGATCATCCCTGCTGGCAGGGTGGCACACGCCCGACAAGAGGTCTGGACCACCACCCTGCCGATCACTGAGGGTAGCTGTCCGGAAACAGTCCTTCCGCCCCGCAACCGGCGCCGTACCGGCACTTCCGCCACCCCCGGACGCCGCCCTGACGATTCGTCACATCCGCACCGTGGGTCGCTCGGAGCCCCGCCGGTCACACCCGCCCCGGCGGCACCGGTCCGGAAACGCCGGAGGGCCGAACCGGGGCTTCCGCCCCGACCCGGCCCTCCCCCTGCCCGTCCTCGGGCCGGCCCCTACGCCGCCCTCCGCGCGAGGAACAGATCACTCACGTGCAGCATCTCGATCCCCCCGCCCCGCGCGTCCAGCACCCGGCCCGTCTCCGCCAGCGCCCCGGCCCGATGCTCCTCCGGCAGCACCCGGTAGCTGGAGATCGAAGCCAGGTAGTCCAGGTAGCGCTCGGTCCCGTACCGGACCTCCTCGCGGAACCGGACGCCCCGCGGGTCCGCGAACCGGCCGTCCGCCCGGCACTCGGCCTCCGGCCAGAACGGCTCCCCGTTGCCCGGCACGTCCCCGTAGTAGGCGGCCCGCCGGCAGTGCGGCGAGCCCTCCACGCCGTAGCGCCGGTCGATCGCGCCGAGCTCCTCGTACAGCCCGTCGTCCACCACCCCGTGCGGGTTCCAGAACAGCGCGACGGCGCCGCCCGGTTCGAGCGCGTCGTGCACCAGGTCCCAGCGCCGCGCCGGGTCGAGCCAGTGCCAGGAGGTGGCGGCGAACAGCAGCCCGAACGTCCGCCCCTGCGCCGACCACTCCTCGAAACCGCCGGCCTCGACCCGCACCCGCGGGTACCCCGAGGTGTTGCGCCGCAGCACCTCCGCCATCCGCGGGTCCGGCTCGACGCAGACCAGCGGCACCCCGCGCTCGGCGAAGAGCACGGAGGCCTTACCGGTCCCCGCGCCGATCTCCACCACCGCGCGCTCCCCCGACCCCGCGGGCTCCCCCGACCCCGTGGGCGACAGCCACGCGTACGCCAGCACCTCGGCCACCAGCCCGTCGGCGTACCCGGGCCGGGCGGCGTCGTACAGTTCCGCCGCCTCACCGAACACCCGACCGCGCGACCTGTCGACACGCCCCGCTGAATCCACAGCACCCCCTGTGCTCCGACCGAAACGGCCGTCACCGTACCTCCGGCGCACACGGAGGGGCCACCACTTTTGCCGCCGGCCACCCGCCGACCTACCGACCCGCCGACCCGCCGACCCGCCGACCCGCCGACCCGCCGACCGAACAGCCGGCGGCCCCGGCGCCGTCAGTCCTCCTGCCCGTCCACCTCCGCCAGGAAGTCCAGCGACGCCGCCCAGGCCCGTTCCGCCGCCTGCGCGTCGTGGTCCGGCAGCTCCGGGTCGGTGAACAGGTGCCCGGCGCCCCGGTAGCGGTGCACCTCGACCTCGGCCCCGGCCCGCCGCATCCGCAGGTACCAGGCGTTCAGCCAGTCCTCCGGCTCGAACGGGTCCGGCTCCGCGATGTGCAACTGCACGGGGATAGACGTGGCGGCGTCCTCGCGCAGGTCCGAGGTGCCGTGCAGGAGCAGCAGGGCCCGCGCCTTCTCGTCGGCCAGCGCCAGGTTCTGCGCGATCGCGCCGCCGAGCGAGAAGCCCGCGTACACCAGCCCGCCCTCGGACAGCGGCGCGGCCGCGGTCACCGCCCGGCGCAGCATCTCCTCGCTGCCGCCGACTTCCTCCTGGTACGCCTGCCCGTCCTCGATCGAGTCGAAGGTCCGGCCTTCGAACAGGTCCGGCGTGTGCACGGTGTGCCCGGCGGCGCGCAGCCGCTCGGCGGCGGCCCGCACGGCGGGGCGCAGCCCGTAGGCGGAGTGGAAGAGGACGATCTGGGCCACGGTTCGGGTCCTTCACCTGCGGGGGTCAGCTACCCACCCATGATCCCCCATCGCCCGCCGGCCCCGGCGACACCACCGCGGCGGCGCTACGACACCACGTCCTTGCGCGCGAACCCACGGAACGCCAACGCCAGCAGCACCGCCGCGTACGAGAGCGACAGCGAGACGCCCTGCACCATGCCTCCCCATTCGAGCTGCGGCTGCAGCGCGTCGGCCCAGGCGTACTGCCAGTGCGCCGGCAGCCATTCCCGCAGGTCGCCGAGCGCGGTGACGGCGTCCAGCACCCCGGTGATGATCGACACGAACACCGCGCCGCCCACCGCGCCGAGCGGCGCGTCCGTCGCGGTGGACAGCCAGAACGCGAGGGCCGCGATCACGATCTCGCTGAGGAGGACGAAGGCCACCGCGATCGCGATCCGGGGCAGTGCCTCCCCGGCCGGCAGGCTGGCACCGGCGGGCAGTTTGAGGTCACCCCATCCGTAGGCGGCCGTCCCGACGAGCAGTCCGATCGCGGGCAGCATGACCACCGCGACCGCCGAGAACGCCAGCCCGACCGCGAACTTGCGTGCCAGCAGCCGTGCCCGGGGCACCGGCGCTGCCAGCAGGTAGCGCAGCGAGGACCAGCTGGCCTCGGAGGCGACGGTGTCCCCGCAGAACAGCGCGACGGGGATCACCAGCATGAAGCCGGTGCCGACGAACAGCATGGTGACCGCGAAGTTGGCCCCCGAGGCGGTGGCCAGATCGATGAAGGTGGTCCGGTCCGGTCGGCCGGGGGTGCCGCCGATCTGGAAGGCGGCCAGGATGACGAACGGCATGGCGGCGAGCACCGCGCCGATCACCAGGGTGCGGCGGCGACGCAGTTGCCGCATCGCCTCCACCCGCAGCGGCAGCGTCCGGCTCGCCCGGTAGCCCTCCGCGTGGTCCGCCGAAACTGCGGAGACCTCAGAGACCGAACTCACTCCGCACCACCTCCGATCAACGACAGGAACGCGTCCTCCAACCGCCGCTGCGGCCCGGCGCTCTCCACCGGCACCCCCAGCCGCACCAGCTCCGCGAGCAGTTCGCTCGCCGCCTGTCCGTCCAGCCGCACCAGCAGCCCGCCCTCGACGGCCTCCGCCGAGGCGACACCGGCCAGCGCGGCCACCTTCTCGGCCGCCGCCTGCGGGTCGTAGGGGGCGGCGACGCCGATCATCAGCAGTTCGCCGGCGCCGACGATCTCGCCGACCGGGCCCGCCGTCACCAGCTGACCGCGGTCCATCACGACCAGGTCCGTACAGCTCTGCTCGACCTCGGACAGCAGGTGGCTCGACACGATCACGGTCCGCCCGCCGGCCGCGTACCGGATCATCACCTCGCGCATCTCACGGATCTGCGGCGGGTCCAGCCCGTTGGTCGGCTCGTCCAGGATCAGCAGGTCCGGCATCCCGAGCATGGCCTGGGCGATGGCAAGCCGCTGCCGCATGCCCTGCGAGTACGTCCGCACGGCGCGGTCCAGCGCCTCGCCGAGCCCCGCGATGGCCAGTGCCTCGTCGAAGCACGCGTCGGCCTCCGGCCGCCCGGTCGCCTGCCAGTACAGCCGCAGGTTGGCGCGTCCGGTGAGGTGCGGCAGGAAGCCCGCGCCCTCCACGAAGGCCCCGACCCGCGACAGCACCGGCGCACCGGGCCGCACCAGGTGCCCGAAGATCCGGATCTCCCCGGCGTCCGGCCGGATCAACCCCATCAGCATCCGCAGCGTGGTGGTCTTGCCCGCGCCGTTCGGCCCGAGCAGCCCGAGCACCTGCCCCTGCTCCACCCGGAAGCCCAACTCCCGGACGGCGTAGCGGTCCTGGGAGCCCTTGTAGCGCTTGCTCAGCCCGCTGATCCGCAGCGGCACCGCGGCCAGCTCCGGATCGAAGTCCGGCCCACCGGCCGCCCGCCGGCGCCGCAGCCGCGGCACCAGCACCAGGCCGGCGGCCACCACCGCGGCGGCCGCCGGCAGCAGCCAGGTCCGCGCGGGCAGCGGCGCCGCCTCGGTGACCAGTCCCTCGACGGTCGGCACGGTGACCGGCCCGGCCGGCGCGACCCGGTAGGTCGCCGGCTCGACGGGCGAGGCGTACGCGAGGTCGGTGCTCGCCAGCACCAGCCGCACCCGGTGCCCGGCCGGGAAGGTGTGGTCCACGGTCGGCAGCGCCACGGTGACGGTCCGCCCCGCGTCCGCGCCGGTGACCCGCAGCGGCGCGGCGAGCTGCTGCGGCAGCACCGACTTGCCGTCCGGTCCGACGTCGTACAGCTTCGCGAACAGCACCGCGTCCGGCCGGTCCGACGTGACCCGCACCGGCACGGTCGGCTGCCCGGTCAGGTGCAGCGGCGAGTCCAGCGGCGCGGAGTCGAAGGCGGCGTTCTGCCCGGGAAAGTCCAGCGACAGTCCGGCGCCCAGCGAGGCCGCCTGGCTGAGCGCGCCGATGCCCGGCAGGGTCGAGATCCCGGGCGGCGCCCCGCCGGGCGGATTGGCGACGGTCTTCTCCCCGCCGGTCAGCTCGACGGACCGCGAACCGGTCCCGCCGAGCCCCGGGTACCGCTCCGCGGTGGCCCCGCGCAGCACCGCCTGGAAGCCGGTCGAGTCCACTCCGCCGGTCCGGGTCACGCGGAACGCCGCCCCGGTGTCGCTCCCGCGGCCCCTCAGGTAGTGGTCGAACCAGGCCGTCACCCGGTCGTCGACCCGGGCGCTGGTGTCCGTCCCGCCGTCGTGTCCGCCCGCGAACCAGTCCACGGCCACCGGAGCGCCGTTCGCGGCGACCGCCTGCGCGATCCGGTCGCCCTGGTCGAGCGGGAACAGCGAGTCCTGCTGCCCCTGCACCACCAGCGTGGGCGCCTTGAGCTGCGCCGCCACCGAGGACGGGCTGGAGCGGTCGAGCAGCGCGACGGCCTCCGGATCGGCGTGCCCGGCGGTCGCGACCCGGTCGTACATCTGGCAGAGCGACTCCAGGAACCGCCCGCACCCGACCTGCCCGTCCGCCACCGGCTTCGCCTCGCCGCCCTCGCGCGGCGCACCGCCGGACGGCCCGAGACCGCCCGCCGAACCGGGGGCTGCCGAGCCGGTGGTGAAGAAGATCCCGGCCCACAGCTTCTTGAACACGCCGTCCACGGCGCCCGAGCCCTGCACGCCCTGCGGGAACAGCGCGTCGGCCAGGTTCCACCAGGTGATCTGGGTCGCCACGGCGTCGATCCGGTGGTCGTAGGCGGAGGCCAGCAGCGAGATCGCCCCGCCGTAGGAGGCTCCGGTGATGCCGACCTTCGGGTCGCCGGGCCCGTCGAGCTGCACCTCGGGCCGCTGGGCCAGCCAGTCCACCAGGTGGCGGACGTCCTCGACCTCGCGGTCGGGCGCGTTGAGGCCGATCTTGCCGCCCGAGCGCCCGAACCCGCGGGCCGACCAGGTCAGCACCGCGTAGCCCTGCCGGGCGAGCTGCCGGGCGCGCTCGCGCTCGCCCTCCTTGGAACCGCCGAAACCGTGCGCGAGCAGCACCGCGGGCCGCGGCCCGCTGCCGGCGGTGAAGAACGAGGTGTCCAGCTGGACCTGCTGCGTGCTGCCGGGCGTCTCCGGCATGCTGAGGAAACGGTCCTCCTCGTGGACCGCCTGCTCACCGCCGGACGCCGCCGTCGCCACCGTGCCGATCCCGGCCACCGCGACCAGCGCCACCGCACCGGCCAGCACCCTGCGTCCGACCGTCGTACCCCGGCCGCGCCAACGGCGCCATGCCCCACCGAACTCCATGGCCGCTGATCGTATCCGCCGTCCGGGTAGGCACCCGATAAGGCCACCCGCACCCGACGAGGCCGCCCTCCGATCCGCCACACCTTTTCGCCCGTTTCACCCCACTGCGCCCGAGTATCGTACGGCCCATGCTCCGGCCGCTGATCTCGCTGCTCGCCACCGTCGCCGCCACCTTGGCGATCGGCTGGATCGTCGACCAGTCCCTCCAGCGGGTCGCCGCCCGCCGCCCCGGGGCACCGGTCTGGGCGCTGCTCCGCCGCTGCCGGGTCCCGCTCCAGCTCGTCGTCGCCTCGGCCCTGCTGCTCGCCACCGAGCCGCTCCGGCAGCTCGTCCCTGCGCCCGAGGAGGAGGGTGCGCAGCACCTGCTCCTGCTGTTGCTGCTCGCCTCCTTCGGCTGGCTGACCGTCCGCGTGGTGGCCGCCGCCCTGGAGGCCCTGCTCAGCCGCTACGAGACCCGCACCGAGGATCCGGCCCGCCGCCAGCGGGTGCACACCCAGATCAGCATGCTGCGCCGGGTGCTCAGTGCGGTGGTGGTCGTGGTCACCGTCGCCGTGATGCTGCTGACCTTCTCCGCCATGCGCACCATCGGCGCCGGCCTGCTCGCCTCGGCGGGCATCATCGGCATCGTGGCCGGCATCGCCGCCCAGAGCACCCTCGGCAACTTCTTCGCCGGCCTGCAGATCGCCTTCGGCGACACCGTCCGGATCGGCGACACCGTGGTGGTGGACGGCCAGCAGGGCACGGTCGAGGAGATCACCCTCTCCTACCTGGTGGTCCGCCTCTGGGACTACCGTCGGCTGGTCGTCCCGGTCTCCTACTTCGTCAACAAGCCCTTCGAGAACTGGACCCGCCGCGACCCGGGTCTGCTCGCCGCCGTCCTGCTCCACCTCGACCACTGCACCCCGGTGGACGAGCTGCGCGCGGCCCTACGGGCCGTCCTCGACCGGCACCCGCTGTGGGACGGCGTCGAATGGGCGCTCCACGTCACCGACACCACCCCCAGCACCATCGTCGTCCGCGCCACCATGACCGCCCGCAGCCCCGACGACGCCGCCCAGCTCCGCTTCGACGTCCGCGAGCAGCTCGTCGCCCACCTGCGCGACGAGCACCCCCGGGCCCTGCCCCGCCTCCGCACCACCGACACCTGATCCCGCCCCGGGCCCGTGCCCGAAACGGCGGGTTCCCCGCACCCCGGGCAGGGTGCGGGGAACCGCGCGAAGCGGGGAGGCCGCCCGAAGGGCCCGGCCCCAGGTGCCTACAGGACCCGCGTCATCGTCCGGTGCGCGATCCCGGCGTCGTCGTACTCCGGTCCCTCCGCCAGGTACCCCAACCGCTCGTAGAACCCGAGCGCCTGCACCTGCGCGTGCAGCTCCACCTCGGAAGCCCCGCGCTCGGCCCCCGCGGCCTCGATCGCCCGCACGAGCTCGGCGCCCAGCCCGGTCCCCCGGGCCGCCGGCAGCACCGCGAGCCGCCCGAGCAGCACCCGTCCCTCGACGCCCCCGGTCAGCTCCCGCGCCTGGTCGCCGAAGATCAGCCGCCCGGTCCCGAGCGCGGCCCCGTCGGCACCCACCGCCAGCAGGTGCACCGAGGTCCGGTCGTACTCGTCGTACTCCAGCTCCTCCGGCACGTTCTGCTCGACGACGAAGACCTCACGCCGTACGGCCCGCACCAGCGCCAGGTCGGCCTCGCCCTTGGCGATCCTGACCGCGACGACCGGGCCCGCGCTCACGCCGGCCCCCGGGTCGGCACTCATCTCAGCTCTCCGCCGCGATGACGTCCAGCGCCTTCTGCAGGTCCGCCGGGTACTCGCTGGAGAACTCGACCCACTGCCCGTCCGCCGGGTGCTCGAACCCGAGCGACACCGCGTGCAGCCACTGCCGGGTCAGCCCGAGCCGCTTGGCCAGCGTCGGGTCGGCGCCGTACGTCAGGTCGCCCACGCAGGGGTGCCGCAGCGCGGACATGTGGACGCGGATCTGGTGGGTGCGCCCGGTCTCCAGCTTGATCGCCAGCAGCGACGCAGCCCGGTACGCCTCGATCAGGTCGTAGTGGGTGACGGACGGCTTGCCCTCTCGGGTCACCGCCCACTTCCAGTCCGAGCTGGGGTGGCGTCCGATGGGGGCGTCCACCGTGCCGCTCATCGGGTCCGGGTGGCCCTGGACCAGCGTGTGGTAGCGCTTGTCGGTGATCCGGTCGTGGAACTGCCGCTTGAGGTCGGTGTAGGCGCGCTCGGACTTGGCGACGACCATCAGGCCGGAGGTGCCGACGTCCAGCCGGTGCACGATGCCCTGGCGCTCGGCCGCGCCGGAGGTGGAGATCCGGTACCCGGCCGCGGCGAGCCCACCGATCACGGTGGGGCCGGTCCAGCCCGGACTGGGGTGCGCGGCGACGCCGACCGGCTTGTCGACCAGCACGATGTCCTCGTCGTCGTGGACGATCCGCATGCCCTCGACGTGCTCGGCGACGATCTGGACCGGGGCGGCCGGAGCGGGGATCTCGACCTCCAGCCAGGAACCGCCGGTCACCCGGTCCGACTTTCCGGCCACGGCGCCGTCGAGCGTCACCTTGCCGTCGGCGGCCAGCTCGGCGGCCTTGGTCCGGGAGAAGCCGAACATCCGGGACAGGGCGGCGTCGAGACGCTCGCCCTCCAGGCCGTCGGGAACGGGGAGGCTGCGGATCTGCGCTGCGGTACTCACCCGTACGAGTATGCCGGAAACACGGCCCGCTCCCGCGCGCCGCGTTCCCGCCGCCGGGGCTACGCCCCCTTGCCGCCCTGCTGGTGGACGGTCCCGTCCGGGTTGCTGCCCCGGAAGGAGAGCAGGACGACCAGGATCCCGCCGCAGACGATCGCCGAGTCCGCGAGGTTGAAGACCGCGAAGTGCTGGACGGAGATGAAGTCCACGACGTGCCCGCGGAAGACGCCCGGTGCGCGGAACAGCCGGTCGGTGAGGTTGCCGAGCGCCCCGCCGAGCAGCAGCCCGAGGGCGATCGCCCACGGCAGGCTGTACAGCCTGCGGGCGATCCGCCAGATCACCACGATGACGGCGGAGGCGATCATCGTGAAGACGACGGTCAGCGCCTGCCCCATCCCGAAGGCCGCCCCGGAGTTGCGGATCACCTGGAAGGTGACGACGTCCCCGATCACCTTGATCGCCGCGTGGTTCTCCAGCTTCGCGACGACCAGCAGCTTGCTGCCGAGGTCGATCAGGAACGCCAGCAGCGCGATGACCAGCAGCACCCCGATCCGCCGCGGACCCCTGGGCTTCTCCGCGACCGCGGGTTCGTCCACGGACGCCGCCTCGGACGGCTCGGCCACGGGCACCTCCACGGCATCGCCGGGGGACGGGACGGCGTCGTCCCGGGTGTGGGGGGAACCTTGCGTACTGATGATCCGCTCCGCTGCCGATGGAGCTCCCCCGGCCGTAGGAGGGGGAGGGTGGTGGGCCGGTGACGACCTGGACGCGTCCACGGGCGCGGACGCGTCAGGCGACGTTACGGGGTCGAGCGTACGGCAAGCCCGACCCCCCGCGTCGCTCCGGCCGCCCGGTTCGGCGGCCGCCTCAGCGGCGTTCCTGCTTGGCCTTGCACTGCACGCAGAGCGTCGCCCGCGGGAAGGCCTGCATCCGGGCCTTGCCGATGGCCTGCCCGCAGGACTCGCAGGTGCCGAAGCCGACGCCCTCCAGCCGGTCCAGGGCGCGCTGGGTCTGGGCGAGGCTGTCGCGCGCGTTGTTGGCCAGCGCCAGCTCGCTCTCCCGCGAGATGTTCTTCGTCCCGGCGTCCACCTGGTCGTCGCCGGCCCCGTCGTTGGAGTCGCGCATCAGGCCGGAGATGGCCGCCTCGGCGGCGTCGATCTCGTTCTGCAGCCTGTCCAGCTCGCTGATCAGCTCGTTGTGCAGTTCGTGGACCTCCTCGGTGGTCCACGGGTCCTCGCCGGGCCTGACCGGCAGCGTGGCCGGGTCCACCGACTCGGCCCCGCGCGGCGTGACGGTGTCGGTGCTGCTCTTCGGTGCGGTAGTGGTCACGGTCCCCTCCCCTGGATCGACCGCCACGGCCTTGCGTGCCCGCTTGGTGGCGGTACCCGCGCCGGTTCCCTTCTCAGCCATGGCTTCGACCCCATCTACGAACGAATCGAGCCGCCGGTTCCCGGCGGCTCCCAGTGCCGGAACGATAATCCCGATCAAAACCGGTCACAACATGACATACCGGCACCTCACAACGATCCCACCCAGGCAGCCGCCCCAACCGCCACGCCCCGCGCGCTGACAGGGTTGTGCCCACCTCACCCCCTCCTAACCACCACCCCGACGACCGCCCTGACCAGCCCCGCCGCCCGCCCCGGGCCCCGCCCGCCCGAAACGGTTTGGACAAACGGACTCGCCCGGCCGATACACTGACCCTGCAAGGCGCAGATGGGACGAGTACCGACGTACGCAGCCACCAGCGACCCGGGGACGGTGTGAGCCCGGGGGCGTGCACGGCGGGAAGATCACCCCGGAGCCGCCGGAAGAACGGCCGCCGCGAAGCCCGCAGCGGTCCACTAGACCCGGCAGCAAGCCCAAACAAGAGGGCCGCAACGCAGCACCGCGGCCAAGGAGGGTGGTACCGCGGGGCGGCCAGGCCGTCTCGTCCCTCCGGAGGATCCAGTCCCAGCATCCGCCGGAGGTAGACGCCCGCGATGAGCTCCCAACCCGTCACCCACCACGACCCTTCCGACGACGGGCTGCGCGCGGCCCTCTATCACCCCGTCCCGGCGCAGGTGGACCTGCCTGCCCTGGAGCACCGGATCCTGTCGTTCTGGCAGGACAACAAGATCTTCCAGCGCAGTCTGGAGCAGTCCGAGGGCCGCCCCGAGTGGGTGTTCTACGAGGGCCCGCCGACCGCCAACGGCATGCCCGGCGCCCACCACATCGAGGCCCGCGTCTTCAAGGACGTCTTCCCCCGCTACCGGACGATGAAGGGCTACCACGTCGCCCGCAAGGCCGGCTGGGACTGCCACGGCCTCCCGGTGGAGCTCGCCGTCGAGAAGGAGCTCGGCTTCTCCGGCAAGCAGGACATCGAGGCGTACGGCATCGCCGAGTTCAACGCCAAGTGCCGCGACTCGGTGACCCGCCACACCGACGCCTTCGCCGAGCTGACCACCCGCATGGGGTACTGGGTCGACCTCGACGAGGCCTACCGGACGATGGACCCGTCCTACGTCCAGTCCGTCTGGTGGTCGCTCAAGCAGATCTTCGACAAGGGCCTGCTGGTCCAGGACCACCGGGTCGCCCCCTGGTGCCCGCGCTGCGGCACCGGCCTGTCCGACCACGAGCTGGCCCAGGGCTACGAGACCGTGGTCGACCCCTCGGTCTTCGTCCGCTTCCCGCTGACCGGCGGCCCGCTGGCCGGCCGGGCCGCGCTGCTGGTCTGGACGACCACCCCGTGGACCCTGGTCTCCAACACCGCCGCCGCCGTCCACCCCGGGGTCACCTATGTCGTGGCCACCGACGGCAACGAGCAGCTGGTCGTCGCCGAGCCGCTGGTCGGCAAGGCGCTCGGCGAGGGCTGGGAGACCACCGGCGAGTCCTTCACCGGCGCCGAGATGGAGCGCTGGGCCTACCGCCGCCCCTTCGACCTGGTCGAGATCGAGGACGCGCACTACGTCCTCAACGCCGACTACGTCACCACCGAGGACGGCACCGGCATCGTCCACCAGTCCCCCGCCTTCGGCGCGGACGACCTCGCGACCTGCCGCAAGTACGGCCTGCCGGTGGTCAACCCGGTGCTCGCCGACGGCACCTTCGCCCCCGAGGTCCCGCTGGTCGGCGGCCAGTTCTTCAAGAAGGCCGACGAGGCCCTGGTCGCGGACCTCAAGGAGCGCGGCCTGCTCTTCCGCCACCTGCCGTACGAGCACAGCTACCCGCACTGCTGGCGCTGCCACACCGCGCTGCTCTACTACGCGCAGCCGTCCTGGTACATCCGGACCACCGCCGTCAAGGACGCGCTGATCCGCGAGAACGAGGCCACCAACTGGTTCCCCGGGACGGTCAAGCACGGCCGCTTCGGCGACTGGCTGAACAACAACATCGACTGGGCGCTCAGCCGCAACCGCTACTGGGGCACCCCGCTGCCGATCTGGCGCTGCGAGGAGGGCCACCTCACCTGCGTCGGCTCGCTGGCCGAGCTGTCCGAGCTCACCGGCACCGACCAGGGCGACCTCGACCCGCACCGCCCGTACATCGACGACGTCACCTTCGACTGCCGCGACTGCGGCGGCACCGCCACCCGCGTGCCGGAGGTCATCGACGCCTGGTACGACTCGGGCTCGATGCCCTTCGCCCAGTACGGCTACCCGTACCGGAACAAGGAGCTGTTCGAGAAGCGCTACCCGGCGCAGTTCATCTCCGAGGCGATCGACCAGACCCGCGGCTGGTTCTACACGCTGATGGCGGTCGGCACCCTGGTGTTCGACAAGAACAGCTACGAGAACGTCGTCTGCCTGGGCCACATCCTGGCCGAGGACGGCCGCAAGATGTCCAAGCACCTGGGCAACATCCTGCAGCCGATCCCGCTGATGGACCAGCACGGCGCCGACGCCGTCCGCTGGTTCATGGCGGCCGGCGGTTCGCCCTGGTCGGCCCGCCGGGTCGGCCACGGCACCATCCAGGAGGTGGTCCGCAAGACCCTCCTCACCTACTGGAACACCGTCGCCTTCCAGGCCCTGTACGCCCGCACGTCCGGCTGGGCCCCGTCCGCGGCGGACCCGGCACCGGCCGACCGCCCGCAGCTGGACCGCTGGGTGCTCTCCGAGCTGAACACCCTGGTCCGCGAGGTCGACACGGCCTTCGAGGCGTACGACACCCAGCGCGCCGGCAAGCTGCTCTCCGGCTTCGTCGACGACCTGTCCAACTGGTACGTCCGCCGCGGCCGCCGCCGCTTCTGGCAGGGCGACGCCGCCGCGCTGGCGACCCTGCACGAGGCGCTGGAGACGGTCACCCGCCTGATGGCCCCGCTCACCCCTTTCATCACCGAACGGGTCTGGCAGGACCTGGTCGTCCCGGTCGTCCCGGACGCCCCGGCCTCGGTCCACCTGGCCACCTGGCCGCAGGCGGACGAGTCGCTGATCGACACCGACCTCTCCCGGCACATGGCGCTGGTCCGCCGCCTGGTGGAGCTGGGCCGGGCCACCCGCGCCGAGTCCGGCGTCAAGACCCGTCAGCCGCTCTCCCGCGCGCTGGTCGCCGCCCAGGGCTGGGAGGAGCTGCCTGCCGACCTGCGCGCGCAGATCGCCGAGGAGCTCAACGTCTCCGCCCTGGAGTCGCTCTCGGAGGTCGGAGGCTCGCTGGTCGACACCAGCGCCAAGGCCAACTTCCGCGCGCTGGGCAAGCGTTTCGGCAAGGGCGTGCAGGACGTCGCCAAGGCGGTCGCCGCGGCTGACGCCGCCCGCCTGGCCGCCGAGCTGCGGGCCGGCGGCGAGACCGGCGTCGAGCTGAACGGCGAGACGATCACCCTCTCGCCCGACGAGGTGATCATCACCGAGACCCCGCGCGAGGGCTGGGCCGTCGCCAACGAGTCCGGTGCCACCGTCGCCCTCGACCTGGCCATCACCCCGGAGCTCAAGCGCCTCGGCGTCGCCCGCGACGCCATCCGCCAGATCCAGGAGGCGCGCAAGAACTCCGGCCTGGACGTCGCCGACCGCATCGTCCTGCGCTGGCGCGCCACCACGGAGGAGACCGCCGAGGCCATCGCCGAGCACGGTGCCCTCGTGGCCGAGGAGGTCCTCGCGACCGACTTCGCCGCCGGTACGGCCGACTGGGAGTCCGAGACCTTCTCCGACGAGTCCCTGGGCCTCGCCTTCCAGCTCCGCAAGGCCTGACCCCCGCCGAAGCCGCCGTCACCCCGGGTGACGGCGGCTTCGCCGTACCCGCCCCCGCCCCCGCCCACTCCACTCCCGGCCCCACGCCCCGCACCGACCGCCGAGCAGGAAAGAGGGCGCCCCCTCCCCGACCCGGAGGTCGGAAAGGGGGCGCCCTCGAAAGGCTCTGCTACAACCTCAGTTGTCGCCGTCCTCGTCGATCAGGAAGCCCCGCATCGGTGCCGGAGCCTGCTGCATCGGCTGCGGCGGCTGCGGACGGACCGCCGCCATCGGCTGGGTCATCCCGGCCGGCTGCATCTGCGGAGCCCCGCTGTTGCCGCCGGTCGACTGCCCGCCGAAGCTCGGCGCCGGGGAGTTGCTGCCGAAGGAGCTGTTCCCGCCGAAGGACGGCGAGTTGCCACCGAACGACGGCTGGTTGCCGCCGAAGCTCGGCGCGCTGCCCATCCCACCGGCACCGGCCGGCGTCATCGACGAGGCCGCCGGCGGCAGCGACGCCGTGGCGGGGATCCGCGGCGGGGCGAGCGAGTCGTCGGCCTGCGACTCCAGCTGACGCAGCTGGGTCTCCAGGTACGACTTCAGGCGCGTGCGGTACTCGCGCTCGAACGCCCGCAGGTCCTCGACCTTGCGCTCCAGCGTGGCCCGCGCGGACTCCAGCGAGCCCATCGCGACGCGGTGCTTCTCCTGCGCGTCCCGCTCCAGGGCGTCGGCCTTGGCACGGGCGTCGCGCTCCAGACCCTCGGCCCGGCTGCGCGCCTCGCCGACGATCTTGTTGGCCTCGGAACGGGCCTCGGAGATCGCCTGGTCGGCGGTCTGCTGGGCGAGCGCGAGCACGCGGGCGGCGCTGTCGCCACCGGGGCCCTGCTGCTGCATCGGGGCGCCGAGCGGGCCGCCCATCTGCTGCGGGCCACCCATCTGCTGCGGGCCGCCGGGGCCCATCTGCTGCGGGCCACCCATGGGGCCGCCCATCTGCTGCATCTGCTGCTGGCCCATGCCCTGGCCCATCGGGTTGCCCATCTGCTGCGGGCCACCGGGGCCGCCCATGGGCTGGAGCATCTGACCGCCCATCGGCTGCACCAGCTGCTGCTGGCCGCCCATGGTCTGGTTCATCTGCTGCTGCGGGCCGCCGGCCGGCGGGAGCTGCGGCGCGGACCCGGCGGGCAGGCCGAGCGGCTGGTTGCCCATCTGCTGCTGCGGGCCGCCGGGGCCCATCTGCTGCGGACCACCCGGACCCATCTGCTGCGGGCCGCCGGGGCCCATCTGCTGCGGGCCGCCCGGGCCCTGCTGGCCGGGGACCGGCGGGCCGGATATGGCGGCCGGCACCGGGGCGCCACCCTGGCGGGGGGCGTCCTGCGGCGGCTCCTTGCGCAGGTTGGCCTGGTTCTGCGCGGCGGCACGAGTCGCGGCGGCCAGCTTGGCGCGCAGGTCCTCGTTCTCCCGGAGGAGGCGGGTCAGCTCCGCCTCGACCTCGTCGAGGAAGGCATCGACCTCGTCCTCGTCATAGCCTTCACGCAGGCGGACGGTCGTGAACTGCTTGTTCCGAACGTCCTCGGGGGTCAATGGCATCTCTTCACCTCAACGTGATCGTCGGCACACCGGCATCCTGTCGCATCGCTCACCTACGACTAGGGGTGCACAAGCGAGATCAGGACATACACAATGATCATCAGTACGAAGAAGGACAGGTCGAGCGCCACGCCCCCGAAACGCAACGGCGGAATGAGCCGCCGAAGAAGCTTGAGCGGCGGATCCGTGACAGTGTACGTGGCCTCCAGGACCAGGACCATGGCCTTGCCGGGCCGCCACGAACGCGCGAACTGGAAGACCCAGTCCATGACCAGCCGTACGAGCAGGAACACCAGGAAGACGGTCAGGGCGTAGTAGAGCACCGCCCACACGATGTCCATCGCGTTTTCCCTCTCCCCGGTCCCGAGCCCTCGGGCCCGCCGCTCGTCACCTGTCGCTAACCCACTGTTGATCAGATCCACACGTAAAGTCGTGGCCGGGTCAGCTCTGGTTGAAGAACCCACCCTCGGCGATCCGAGCCTTGTCCTCCGCCGTGACATCGACGTTAGCAGGCGACAGCAGGAACACCTTCTGCGTCACGCGCTCGATACTGCCGTGCAGACCGAAGACGAGTCCAGCGGCGAAGTCTACGAGCCGCTTGGCGTCCGTGTCGTCCATCTCGGTCAGATTCATGATCACGGGGGTGCCGCCGCGGAACTGTTCCCCGATGGTACGGGCCTCGTTGTAGGTCCTCGGGTGCAGCGTGGTGATGCGGTAGGGCTCTCGTTCGTTCACTACCTTGGGCATGATCACCGGGGCGCTCTTCTCCAGGTTGTGGCGGCGTTCGGGTGTGATGGACGACACGGGGGCCATCCTCGGGGTCTCCTGTCGGATCGGCACCGCCGCCGGCACCGGCTGCGGGGTGATCGAGGAGACCGGGGCGGGCGTGGCGGCGGCCGCGGCGGCCGGCCGGGGGATGTCCTCGGTCCGCTGTCCCGTCCGGATCGGCTCGGGGTCCGCGTCGTAGTCGTCGTCGGGGTCGTACCCCTGGCCGTCGTACGTCTCGTCCTCCACGAGGCCGAGGTAGACCGCCATCTTGCGCATTGCGCCGGCCATGCTCCTGTCTCCTCCGCTCATGGCCACCTCGCTGGTGCTCGGTGGCTGCTTCGCGAAGCCGCGTCCCTTCCGATGGTCGCTCGCTTCGCTCACTCCGTGGGGCCGGCTCCGACTCCCGGCGGCCCGGGCCGCACGGCCCTGCCTGCGGATTCCGCGGTCCATCCACGACGGCGCGTCAGGCCGACGGCCTGTCAGGGTTCGTGGAGTGGGGGCCGCGGAGCTGCGATCCACGGTTCGCTAGCGCTCCGGGGAGGGAGCTGCTAGATTCTGTCCTATTTTGTCCTGCAGTCTGATCTACTACCCGGTGACGTTACCTGAGGGGTGACCTCACTCCGAGTACCGCCGTTCCGACGCGCACATGTGTCGCCCCGGCGGCAATCGCCTGCTCAAGGTCACCGCTCATCCCTGCGGAGACCATGGTGGCAGCCGGATGGGCCGTCCGTACGGCGGTTGCGATTTCCGCCAGCCGATCGAAGGCACGGGCCGGATCCGAGGCCAGCGGACCGGCCAGCGGAGCGACGGTCATCACACCGTCCAGCCGCAGTCCGGGCGTGTCGGCGATCGCGTCGGCCAGTTGCGCGACGTCCTCCGGCGCGACCCCGGCCCGGTGCGCACCCTCCCCGTGCTCCTTGTCGAGCGCCACCTGCACCAGGCAACCGAGGTCGGGGCGCTCCGACTTGAGGACCGCCGCGGAGAGCGACTCGACCAGCCGCAGCCGGTCCACCGAGTGCACGTGGTTCGCGTACCCGACGACCGAGCGGACCTTGTTGGTCTGGAGCTGTCCGACGAAGTGCCAGTCAAGAGGAAGGTTTCTGCACTGTTCCGCCTTGGGTGCAGCGTCCTGGTCACGGTTCTCCGCGACGTCCGTCACACCCAGCCCGGCCAGCAGCGCGGTGTCCTCGGCGGGGTAGGTCTTGGTGACGACGATCAGGGTGACCTCGTCCCGCGCCCGCCCGGCGGCCGCGCAGGCGGCCGCGATCCGGCGCTCCACCACCTCCAGGCTGGTCCCGAGCTCCTCGTACCGGCCCCGCTGCCCCTCGGTCAGCCCCGCCAGGAACTCGGGGCCGCCCGGGAACGGTCCGTAGATGTCGTTCGTCATCAGTGATCAGAGCCCAACCAGACGTAGCTCGCGAGCCGGCCCGTGCGCTGCTCGCGACGATAGGAGTAGTGATCGGCGGATTCGAGGGTGCAGACCGGTGAGCGCACCGGTTCGCTGACCCCCATCGCGGCCAGCTGGGCCGCGACCCCCGTCGGCACATCCAGGGCCGGGGTCCCCCAAGAGGTCTCGGCGAAGGCCTCCGGCACCGCGGCGGCGACCTCGGCACGCAGCCCCGCCGGCACCTCGTAGCAGCCGCCGCAGACCGCGGGGCCGATGGCGGCGGCGATCCGCGCCGGCTCGGCCCCCAGTTCGATCATCGCCCGGACCACCGCGGGGACCACTCCGGCTGCCAGCCCGGGCCGGCCCGCGTGGGCCGCGCCCACGACGCCCGCCACCGGATCGGCCAGCAGCACCGGCGTACAGTCCGCGGTCAGCACCGCCAGGGCGAGCAGGCGGTCGGTGACCACCGCGTCCACGGCCGGGGCCTCCCCCGGCGGCTGGCGCTCCGTCACCACGGCGACCTCGGCGCCGTGCACCTGGTTCATCCACACCACGTCGGCCGGTTCGAGCCCCAGCTCCCGAGCGGCCCGCACCCGGTTCTCCCGGACGGCCTCCGGGTCGTCCCCCACGGCGCCGCCGAGGTTGAGCTCCCCGTACGGCGAAGTGCTCACCCCGCCCCACCGGTCGGTGAAGGCGAAGTGAGCACCCGCGTGTACGGCGTGATCGATCACTTAAGGAAATCCGGGACGTCGAGCTCCTCCGCCGGGCTCTCCACGTACGGCTGACGGGCCGGCTGCACCTGCGGCGGCACCGGGGCGGCGGTCGTGGTGGCGGGGGTCTCGGCCGACCGGGTCGACGCGGCCGGGGCCTCCTCCGAGCGGGACGTCACCGAGCCGATGCTCCCGTACGACGGCCGGCTCGCCGGGCGCTCCGGGGCGGCCGGCGGCGTGGCCGGGCGGTCCGGGGCGGTGGACTTGACCACCGGGTCGCGGACGATCGCCGGCGGCTGCCCGCCGTCGAAGCCGGCCGCGATGACGGTGACCCGGACCTCGTCGCCGAGCGCGTCGTCGATGACCGCACCGAAGATGATGTTGGCCTCGGGGTGCGCGGCCTCGCTGACCAGCTGGGCCGACTCGTTGATCTCGAACAGACCGAGGTCGGAGCCGCCGGAGATGGACAGCAGCACGCCGCGGGCGCCGTCGATCGAGGCCTCCAGCAGCGGCGAGGAGATCGCCATCACCGCAGCGGCCTTGGCGCGGTCCTCGCCACGGGCCGAGCCGATGCCCATGAGCGCCGAACCGGCCTCCGACATGACGGACTTGACGTCCGCGAAGTCGAGGTTGATCAGACCCGGAGTGGTGATCAGGTCGGTGATGCCCTGGACGCCGGAGAGCAGGACCTGGTCGGCCGAGCGGAACGCGTCCAGCACGCTGACCTGGCGGTCCGAGATGGACAGCAGCCGGTCGTTGGGGATCACGATGAGGGTGTCGACCTCTTCGCGCAGGCTCGCGATGCCGTCCTCGGCCTGGTTGGCCCGGCGCCGGCCCTCGAAGGTGAAGGGGCGGGTGACCACGCCGATGGTCAGGGCGCCCAGCGAGCGCGCGATGTTGGCGACGACGGGCGCGCCGCCCGTGCCCGTGCCACCGCCTTCGCCGGCGGTCACGAAGACCATGTCGGCCCCCTTGAGGACCTCCTCGATCTCCTCGCGGTGGTCCTCGGCCGCCTTGCGGCCGACCTCGGGGTTGGCGCCGGCGCCGAGGCCCCGGGTGAGTTCACGGCCCACATCGAGCTTGACGTCGGCGTCGCTCATGAGGAGGGCCTGCGCATCGGTGTTGATCGCGATGAACTCGACGCCCTTGAGACCGACCTCGATCATCCGGTTGATGGCGTTGACACCACCGCCGCCGATACCGACGACCTTGATGACTGCGAGGTAGTTCTGCGGTGCTGCCACGTCGAAGGCCTCTCGCCTCGAATTTCCGGGTCGGCCCGGCCCGGCGAGGGTCCGTTCCGACGGATGTCGATGGGTAGGGAGCCTGGTTTCTGACTGAATGTCCGAAATGCCGACCGCCGACCCCAACCCTAAACTTGACCTTTAGGGTTAGTCCTGTGTCTCCGTCACATCACCAACTGACACAGTCTGGTGACACAGGACACTAGGTCGCCCCGGGCACGTGTTTCAACGAACACGCCGAGCTTCCCTTTTTCTTTTGAGCCTATGTGATCATCAGCCGGCTTAGGAAACCGGGGTGACCACCAAGGGTCGGGCCGACACTTCGAGGCGTCAACCCCTCCCTCAGGCACAGAACCTACCGGATCATCCCGACACCGCCGGCGCCTCCGGCGCCGTCACGTCGAAGTTCGTGCCCTTCTGATTCATCAGTGCCACCAGCACCCGGGCTTTCCGGTCAATTTGCTCCGGACTCCCCCAGCGCACCGTCGCACCCCCGCTGAGCTGCAGCTCGATGTCGTCGTACGAGTGCACCAGCACCGCCCCGGCCCGCTTGGCGACCTCCGGTGGCAGCCCGGCGGCGACCGCCACCGCGCCCCGGACCAACTGCGGGCGGGAGATCACCCCGTCCACGTCATTCGCCTGCTGACTGAGCCGCAGCTCCACCACCGGCACGCCCTCCGGCGGGGCCGCCTCGGTGGCGAAGCTCACGCCGGCGGCATCCACCTGGGTGAACCGGCCGTCCTCCCCCTTGACGGCGGCCACCGCCGTGCGCTGTACGACCTTCACCTGCAGCGTGTGCGGCCAGCCCCGCCACACCTCGGCCCTGGCCACCCGGGGGATCGCCTCCACCCGGTGCCTGACGTCGTCCAGGTCCACCCGGGCCAGCGGGCCGTCACCGAGCCCGCCGATCGCGCCGCGGACCTGGACCGCCGTCAGTCTGTCGTCGGTCGTGCCCTGGACGGCGACGCTGCGCACGTCCAGCACCGACGAGTAGAACACCAGCCAGGCCAGCCCGCCCAGCACCGCGGCACCGAGCACGCTCAGCACCACGACGCCCCGCCGGGAGAGCCGGAGGCGAGAAGCTGACTCCTCGTCCTCCAGCTCCGCCTCGAGCGGGTCGGCGGGCCGGCCGTCAGCCACGGCGGCGACCGCCGCGGTGGGCCTGGATCGCCTCGTAGACCATGCCGACCAGCAGGTCGTCGGCGTCGCGGCGGCCGAACTCGGCCGCGGCCCGGCTCATGTCCCACAGCCGCTGCGGGTCGGTGAGAACCGGCAGCACGTTCTGCAGCACCCAGTCCGGGGTCAGCTCGGCGTCGTCCACCAGCACGCCGCCGCCGGCCTTGACCATCGGCTGGGCGTTCAGCCGCTGCTCGCCGTTGCCGATCGGCAGCGGGACGAAGGCGGCGGGCAGGCCGACGGCCGCCAGCTCGGCCACCGTCATGGCACCGGCCCGGCAGAGCATCATGTCGGCCGCCGCGTAGGCGAGGTCCATCCGGTCCAGGTACGGCACCGGGCGGTACGGCGGCATCCCGGGGACGTCCGCGACCTGCGGCAGCTCGTTCTTCGGGCCGACCGCGTGCAGAATCTGCACGCCGTACTGCTGCAGCCGCGGGGCGATCGCGGTGACCACCTCGTTGAGCCGGCGGGCACCCTGGGAGCCACCGGAGACCAGCAGGGTGGGCAGCCGCTGGTCGAGGCCGAAGTAGTGCCGGGCCTCCGGGCGGGCCGCGTTGCGGTCCAGGGTGGCGATGGTCCGGCGCAGCGGGATGCCGATGTACCGGGAGTCGCGCAGCTTGCTGTCGGGCGTGGAGACCGCCACGAAGTCGCTGTAGCGGGCACCGATCTTGTTGGCCAGGCCCGGACGGGCGTTCGCCTCGTGCACCACGATCGGCACACCGGCCCGCTTGGCGGCCAGGTAGGCGGGCATCGCGACGTAGCCGCCGAAGCCGACCACGGCGTCCGCGTTGACCCGCTCGATGATCTCCTGGGCGGCCCTGACGGTCCCGCGCAGCCGGCCGGGGACGGTGATCAGCTCCGGGGTGGGCTTGCGGGGCAGCGGGACGGCCGGGATGAGCTCCAGCTGGTAGCCGCGCTCGGGTACCAGCCGGGTCTCCAGACCGCGCTCGGTGCCCAGGGCGGTGATCCCGATGGACGGGTCGTGCCTGCGGAGGGCGTCCGCGAGGGCCATGGCCGGCTCGATGTGACCGGCGGTCCCCCCGCCGGCGAGTACGACATGCACCGAAATTCACCGCTCCCTGCGTGCCGGCCCGGGGGCCGGGCGCGCTGTGGTTCGTCGTCGTGGCAGCACCCGGGCCAGTCGCTTCCTGATCCGGGAGTTCTTGTTCCGGGCGGCCAGGGCCGCCTTCGCGCCGGAGGTGCTCCGTGCCAGGCACAGCAGCACACCGATCGCGGACATGGCCGACAGCATGGCGGACCCGCCGTAGGAGAACAGCGGGAGCGGGACGCCCGCAATGGGCAGCAGTCCCAGCGCCGACCCCAGGTTGATCATGGCCTGCGCCATGATCCAGGTGGTGGCGGCTCCCGCGGCGTACCTGACGAAGGGATCCTTCGTGCCGATGGCCACACGGATACCCGCGTAGCCTAGTGCCGCGAAGAGGCCGATCACCGACAGCGTCCCCACCAGCCCCAGTTCCTCACCGGTCGCGGCGAAGATGAAGTCGGTGTGCGCCTCGGGCAACTGGCCCCATTTCTCCACGCCGGCGCCGAGGCCGGTCCCGAAGCCGCCGCCGTTCGCGAACGCGAAGACGCCGTGCAGGGCCTGGAAGCAGGCGCCCTCGGGGTCGAGCTTGGTGACGCCGATGCAGCCCAGGCGCTCCGCCCGGTGCGGGACGGTGACGACCAGGGCGGTGCAGACGACCACGGCCACCCCGACGGTGGCCACGAACAGCCGCAGCGGCGCTCCGACCATCCACAGCAGGGCGAACACCATCGCCACCAGGATCATCGAGGTGCCCATGTCGCCGCCGAACATGATCAGCGCGAGCAGCAGCAGGGCCCCCGGCACCAGGGGCACCAGCAGGTGCTTCCACGAGTTCAGCGTGCCGGCCTTCTGCTTGCGGGCGAGCAGGTCGGCGCCCCATAGCACCAGTGCGAGCTTGGCGAACTCGGACGGCTGGAACTGGAAGAAGCCGAAATCCAGCCAGTTCTGGTTGCCGTTGATCCGCACCCCGATGCCGGGCACGGCGACCAGCGTGAGCGCGCCGATCACCCCGAACATCACCGGGTAGACGATCACCCGCAGCACCGCCACCGGGACGGAGGCGAAGCCGATCAGCAGGACGAGACCGAGGATGGCCGCGATCAACTGCTTGAGGAAGTAGTACTGGGCCGAGTGGTGCTGGTTCAGGGCGAGGATCTGCGAGGCCGAGAAGACCATCATCAGACCGAGCACGACCAGCAGCAGGGTGCTGCCGACCACCAGCAGGTACGGCGTGAGCGGCCGGTCCAGCCAGTACCGCACCCGGGCCCGGAGGGCCTGGACGCGGGCCAGCGGACCGGCCGACTTGTACTTGGTCGTGGTGGCGGAGATCACTCGCCACGGCTCGGCGGCGTCCTGCTTGCCAACGCCGGAATCCGCCCTGCCCTGCCCCGCCACCGCTCCCCGCTCACTCTCTCCGTACGACGCGCACGACGCGCGGCGCCGTCACGCCGCCCGCTACTCGTTCGCCAGCCCCCGGACGGCCGCCGCGAACATGTCGCCGCGCTCGCCGTAGTTGGTGAACATGTCCATCGAGGCGCAGGCCGGCGCCAGCAGCACCGTGTCACCCGATCGGGCGAGCGACGCGGCCGTGCGGACGACCTCGGCCATCGCCACCGCGCCAGTCTGGCCCTCGGCCGCCTCGATCACCGGCACATCCGGAGCGTGTCGCTCCAGCGCCTCCCGGATCAGCGCCCGGTCCTGGCCGATCAGCACCACGGCGCGCAGCCGCTCGGCCGCGCCCTGCACCAGGTCGTCGAAGGTCGCGCCCTTGGCGATGCCCCCGGCGATCCAGACGATCGGGCGGTAGGCGGCCAGCGAGGCGGCTGCGGCGTGGGTGTTGGTGGCCTTGGAGTCGTCGATGTACGTGACCTCGCGGACCACGCCGACCTCGGCGATCCGGTGGGCGTCCGGGCGGAAGGCCCGCAGGCCCTCGCGGACGGCCTTCGGCTCGACGCCGTACGCCCGGGCCAGCGCCGCTGCGGCGAGCGCGTTCGCGATGTTGTGCGGGGCCGGCGGGTTGACGTCCTCGACGGAGCCCAGCTCCGCCGCGTTCTTGGTCCGGTCCTCGATGAAGGCCCGGTCCACCAGCAGCCCGTCCACCACGCCGAAGTTCGACGGGCTCGGCGCGCCGAGGCCGAAACCGATCGCCCGGCAGCCCTCCTCGACGTCGGCCTCGCGAACCAGCGCCTCGGTGGCCGGGTCGGCCAGGTTGTACACGCAGGCGACCACGTTGCCCTCGTAGATCCGGCCCTTGTCGGCGGCGTACGCCTCCATCGAGCCGTGCCAGTCGAGGTGGTCGGGCGCCAGGTTGAGCACGGCCGCCGAGTACGGGCGCAGCGAGGGCGCCCAGTGCAGCTGGTAGCTGGAGAGCTCGACGGCGAGCACGTCGTACGGCTCCTCGGCGAGCACCGCGTCCAGCACCGAGACCCCGACGTTGCCGACGGCGGCGGTGCGCTTGCCGGCGGCGGCGAGGATCGAGGCGAGCATCTGGACGGTGGTGGTCTTGCCGTTGGTGCCGGTGACGGCCAGCCAGGGGGCGGGCTCGCCGGTGCCCGGCAGCGGCTTGCGCAGCCGCCAGGCGAGTTCGACGTCGCCCCAGACCGGCACCCCGGCCGCCTCGGCGGCGGCGAACAGCGCGCTGTCCGGCGCCCAGCCGGGCGAGGTGACGATCAGCTCGGTGCCCTCGGGCAGGCTCGCGCCGTCGCCGAGGCGCACGGTGACACCCTGTGCCTCCAGCTCGGCCGCCCGGGCGACCAGGCCGGGCCCGCTGCCGCCGTCCACGACGGTGACGCGGGCGCCGAGGCCGTGCAGGACGCGCGCGGCGCTGATGCCGGAGACGCCGAGTCCGGCGACGACGACGGGCAGCTCGGGGAACTGCGGATTGGTCAGCTGGGGGTTCGTCATCCGGTCCGGTATCCCGCGTAGAAGAGGCCGAGGCCGACGGCCACGCAGAGGCCCTGGATGATCCAGAAGCGGACCACGACCAGGACTTCGCTCCAGCCCTTGAGTTCGAAGTGGTGCTGCAGTGGTGCCATCTTGAAGACGCGCTTGCCGGTCATCCGGAAGGAGCCGACCTGGATGATCACCGACAGGGTGATGATCATGAACAGGCCGCCGAGCAGGATGAGCAGCAGCTCGGTGCGGGAGCAGATCGCCAGACCGGCCAGGGCGCCGCCGAGGGCGAGCGAGCCGGTGTCACCCATGAAGATCTTGGCGGGCGAGGTGTTCCACCACAGGAAGCCGAAGCAGGAGCCCATCAGGGCGGCCGCGACCACCGCGAGGTCCAGCGGATCGCGGACGTCGTAGCAGGCGTTGGTGGCGGACAGGAAGTAGGCGCAGCTCTGGCCGTACTCCCAGACGCCGATGAAGGTGTAGGCGCCGAAGGCCATCACCGAGGCACCGGTGGCGAGGCCGTCCAGACCGTCCGTCAGGTTCACGCCGTTGGAGGTCGCCGCGATCATGAAGTACGCGAAGATGACGAACAGCACCGGGCCGATCGACCACTTGAAGTCGCGCACGAAGGACAGCGACTGCGAGGCCGGGCTGAGCCCCCGGTCGTCGTGGAACTGCAGTGCCAGGACCGCGAAGACGAGTCCGACGATGGACTGACCGGCCAGCTTCGCCTTGGCCCGCAGTCCCAGCGAGCGGCGCTTGACGACCTTGATGTAGTCGTCCAGGAAGCCGACCAGGCCGAGGCCCGTGGTCAGGAAGAGCACCAGCAGCCCGGAGGCGGTCGGGGGCTCGCCCGTTATCGCCTTGGTGCCGAAGTACGCGATCAGGGTCGCCAGGATGAAGGCGATGCCGCCCATGGTGGGCGTGCCCTTCTTGCTGTGGTGCGCCTTGGGCCCGTCATCGCGGATGTACTGGCCGTAGCCCTGCCGGGCGAGCAGCTTGATCAGGGCGGGCGTGCCGAGCAGCGAGAGGATCAGGCCGATCATCCCGGAGATGAGGATCTGCTTCATCATCGGGCAGCACCGTCCGCAAGGAGGGCCTCGGCCACCTTCTCCAGCCCCACCGAACGGGACGCCTTCACCAGGACCACATCCCCCGGCCGCAGCTGACTGCGCAGCAGATCGACCGCCGCGTCCGCGTCGGACACCAGCACCGACTCCTCACCCCACGAACCTTCGTTCCTCGCGCCGAGTTCCATGCAGGCCGCCTCGCGTCCGCCGACCGCCACCAGCTTGGTGACGTCGAGCCGGACGGCGAGCCGCCCGATGGCGTCGTGCTCGGCCAGGCTGTCCTCGCCGAGCTCCCGCATCTCGCCGAGCACCGCCCAGGTGCGGCGGCGCTCCGGGCCGCGCCCCCCCATCGAGACCAGCGCCCGCAGCGCGGCCCGCATCGAGTCGGGGTTCGCGTTGTAGGCGTCGTTGACGACGGTGACACCATCGGCCCGGTCGACGACCTCCATGCGCCAGCGGGACAGCGCACCCGCCTCGCCCAGGGCTGCGGCGGTGTCGTCGACGGACATCCCGAGCTCCACCGCCACCGCGGCGGCGGCGAGGGCGTTCGAGACGTGGTGCTCACCGTACAGGCGCAGCTGCACGGGCGCGGAACCGGCCGGGGTGGTGAGCGTGAAGGACGGCCGTCCGGTGGCGTCCAGGCGAACATCCGTCGCCCGGACGTGGGCGTCCGGGGACTCCCCGAACAGGACCACCTTCGCCTTGGTGCGGGAGGCCATGGCGCGCACCAGCCGGTCGTCCGCGTTGAGGATCGCGGCCCCGTCCGCGGGCAGCGCCTCGACCAGCTCGCCCTTGGCCTCGGCGATCGCCTCCTTGGAGCCGAACTCGCCGACGTGGGCGGTGCCGACGTTCAGCACCACGCCGACCCGGGGCGGGGTGATCGAGGTGAGGTACTCGATGTCGCCCTTGTGCCGGGCACCCATCTCCATCACCAGGTGCCGGGTGCCGGCCTCGACCCGCAGCGCGGTCATCGGGTGGCCGATCTCGTTGTTGAGCGAGCCGGGCGGGTAGACGGTCTCGCCGTGGCGCTGGAGCAGCTGGGCGATCAGGTCCTTGGTGCTGGTCTTGCCGGCCGAGCCGGTCAGCGCGACCACGGCGGTGCCCTCGGCGCGGGCGACCACGGTGCGGGCCAGCCTGCCGAGCGCCTCCACCACACTGTCGACCAGGACGGCGGGCACGCCGACCGGGCGGGAGGCCAGCACCGCGACGGCGCCGGCCGCGACCGCCGTGGTCGCGTAGTCGTGGCCGTCCACCTGCTCGCCGACGAAGGCCGCGAACAGGCCACCGGGGCTCACCTTCCGCGAGTCGACCTCGACCGGGCCGGTGACCAGGACGTCCGGGTCCGCGCCGTCCAGGGTGCCTCCGACTGCGGCGGCCACCTCGGCGAGGGTCAGTGCGATCACTGCTGCTCTACTCCTCGGTCGCCCCGCACGGCCGTGGTCCGCGCGATGGACTCGCGCAGCACCTCCCGGTCGTCGAAGGGGCGGATCTCGTCTCGTACGTACTGGCCGAGCTCGTGGCCCTTGCCGGCCACCAGCACGGTGTCCCCCGCGCGGGCGCGGGCGACCGCGAGCTGGATCGCCTCGGCCCGGTCGGGAACGACCAGAACGGCCCCGCGTTCGGCCTCGGGCACCGCGGCGGCGCCGGTCAGCATAGTGGCGAGGATCGCCAGCGGGTCCTCGCTGCGCGGGTTGTCGCTGGTCAGCAGGGCGGTGTCGGCGAGGCGCGCGGCGATGTCGCCCATCGGGCCGCGCTTGTGCGGGTCGCGGTCGCCACCGCAGCCGACGACGACGTGCAGCCGGCCCTTGGTGACCTCGCGCAGCGAGGCGAGGACGGCCCGCAGGGCGTCCGGCTTGTGCGCGTAGTCCACGACGGCCACGAAGGGCTGCCCGGCGTCCACCCGCTCCAGCCGGCCGGGCACGCCGGGGACGGCGGCGACGCCGGCCACGGCCTGCTCCAGCGGCAGTCCGGCGGCGACCAGCAGGGTGATCGCGGCGAGCGCGTTGGCGACGTTGAACGGGCCGGGCAGCGGCACCGCCGCGTCGGCCTCGGCGCCGTCCGGGCCGAGCACCCGGAAGGTCGAGCCGACCGGGCCGAGCCGGACGTCCACGGCCCGCCAGTCGGCCTCCGGGGCTCCGGTGGCGGAGAAGGTGGTCACCGGGATCTCGGCCTCGCCGGCGAGCCGGCGGCCGTACTCGTCGTCCAGGTTGACCACGCCGTGGCGGGACTTGCCGGGCTGGAAGAGCCGGGCCTTCGCCTGGAAGTAGTCCTCCATGTCCGGGTGGAAGTCGAGGTGCTCGGGCGTGAGGTTGTTGAACAGCGCGACGTCGTACGCGACGCCGTCGGTGCGGCCGAAGACCAGGGCGTGGCTGGAGACCTCCATGGTCACCGCGTCGGCGCCGCGCTCGGCCATCACGCCGAGGATCGCGTGCAGGTCGGTGGCCTCGGGGGTGGTGCGCTCGCTCTTGATCCGCTCGTCGCCGACCCGCATCTCGACGGTGCCGATGACGCCGGGGGTCCGCCCCGCGCCGCGCAGGCCGCCCTCGACCAGGTACGAGGTGGTGGTCTTGCCGTTGGTACCGGTCAGCCCGATCATCAGCAGCCGCTCGGAGGGGCGGCCGTAGACGATCGCGGCGAGCTCGCCCATGACGGCCCGCGGCCGCTCCACGACGAGCAGCGGCAGGCCGGTGCCGGCCGCCAGCTCGGCGCCGGCCCGGTCGGTGAGCACGGCCACCGCGCCGGACTCGGCGGCCTTGGCCGTGAAGGCCGCGCCGTGGTGGTTGGCGCCCGGGAAGGCCACGTACACGTCGCCGGGGCGGACCGCGCGGGAGTCGTGGGTGACGCCGGTGACGGCACCTCCCTCGACGGGCGGGAGACCCAGGCGGGCGGCCAGCTCGGCGAGCGGCAGAGCGGCGGTCCCGGTCGGGCGGGGCGGACTCACGGTGGTTTGATCGGGTTTCGGCACGGCGGGAAGGCTATCCGTCGAAGGGTGTCCAGGGCCAAACCGGCCCCGCGCCGCGCCGTCGTCCAGCCCGGCCCGCTCGTCGTTCATCCTCGCTCACGGCTTCCACTCGACGGGCAGGTTGGGTGCCTGGCTGCCGCTCGGCGGGACCTGCAGGGTCTTCAGGGTGAACTCCATCACCTGCTTGAACACCGGTCCGCACAGCTGGCCGCCGAAGTGGCCGTTGACCGGGCCCTGGAGGGTACAGGAGACGGTGACCCGGGGGGCGTCGGCGGGGGCGAAGCCGATGAAGGAGGCGGTGTAGCCGTCGTAGCCGACGCCGTTGGCGGCCCCCCTGTCGGCGGTGCCGGTCTTGCCCGCGACCCGGTAGCCGGGGATGGCCGCCTTGCCGCCGGTGCCCTGCTCGTCGTCGACGACCGACTCCAGCATCGAGGTGAGGGTCTTGGCCGTCTCCGGGCCGACCACCCGGGTCTGCTCCCCCGGCGGCGTCGCGGTGTACTTGCCGTCCGGGCCGGTGACGCCCTGGACGATGCTGGGCGCGACCCGCACCCCGCCGTTGGCGATGGTCGAGTAGACCGAGGTGGCCTGCAGCGCGTTCATCTGCAGCGGTCCCTGGCCGAACGAGATGTTGTACTTCTCCGACGCGACCAGGTCCTCCGGCTTCTTGAGCATCCCGGGGGTCTCCCCGGGGAAGTTCAGGCCGGTCGGCTGGGCGACGCCGAACTTGCGCATGTAGCCGTCCAGCACCTTGTTGGCCTGGAGCTGGTCGCCGCCGCCGAGGGTCTCGATCGCCTCGATGGTGCCGATGTTGGAGGACTTGGCCAGCACCCCGGCCAGGGTCAGGTACCAGGGGTCGTGGTTGACGTCGTCCTTGAACTGCTGGCCGGCGCGGACCAGCCGGTTGGGCACGGTGACCTTGGTGTCCCAGGTGGCCTTGCCGGAGTCCAGGACGGCGGCCAGGCTCATCAGCTTGGCGGTGCTGCCCGGCTCGTACGCGTCGACCAGGGCGGGGTTGCCCAGCTGGGCCTGCTTGGAAAGGCTCAGGTCGTTCGGGTTGAACCCGGGCGCGGTGGCCATCGCGAGGACCTGGCCGGTCTTCACGTCCTGGACCACCACGTAGCCCTTCTCCGCGCCCGAGTTGGCCACCTGGTCGGTGATCGCCCGCTGGGCGGCCCACTGGATGTCCCGGTTGATCGTCAGCTTCACGTCGCTGCCCGGCACGGCCGGCTCCATCGAGCCGCCGGCGGTGGGCACCAGCCGCCCGCCCGCCTGGGCATAGCTGCTGTGGCCGTCCTTGCCGGTCAGCTGCTGCTGGTACTGCAGCTCCAGGCCGCCGGCGCCCGCGCCCTCGCCGTTGACGAAGCCGACCAGGTTGGCGGCCAGTCCGTCGGCGGGGTACACGCGCTTCTGGGTCTCCCGGTTGAACACCCCGGCGAGCGGGTTGGCGCACTCGTTGTCCACCCGGGTGCGCCCGCCCTGGTCGGCGGGCTTGCCGAGCAGCTTCTTCTGGACCTGGCAGGCGCGCGAGCCGGCCTGCTTCTCCAGGCTCGACTTGAGGTCGCTGATCTGGTTCTTGGCGGCCGGGGTCTGCTGGGCGGCGAGCCTCTTGTAGCGGGTCTTGGGGGTGTGCAGGTCGGCGGCGATCTTCTCCTTGGGCACGCCGAGGATCGGCGACAGCAGCGCGGCCGCCTGCTCCGGCGCGTCCGGGATGCCGGTCGCCTCCGGGGTGAACATCGCCGGGTCGGCGGTGATGTCGTACGCGTCGACGGTGGCGGCCAGCGCCACCCCGTCGGCGGACGTTATCGAGCCGCGCTCGGCGGTGATCGGGATGTTCAGGTAGCGGTTGGTGTTGGCGTCGGCGGCCAGCGCGTCCGAGTCGACCAGCTGGAGCTGGATCAGGCGGCCCGCGAAGACCGAGAACACCAGCGACATCACGATGGTGATCACCCGCAGCCGGCGCTTCGGCTCGGCCAGCTTGAGCGCCTTGGGGCGCTGCGGCAGCCGGCTCTTCGGGCGCGGCCGCACCGCCGCCTGGCTGCGGGCCGGCGGACGGCTCTCGGGGCGGCGCTGCTGCGGGGTGCGCGGGGTCGTACGGGACGTGCCGGCCTTGCCGGGCTGGGCCTTCGCGGGCTGTACCTTTGCGGGCTGCGCCTTCGCGGACTGACCGCGGGCGGGCTGGCCCTTCGTCGGCTGTGCCTTCGCCGGCTGGCCCTTCGCAGGCTGCCCCTTGGCCGACGGCGGACGGTCGGCGGCGGACTGCCCGCGGGGCGCGGCGCCCCTGGGTACCGGGCGGCGACCGTTGCCGGATCCCGAGCCGGAGCCCCCGGTGGGCTGACGAGGCGTGGTCATCGAGCGGCACCCCCGCTCGGCCGCGCGGGCGTGGCCGGGTTGAGCTGGATCACCGAGTCGCCGGCCGAGGCGGCCGTCGTCGGAGCGGCGGGCGTGGTCGCCGCGGCCGGCGGAGCCGGCGGCTGGGCGGCCGGCGGCTGGGCGGCCGGCGGCTGGGTGCCGTTCGGCTGGGGCTTCGTCGGCCACGGTTCGGCCGTCGAGTGCTTGACCGGCGGGCTGTCCTGCGCCGGGCCGGGCGTGCCGACCACCTTGCCTCCGTTCGGGACGTCCAGGAAGGCCATTCCGGCAGCCGGGACCATGCCCAGCTCGGCGGCCCGCCTGGCCAGTGCGTCCGGGGCCGAGCTCTGGTCGATCTGGTGCTGCAGGCTCTGCTGCTCGTCGGTCGCCACGGTGGTCTGCTTCTGCAGCCGGGACAGCTCGAAGGAGCCCTCGTTGAGCGCGGTGTTCAGGGCCAGCAGCCCCAGCAGGCCCGCCGCCAGCAGCACCACGACGAGCACCGCGAACGGCGTGCGCCCCCGGACCGGACGCTTCCCCGGCCGGACCGTGATGCGTGCCCTGCCCTGCCCGGGGAGTCCTCCCCGCCCCGCCCGGACCTCACCGGCCACCGGCCCCACCGCTTTCCTCCGCCCTTCGGACCCCGCCGGACCGCTTCGTCAGCCCCGCTTGCTTCGGTCCCTGATCCTCTCCGCCACCCGCAGCCGCACGGGCGCGGCGCGCCGGTTCTCCTCGATCTCCTCCTCGGTGGCCAGCTCGGCACCGCGGGTGATCAGTTTGAGCCAGGGCTGGTGCTCCTCCGGGATGAACGGCAGCCCGGGCGGGGCGGTGTTGGTCGCCCCGGCGGCGAGGTACTGCTTCACCAGGCGGTCCTCCAGCGACTGGTAGGACATCACCACGATCCGGCCGCCGATCGTCAGGGCCTCCAGCGCCCCCGGGATCGCCCGGTCCAGGACCTCCAGCTCACCGTTGACCTCGATCCGCAGCGCCTGGAACGTGCGCTTGGCCGGGTTCCCGCCGGTGCGGCGGGTCGCCGCCGGAATGGCGTTGCGCACCAGATCGACCAGACGCGCGCTGTTGCTGAACGGTTCCTTCGCCCGCTCCCGCACGATCACCGAGGCGATCTTCCCGGCGAACCGCTCCTCGCCGTAGAACTTCAGGATCCGGGCCAGCTCGCCGTGACTGTAGGTGTTCAGCACCTCCGCCGCGCTGATCCCCCGGGTCTGGTCCATCCGCATGTCCAGCGGCGCGTCCTGCGCGTACGCGAAGCCGCGGTCCGCCTCGTCCAGCTGCATCGAGGAGACGCCGAGGTCGAACAGAACGCCGTCCACGCGGTCGATGCCCAGGCGCTCCAGCACCTCGGGGATCTCGTCGTACACGGCGTGCACCAGGGTCGCCCGGTCACCGAAGGGGGCCAGCCGCTCGCCGGACAGCTTCAGCGCCTGCGGGTCGCGGTCCACCGCGACGAGCCGGACCTCGGGGAACTGGGTGAGCAGCGCCTCGCTGTGCCCGCCGAGGCCGAGGGTGGCGTCCACCACCACGGCGCCGGGCCGCGAGATCGCCGGCGCCAGGGCGTCCATGCACCGCTGCAGCATCACCGGAACGTGCTTGGGGCCCGGTTCGTTGGTGGTCATGCGCGGTAGCGCCCTTCCTCGGTGCGGAGCAGCCCGACGTCCGGGAGCTGCGACCATTCTCGCCCACCGTCCCCCGGCACGACGAAGCGGCCCGTGGTCCCCGCCCGCTCAAGGGGAAGATCGTGACCGCCCGGCGCCGGGGAAGGTGCGCCAGGTGGGCACGGAGCGGGTGGAGGCCACGGGCCGCATCGACCGGCCGCACCGGCCGGGAAAGCCCGGTTGACGGGCTCCGACGGGTGTGCTCCACTGCGCCGCAAACTCTATCGCGCAGGCCCTTCCAGTCAATGGTCCGCTCCGGCGCACCACCCGGGCGGCCGTACGGATCACCGCAGGTCGCGGCCGTTGGGATGGCCCTACGGCGTCCCGATCCGGGGGCCCTCGGAAACCGTCGCGCGCCCCCACCCCGCGACCGCGTACGACCCATCCGGGACCGACCCGGACGGCCCCCTCCCGTTGTGGCGATGCGCTCGATCACGGCCGCCGGTTCTGTAGCTCTCCACCCCACCGCGGACACCGGATCGGCACTAACGTCGCCGGCATGACAGTGACTCCCGACCGGCCCACGCCGAACGCCGCTGCCGACCCTGCCCGACCCACCATCATCGACCGCTTCGTCTCGGCCAACCGCGAGTACGCGGTGACCTTCCGGGACGGCGGCATGGACGCCCGCCCGGTGCAGAAGATCGCCGTGGTGGCCTGCATGGACGCCCGCCTCGACCTGTTCGCGGCGCTCGGCCTCGAACTGGGCGACGCGCACGTCATCCGCAACGCCGGCGGTGTCGTCACCGACGACACCATCCGCTCCCTGACCATCAGCCAGCGCGCCCTCGGCACCCGTTCGATCGCGCTCATCCACCACACCGGCTGCGGTCTGCTCGGGCTCACCGAGGACTTCCGCCGCGAGCTGGAGCTGGAGGTCGGCCAGCGCCCGCAGTGGGCGGTGGAGTCCTTCGTCGACCTGGACGGCGACGTCCGCCAGTCCATGCAGCGTGTCCGCACCTCGCCCTTCCTCCTGCACACCGACGACGTCCGGGGCTTCGTCTTCGACGTCCACACCGGCCTGCTCCGCGAGATCAGCTAGGACCGCCCCGTCCGGCCGGCGCCCCGAACCGCCCGCGCCTCGTCCCGAGCGACGGCGTTCGGGCATTCGGGGTCGGCCGAATGGTGACTTCTGGCCACCGCGCGGGGGAGAATGCGCCTGCCGGTCGGACCCCGAACCACCTGGGGCGGCCGGGCCGCAGGCCGCCTCCCCGACGCCGGATCCGCCATCGGAACCGACCCCGGGACGGCCGCGTCAAGCATGGGGTGGGGTCCGGCCTCTGGACGGGGCGGGCACAGGGTGCCAGGGAGCGTAAACGGGTGACGAGCTACAACGATCAGGCCGGTCTCGGTGGTCCTGTGGGGGGCGAGCAGAGGGCGAACGGGTACCAGCAGGTCGGGCTCCCCGAGCTCGCCGCGGTCGTGGACCGGGTCCGCGCCAACGTCGAGAGCGTGATCGAGGGCAAGCCGGAGGCCATCCGCATCGCCCTGACCGTCCTCCTCGCCGAGGGCCACCTGCTCCTGGAGGACGTGCCCGGCGTCGGCAAGACCATGCTGGCCAAGGCGCTCGCCCGCTCCGTCGACTGCACCGTGCGCCGCATCCAGTTCACGCCCGACCTGCTGCCCTCGGACGTCACCGGCACCAACATCTACGACCAGCAGCAGCACGACTTCGAGTTCCGCCCGGGCGCGATCTTCGCCCAGATCGTGGTCGGCGACGAGATCAACCGCGCTTCTCCCAAGACCCAGTCCGCGCTGCTGGAGTCCATGGAGGAGCGCCAGGTCACCATCGACGGCACCAGCTACGAGCTGCCCTCGCCCTTCATGGTCGTGGCCACCCAGAACCCGGTCGAGATGGAGGGCACCTACCCCCTCCCGGAGGCCCAGCGCGACCGCTTCATGGCCAGGATCTCGATCGGCTACCCCAGCCCCGAGGCCGAGCTCGCCATGCTGGACGTGCACGCCGGCGCCAGCCCGCTGGAGGACCTCCAGCCCGTCGCGCACGCCGCCGACATCCTCAAGCTGATCGACCTGGTCCGCACCGTGCACATCGCCGACCCGGTCCGCCGCTACGCCGTCGACCTGGTCGGCGCCACCCGCACCAGCCACGAGCTGCGCCTGGGCGCCTCGCCGCGCGCCACCCTGCACCTGGTCCGGGCCGCCCGCGCCGCCGCCGCGCTGGACGGGCGCGACTACGTCACCCCGGACGACGTGCAGCGCCTCGCCGTGCCGGTCCTGGCGCACCGGCTGATGCCGACCGCCGAGACCCAGCTCAGCCGCCGCACCTCGGAGCAGATCGTGACCGACCTGGTCGCCCGGCTGCCGCTGCCGCGCCCGCAGGGCGGCCCGGCCGTCCGGAGGGGCTGAGGTGGCCCAGTCCGACTCGGCGTCGGGGCTGCGGGCCGGGTTCCGCGGCCTCACCACCCGGGGCCGGTCCTTCCTCGCGGCCGGGGTCACCGCGGTGGTCTGCGCCTACCTGCTCGACCAGGACGCCCTGCTGCGCGTCGGCGTTTTGCTCGCCGCGCTCCCGCTGGTCGCCGTGGTCGTGGTCGCCAACACCCGCTACCGGGTGGCCAGCGGCCGCCGGCTCAGCCCGAGCCGGGCGGTCGCCGGCCAGGAGGCGAGGGTCCACCTGCGGCTCGACAACGTCTCCCGGGTGCCCACCGGCCTGCTGCTCCTGGAGGACAAGGTCCCGTACGTGCTCGGGCCGCGCCCGCGCTTCGTGCTGGACCGGGTCGAGCCGCGCGGCCACCGCGAGGTGTCCTACCGGGTCCGTTCCGACCTGCGCGGCCGCTACCCGCTCGGGCCGCTGCAGCTGCGGCTGTCCGACCCGTTCGGGATGTGCGAGGTGACCCGCGCCTTCACCGCCGCCGATGTCCTCACCGTCGTCCCCCTGGTCCAGGCCCTGCCGGCGGTCCGCCTCAGCGGCGAGTGGCTCGGCCAAGGCGAGAGCCACAGCCGCACCCTCGCGCTGGCCGGCGACGACGACGTGATCCTGCGCGAGTACCGGCCCGGCGACGACCTGCGCCGGGTGCACTGGCGCTCCACCGCCAAGTACGGCGAACTGATGGTGCGCCGCGAGGAGCAGCCGCAGCGGGCCCGGGCCACCGTCCTGCTGGACACCCGGGAGATCGGTCACCGGGGCAGCGGCCCCGCCTCGTCGTTCGAATGGTCGGTCAGCTGCGCCGCCTCGGTCGCCGCGCACCTGCTGGAGCGCGGCTACCAGACCCAGTTGCTCACCGACACCGGTCTCGCGGTCCCCGGTCCCGGCGCGGGCGGCCACAACCACGCCGCCGACACCTCCGGGCTGATCCTGGACGCCCTCGCGATCGCCGACCTGTCCGACGGCGGCACGCTCTCCCGCGCCGAGGAGCCGCTGCGCACCGGTGGCGAGGGCCTGCTGGTCGCCGTCCTCGGCGAACTGGACGACACCCAGACCGCCCGGCTGGGCCGGCTGCGCAGCCGCACCGGCGGGGCGATCGCGTTCCTGCTGGACACCGGCACCTGGGCCGGCCTGCGGATGCTCGCCCCGGACACCGGCGGCGACGAGTTCCGGGCCCGGGTCCGGAAACTGCGCGGAGCCGGCTGGACGGTCATCCCGGTGCGCGCCGGCGACTCCGTACCGGACCTGTGGCGGGCCGCCGAAGGCGCCAGGACGACCGCCCCCAACCGAGAAGAGGCCGGCGCGTGACCACCCGGGCCAAACTGACCGTCTACGCGGCGCTGGCCACCGCCCTCGCCTCGCTCTGCATGCTCCCGCTGCTCACCACGCGCAGCTGGCTGACCCACGCCGTCCTGGTGATCGCCGTCCTCGCCGCGGTCGGCGTCGGCCTGCGCCGCTCCCCGCTGTACCGCTGGACGGTGCCGGTCGCGCAGCTGCTGGTGCTGGTCCTGCTGATGCTGGTCGGCTTCGCCGGTGCCGGCGGAGTGCTCGGCGGCCTGGTGCCCGGGCCGTCCTCGATGCGGGTCCTGGACCAGGTCTTCTCCTCGGGCCTGGACGACATCCAGCAGTATGCGATCCCGGCGCCGCCCACCGCCGGCCTGCGGCTGATCCTGGTCTCCGCGGTCGGCCTGATCGCCGTCGCGGTGGACACCATCGCGGTGACCTACCGGCGCTCGGCCCTCGCCGGGCTGCCGCTGCTGGCGCTGTACTCGATCGGCAACGGCCTGGCCGGGGACCACGGCAGCTGGTTCTGGTTCGCGGTCGCCGCGGCCGGCTACCTGCTGCTGCTCTTCGCCGAGGGCCAGGACCGGGTCTCCCGCTGGGGCCGGGTCTTCCGCGGCAGCGCCCGCGGCACCGTGGGCTCCGGCACGGTCAGCCCGGGCGGCCGACAGGTCGGCGTCCTGGCGCTGGCCGTGGCGATACTGCTCCCCGTCGTCCTGCCGCACTGGAGCTCCGGGTTGCTGGACCCCGCCTCGGGCGGAACCGCCGGCAAGGGCGTCGGCGGGAGCGTGGCGACCAGCCTCGACCCGATGGTCAGCCTGGAGGCCGCGATCACCAGGCCCACCGACGCCGAGCTGCTCAGCTACACCCTGGACAGCGAGCAGGCCGACCAGATCTACCTGCGGACCGGCTCGCTGGACCAGTTCGACGGCACCAGCTGGCGGCTCAGCAGCACCGCGGTCAGCGACCTCCCGGAGTCGCTGCCCAACCCCGAAGGCCTGCGCAACGCCAACGTCCCCCGGATCGAGGGCGACTTCAAGGTCAGCGACCGGCTGGAGAAGAGCTGGCTGCCGATGCCCTACCCGGCCGCCTCCGTCCAGGTCCCCAACCGCGGCGACTGGAAGCTCGACCCGCTGACCCGCACCGTCGTCCCGGCCAACGACAAGGCGATCCGCGGCCTGCGCTACCACGTCAGCGCGCTGGACCTGCGGCCCACCGCCACCGAGCTGCGCCTGGCGCCCCCCGGGCCGCAGGACATCCGGGACCGCTACACCGCCGTCCCGTCCGACCTGCCCGGCGTGGTCTCCGACCAGGCCCGGCAGATCACCAGCGGCGCGAAGAACGACTACGACCGGGCGATGGCCCTGGTGAACTGGTTCACCGGGCCGGACTTCACGTACGACACCACGGTCGCCGCCGGCACCGGCAGCAACGCCATCGCGGTGTTCCTGCGCGACCGCCGGGGCTTCTGCGTGCACTTCGCCTCCACCATGGCGGCGATGGCCCGGTCGCTGAAGATCCCGGCCCGGGTCGCCGTCGGCTTCACCCCCGGCGACAACAAGGGCGGCAACGTCTACACGGTGACCGGCCGGATGTACCACGCCTGGCCGGAGCTGTATTTCGCGGGCTACGGCTGGATGCGCTTCGAGCCGACCCCCAGCCGCGGCGTCCCGACCCGCTACAGCGAGGCGTCCAACGCCCCGACCACGGCGCCGACCCAGCACGCGACCG